>NZ_JBHVGL010000039.1:0-38173 GCF_042800875.1 Kitasatospora sp. NPDC057595 | reverse complement strand
GCAGGGCCACCAGGGAGGAGGAGCAGGCGGTGTCCACCACCATGCTCGGGCCCTCCAGGCCCAGCACGTAGGAGAGCCGGTTGGCGCCGAAGTTCGCCGAACTGCCGGTTGCCGAGTAGGCGTCGATCAGCGACACGTCCCCGGCGCCCAGACGCTGGAAGTCGCTGCCGCCCATGCCGACGAACACACCGGTGCGGCTGCCGCGCAGCGAGTCGGGTGCCACCCCGGCGTGCTCCAGCGCCTCCCAGGCCACCTCCAGCACCAGTCGGTGCTGCGGGTCGATGCCCATCGCCTCACGCGGCGGGATGCCGAACAGGCCGGCGTCGAAGCCCCGCACACCGTCGACGAATCCGCCGTGGCGCACGTACATGCGTCCCGGTGCGCCGGCCTCCTCGTCGAAGAACTCCTCGACGTCCCAGCGGTCCTCGGGGATCGCGGTGATCCCCGAGCCCCCGCGGGCCAGGAAGTCCCAGAAGCCGTCCGCGCCCGTCACTCCGCCCGGGAACCGGCACCCCACCCCGATCACCGCGATCGCGTCCTCGGCCCCGCCCCGGACCGTCGGCGCCGTCCGCGCCGGGTCCTGGGCCAGGTCCTGGGCGGGATCCTGGTCCGGAGACAACAGGGCGTTCGCCGCCCGCAGTTCCTCGGCCAGTGCGCGGGCCGCGGCGGCCGGCGTGGGGTGCTCCCAGACGAGCGTGTCGGGCACGTGGTGCCCGAGCCACTCGGAGAGCGTGCCGGCCAGCGAGACCGCCTGGATCGAGTCGATCCCGTACGAGGTGAACGGCTCGTCGGCGGCCACCTCGTGCAGGTCGAGCCGGGCGCCGGCGGCGATCAGTCCCCTGAGGCGGTCCTCGATCTCGGCGGCGGTCCTGGTCCGCGCGGCGGCCGTCGCGCGGCCGTCGGCCGGTTGCCCGACCGGGGCCGGAGTCGCGGCCGGGTTCGGAGTCGGGGCCGGGATCGCGGCCGCTTCCTGGACCGCGGCGGCGGGGGCCGGGCGGGCGGCCGCCGGACGGACCACGGGCAGCGAACCCTCCAGGTACTGGGCCTTGCACGCCCGGCGCTGGACCTTGCCGCTGGAGGTGGTGGGGATCTTGCGGGCGGGTACCAGCACCACGTCGTGCACCTGCAGTTGGTGCACCTCGGAGATCCGCCGGCGGATCGTCGTGGTGAGCCCGCTCGCCAGCTCGGCGCTCACCCTCCCGCGCGGCAGTTCCTGGACGACGACCAGCACGTCCTCGCCGTCCGCCTCGACCGTGAAGGCCGCGGCCCGGACCGCCCCGAGCGAAGGATCGCTGTCGGTGCAGGTCGCCTCGACGTCCTGCGGATAGACGTTGCGCCCACGGAAGATCATCAGATCGGTGGCCCGGCCGGTGACGAACAGTTCGCCGTCCATCAGCACCCCGAGGTCGCCGGTGCGCAGGTACGGACCCTCGCCGTTCGCCAGCCGGAGGCCGAAGGTCTCCGCCGTCGCCTCCGGCGCCTCGAAGTAGCCGGCCGCGACGCTCTCCCCGCGGACCCAGATCTCCCCGACCTCGCCCGGCGGCAGCACCTCGCCCCGTTCCCGGGCCACGATCGCCACCTCGGTGTCCGACGCGACTTCGCCCGAACTCGCCAGCGACTGAACCGAGTTCAGGTCATGAGGTGGCCTGATCCGGCCCTGCTCCAGCTCCGGCTTCGAGACGTGGCGCACCAGCGGATCGCCCTGCGGCCGCGCGCCCGAGACCAGCAGGGTGCTCTCCGCCAGCCCGTAGCACGGGTAGAAGCTGGTCCGGCGGAATCCGCAGCGCTCGAAGGCCGCCGCGAAGCGGTCCAGCACCTCCGGCTGGACCGGTTCGGCCCCGTTCAGCGCCGAGACCCAACTCGACAGGTCCAGGCGGTCCTTGACCTCGTCCGTCACCCGCTCGACGCACATCCGGTAGGCGAAGTTCGGCGCCGGGCTGACGGTGCCGCGGTAGCGGCTGATGGCCTCCAGCCACACCGCCGGTTCCCGGACGAAGGACACCGGGGCCATCAGGGTGACGGTGTAGCCGGTGTGGAGCGGGCAGATGATGCCGCCGATCAGCCCCATGTCGTGGTACGGCGGGAGCCAGCTCACGGACTGGCTCTCGACGGTGAGCCCGAAGGCCTCCTGCGCGGCCCGGGCGTTGGCGATCAGGTTCCGGTGGGTGACGATCACCCCCTTCGGGGTGGCGGTCGAACCCGAGGTGTACTGCAGGAACGCGGTGTCCTCACCGGTGAGCGGCGGAGCGCTCCAGTCGTCCTCCCGGCCGTCCAGCACCCGGTCGTCGGCGGGCAGCCAACGGGCCCGCGACAGCGGGGACACGAGGCCGTCGCCGGCCGTGCCGTCGCCGATCGCCGGGGCGGTGTCCGCCAGGCCGGAGGACTCGTCCGTGAGAACGATCCGTGCACCCGAGTTGAGGGCGATCGCCTGTACCCGACCGACGTGCTTGGCCGTCCCCGGCGGATAGGCCGGCACCGGGACGAATCCGCCGTAGAGGCAGCCGAAGAAGTAGGCCACGTAGTCCAGCCCGGGCGGGCAGAGCATCAGGACCCGGTCTCCCGGGGTGCCCTCCGCCCGCAGGGTGACGGCAACGGCTCGTGCCCAGGCGTCCAGCCGGCTCCAGGTCAGCAGCGATTCCTCCGGCTGCCCGGTGCCCGAGAAACTCAGGAACCGGTATCCGACCTGGTCGGGCTGGTGCTCGGCTCGGTACCGCAAGAGTTCGACAAGCGTCCTGGCCGCTGATTTTGGGCGCGTCGACATCGGCTCTCCCCCCATGCGCAAATGAATGTTGGTGATTCCGGACGGTTCGCCGCAGGAGACCGTTCCCGGTCCCCCCGAAATGGGCCGGGCGCTGCAGCGTGCAGTTCTGGACAGCATGACGACGGCCCCGCATGCGGGAGCCGGTGAATCAAAGCAGGAAGAAGGGTCTTGAAATCCCGAAAGCGCCTTTGCGTGCAATCGGCCAGGGAAAGTTGCTGGCGGAAACAGAAGTAGCAAAAAGGAAACCCGGAGCAAGTGCTGCCCACAGGCCGCGGTACGTATCTTCACCCCGTTGTACCGGAACCAGGACGCGGCCAGGCTATGAGCAGCACTTGCGGCCTGTCAAGAAATTGACATCGAGCCGACAGCTTGTATGACATGACGTCAACTAGCGCGTTCAGGAACCTACTTCATGACACATGAAAGACGGTAAACATGCGGTAAGCGGCTGGTTGACGAGGTTGTTGACGAGGTCGTCGACGCGGCGGTCGCGGCGAATCGAATGGGCCGGCGAACGCCTTCTGTCCCGGCCGGGCACGGGATACGCTCGTGCCCGAGGGTGTTCGGCCTTGTCATCGGCCCGCGCCGACGGCAAGGCCGGACACCGCGCGTGCACCGCTATTCTGTCGTGTCCATGGCATTAAATGGGGGATCGATGAAACGGCTTCCGGTGAAGCGGCTTCCGGCCCGGCGCTCCCGTGCGACTTGAGCGAATTCCCGGCGGCCCGGGAATCTGGGCGCTCCGGGAATCTAGGCGGCCCGGCCGGTGCAGGCCGCGGCGGTCACCAGGGCGGTGAAGGCGGCCGCGGAGGCGTCCGGTCCACCGGAGTCGTACGGGTTGCGGGAGAGCACGACCTGGCGCTTCCCGGTGTCATCGCTGAGCATGACGCTGCTGTAGCCGATGCTGTCGCCGCGGTGGCCCCAGAAGTCTCCGCACGGAGTGGGTGTGCGCTCCAGGCCGAGGCCGTAGTCGGCGCCGAGGCCGAGGCCCGTGGTCCGCTTCATCTCGGCGAGCTCGGCGGGTCCGAGCAGCCGGCCCCCGAGCAGGGCGGCCATGAAGGTGGCGAGGTCGGCGGTGGTGGAGATGCCGGCGCCGGACGGGCCGGCGATGCTCGGGTTGAACAGCGTGATGTCCACCGGGCCGTCGGGCAGACCGGCGTAGCCGTGGGTGTGGCGGCCGGGCACGGTGGGGTCGTTCTCCGGCATCGTGGTCTCGCGCAGGCCGAGCGGCCGGATGATCCGGCGGTCCACCTCCTGCTGCCAACTGCGGCCGGTGGTCTGCTCGATGAGCATGCCGAGCAGGATGTAGTCGGTGTTGGAGTAGTGCCAGTCCTGCCCCGGCGGGAAGTACGCCGGGTGGGACTCGGCGACGGCGACGAGCTCCGCCGGCGTCCACGACTTCCAGCGGTCGGTGCTGAGCCACGTCCGGAAGGAGGCCTCGTCCTCGTAGGCGAAGGCCGGATCCGAGGTGTAGTTGAAGATGCCGCCGGTGTGGTTGAGCAGTTGGCGGAGGCTGATCGCGGCTCCGTTGTGCACGACGCCGGGCAGGTGCTTCTCCACCGGGTCGTCCAGGCCGATCCGGTGCTCCGCGACCAGCTGGAGGACGACCGTCGCCACGAAGGTCTTGGTGGCGCTGCCGATCCGGAAGCGGTCGCGGGCCGAGGCGGGCTCGCCGGTGGTGAGGTCGCCGGTTCCGGCCGCGCCCCTCCAGAGGGTCCGGCCGCTCTCGCTCACCCGGCCGAGCGCGGCGGTGGCACCGCCCGGCGCCACCACCGCCTGCAGGCCGGCGTCCAGCGCCGCCCGGTCGACCCGCCGTTCCGCGTCCGTCACCGGGCCGGCGGTGCCCTGCGCCTGCGCCGCCGGGACCATGCCGATCACCAGGCCCGCCCCCGCCAGCGCGACCGCCGCCAGGCGGACGGCTCCGTTCCTTGACGTCCCCACTGCGCCAACCTCCCCTTGGCCGGGCGGAAGGTGTCTCCAACTACCGCCATTTGTCCGGTGGTTGAAACTCTCTCAGCGTCCGGATGACAGTTCGTCAGACCGGGGTCCGACCTCTTCTCCCCATCAAGTCGCACGGCTTCGGCCGGGCGGCTACGCCTTGGGGAGGGGTCGGCCCCCGACGGTTCCCCGGGGTGGTGCCCCGATCCCCTAGGGGATGCCCGCCTCCGGGATCGGGGGCGGCCGTCTCCCTCACTGGTATCCGGCTGCAGCGCGAGCGGTCGCGTCCGTCGGCCTGGGTGCACGTGGGGCCCGGCCCGTGCGGAATGGCCGGAGGCGGTTCACTCGTGGAGAGTGAACCGCCTCCGGCCGTTCCCGTGGCGCGGTCAGCGCACCCAGCCGGTCACGCTCTGGCCGACGGTCTGGACCTTCCCCGTCGGACGCGGCCGCGCGCCGGTTTCCACCGCACCCGCCACCGCCCGCACCAGCCAGGCGTTGACCGAGAGCCCCTCGCGGCCCGCCGCCTCCTCGGCGCGCGCCTTGAGGTGGGCCGGCAGCCGCAGGTTGACGCGGGCGGTGGCGCCCTCCTCGCCGTCGGCGGGCACCGGCGCCGTGAACGGTTCGACCGGTGCGGCAGGCTCCGCGGGCCCGGCGGCGGCCGGCGGGAGGGTCACCACGAAGTCGGGGTCCAGCCCGCGCAGCCGTACGTCGACCGAGCCCGGGGCGAGCTCGCGGGTGATCTCGTCCGACGCGGCGGAGAGCACGTTGAGCATGGTCAGCCGGGCCGCCGCCTCCAGCGGTGCGGTGAGCCGCTCGGCCAGCGCGCGCGCATCCTCCCCGCCGGCCTCGGCGGCCACCGCGAGTTCGCGACGCAGATTCTCGACATACGGAGTGAGGTCCATGGCGTCATAGTGGCACCATCGTGGCGCCATGTGCAAGCCGGATGGCGTCGCCGCCGCCGGACATTCGGCATGCGGAGATCCGGTCACGCGCGGTGACAGTTGCTCAGTCTGGCCATCTTTCCGTCAAGTCCTGGCATCCGTCTGAGTGCTCCTGGGTGGCCGCAGAGTGAACCTGGCCTTTGTCATACAAATCGGACGTCTCGTCAGAACATCATCAAATCGAACTGTGCTCTCTGGCTTCCCTTCCCCGCCATCCCCCGAACATGAGCGCAGGGTCGAAAGGACCTCTGATGACGCGTTGTCCGCCCACACCCCCGGCCCCGGGTTCCAGACCTGACGGACGCTCCGCCCACCGACCACCGGGCCGGCTCGTCACCCTGGTGGCGGCCTTCGCCGCCGCCGTCGCGTCGCTGACCACCCCGGCCCTCGCCGTCGGCCACGCCGCCGCGGTGACCGACCGGCCCGCCGCGGCGCACCCGTCGGACCGTCAGGGAGACCGGCAGGGCCGTCAGCTGCCGGTGACCCTGGAGAAGACCGGCACCGACCTCACCACCGGCAGCACGACCACCACCACCCACGGCGACGTCATCCGCTGGGTCGTCTCCGCCACCAACCCGGACAACGTGCCGGTCTCCACCACCGTCACCGACCCCATCCAGGGCGGCCCGGGAAGCGCCCCGGAGTCCCAGATCTACGTGCCCGACACGCTCCAGGCGCCGCCGGGCTTCACCAGGCAGTGGTCCACCGACGGCGGCGCCACCTTCTCCACCACCGACCAGGGCCCGGCCACCAACGTCGTCCAGGCGACCAACCCGAGGCTCTCCGCACCGGCCACCGGCGAGGTGGTCCCGATCCCGGCGCCCCTCACCCCGGTCAACACGGCCACCGGCGGCGACGGCTTCACGCCCATCCTCTACACCGCCACCATCAACGGCGTCGCCACGCCCGAGGCCTGGAACATCTACCACCACGGGTTCGCGAGCCCGGCCAGCGTCGTCTGCACCGACCTGTCGACCAGCGGCCCCTGCCCGACCCCGAGCGGCGCGCCCGCCAGCTGGCCCCAGCCGCTGAACTCCTCGGTGCCCAACGGCACTACCGGGGACCTCGGCAGCACCCGGACCCCGACCTACGTGCAGTCCGGCTCCAAGCTGTACTACGCCGCCGTCAGCCGGGTCACCCCCGCGCTCATCGGCATCGGCTGCATCGACCTCCAGGCCCAGGCCAGCTGCGGCTTCACCCCGCTCCAGGAGGGCCTCGGCACGGTCATCGGCGGTGTGGTCGAGGTCCCCGGCGGGTTCGACTACGTCGTCTCCGGCACCGGCGAGATCCTCTGCTACGACCGCGCCGCCAACGCCCCCTGCGGCACCTTCGAGATCGGTCTGCCCCCGAACGAGGGCCAGGGCGGCTTCCCCGGTGACTACGTCGGCACGATGACGGTCATCAACGGCAAGGTCTACGTGACCGACAACCAGCGGGCTCCGCTGCCGTCGTTGATGGGCTGCTTCGACCCGGCGACCGGCCTCGCCTGCGCCGGCTGGACCGTCCCCAAGATCGTGGTCACCCCCCTCGGCGTCGACCCCGCCCGGGTCGACAACGTCTTCGCGATCTACAACTCCTCGGGCACGGCCATCGGCGTCTGCACCGTGGTGGGCGGCGTCGAAGGGCGGGTCACCCCGCCGGTCGGCACCGTCGTCTGCTTCGACTTCGCGGGCGACCCGATCGCCGCGCCCCCCGGCCTGCAGGCCCTGGTCAGCACCAACGTCGCCCCCGGCGAAGCCAACTACCAGGTCCCGCTGACCATTACCGCCCCCAACGGGCACCTGGAGACCGAGTTCCCGTTCTGGATCTACCAGGGCAACACTCCGACCCTGAACAGCTCCGAGTTCTGCTACGACTGGAACACCCAGGCCCCCTGCTCCCAGTACGGCACCAACGGCGTCGTCAACGGCCCGCCCAACGTCAACGGCGGCAACACCAGCCCGTACGGCTTCGCCTACGACGGCCAGTGCAAGTACAGCCTCGGCGACGTCGGCGTCCTGTTCTCCATCGACCCGATCACCGGTGCCTCGCCCTGCCTCAAGACCAAGGCGCAGAGCACCATCAACCCGTCGGCGTACTACTGCGACGGGGCTACCGGGCACGTGAGGTCCTACGGGACGGTCAGTCTCTTCAACATCGATCCGACGACCGTCGACTTCGCCAACTCCACGGTGACCGTGCTGTCCGCCGGCGGCACCCCGATCGGCACGTTCCCGTTCGACCCGGCCACGGGCACGGCGGACATCTCCTCCGTCCCGATCGCCGACCAACCGATCCAGGTGATCGGCAACATCGACCTCGTCAACGGCTCGTCCTTCACCCCGGGCAACCAGCCGGTGATGCAGGTGACCTTCGTCGGCGACGCCCCGCAGATCTGCTACGAGACCAAGGTGACCCCGGACTGCTCCGTCACCTCGATCTCCAACGAGGCCTACGCCGTCACCAATGGCGGGATCCCCGTCACCTCCAACATCGTCACCTTCGAGGTGACCCCGGGCCCGGAGTGCGCCCCGAAGCTGGAGATCAACAAGGAGATCTGCACCTCGGCGAACGCCGCCGACTGCGTGAGTGGTGGCCCGGGTCCATGGGCGAAGAACGCGACGCTCGTACCCGGCGGTACCGCCTACTGGCGGATCACGGTGACCAACACCAGTGCGGTCCCGATCACCGGGATCACCCTGACGGACAGCGTCTCGCCGTCCTGCGTGACCGCCGCGGGGACGTTCGATCTCGCGGTGGGGGCGTCCCATCAGGTGTTCTGCGACCTGCCGAACATCACCCAGCACACGGTGAACCTCGTGACGGCCTCCTTCCCCGGTCCGGGTGGGGAGATCATCACCACGCCTCCGTCCGAGGCGACGGCGGACGTGCAGTCGCTGGAGATCAACAAGGAGGTCTGCACCTCGACGAACGCCGCTGACTGTGTCGAGGGTGGTGCGGGTCCGTGGGCGAAGGGCACCACGGTCGTGGCCGGGAGCACCGCGTACTGGCGGATCACGGTGACCAACACCGGGACCGTTCCGGTGAACGGGATCACGCTGGCGGACAGTGTCTCGCCGTCGTGTGTGACCGCTGCGGGGACCTTCGATCTCGCGGCGGGCGCTTCTCACCAGGTGTTCTGTGATCTGACGAATGTCACGCAGCACACCATCAACACGGTCACGGCATCGTTCCCCGGTCCTGCCGGGGAGGTGATCACGACGCCGCCGTCGGAGGCGACGGTGGAGGTGACGCCGCCTCCGCTGCCGGAGCTGACCATCAACAAGGAGGTCTGCACCTCGACGAACGCGGCTGACTGTGTCGAGGGTGGTGCGGGTCCGTGGGCGAAGAGCACCACGATCCCGTCCGGGAGCACGGCGTACTGGCGGATCACCGTGACCAACATCGGGACGATTCCGGTCACCGGGATCACCCTGACGGACAGCGTCTCGCCGTCGTGCGTGACGGCCGCCGGCACGTTCGACCTCGCGGTCGGTGCGTCGCGTCAGGTGTTCTGTGACCTGGCGAACGTCACCCAGCACACGGTGAACACGGTGACGGCGACCGCTCCGAGTCCGGACGGTCCGATCACGACCCTGCCGTCGGAGGCGACGGTGGATGTGCCGGCGGTTGTTCCGTCGGTGAGCATCAACAAGGAGGTCTGCACCTCGACGAACGTCGCTGACTGTGTCGAGGGTGGTGCGGGTCCGTGGGCGAAGGCCGCCACGATCCCGTCCGGGAGCACGGCGTACTGGCGGATCACGGTGACGAACACGGGCACGGTCCCGGTCACGGGGATCACGCTGACGGACAGTGTTTCGCCGTCGTGTGTGACGGCTGCGGGGACGTTCGATCTCGCGGTGGGCGCTTCTCACCAGGTGTTCTGTGATCTGGCGAATGTCACGCAGCACACGGTGAACACGGTGACGGCCACCTTCCCGGGTCCGGAGGGTCCGATCACGACGCCGCCGTCGGAGGCGACGGTCGATGTGCCGGCGGTTGTTCCGTCGGTGAGCATCAACAAGGAGGTCTGCACCTCGACCAACGCGGCCGACTGCGCCGAGGGTGGTCCGGGTCCGTGGGCGAAGAGCACCACGGTTCCTTCCGGCAACACGGCGTACTGGCGGATCACGGTGACGAACACGGGCACGGTCCCGGTCACGGGGATCACGCTGGCGGACAGTGTTTCGCCGTCCTGTGTGAGCGCTGCGGGGACGTTCGACCTGGCTGTCGGTGGGTCGCGTCAGGTGTTCTGCAGCCTGGCGAACGTCACGCAGCACACTGTCAACACGGTGACCGCCTCGTTCCCCGGTCCCGACGGGGAGACGATCACGACGCCGCCGTCCGAGGCGACCGTCGACGTGACGCCGCCGGTTGTTCCGTCGGTGAGCATCAACAAGGAGGTCTGCACCTCGACCAACGCGGCCGACTGCGCCGAGGGTGGTCCGGGTCCGTGGGCGAAGAGCACCACGATCCCGTCCGGGAACACCGCGTACTGGCGGATCACCGTGACGAACACGGGCACGGTCCCGGTCACCGGGATCACGCTGACGGACAGCGTCTCGCCGTCCTGCGTGACCGCCGCCGGGTCGTTCAATCTCGCGGTGGGCGCTTCTCACCAGGTGTTCTGTGACCTGGCGAACGTCACGCAGCACACTGTCAACACGGTGACCGCCTCGTTCCCCGGCCCCGATGGGGAGACGATCACGACGCCGCCGTCCGAGGCGACCGTCGACGTGACGCCGCCGGTTGTTCCGTCGGTGAGCATCAACAAGGAGGTCTGCACCTCGACGAACGCCGCTGACTGCGCCGAGGGTGGTCCGGGTCCGTGGGCGAAGAGCACCACGGTTCCGTCCGGCAACACGGCGTACTGGCGGATCACGGTGACGAACACGGGCACGGTCCCGGTCACGGGGATCACGCTGACGGACAGTGTCTCGCCGTCGTGCGTGACGGCTGCCGGGTCGTTCGACCTGGCTGTCGGTGGGTCGCGTCAGGTGTTCTGCAGCCTGGCGAACGTCACCCAGCACACCGTCAACACCGTGACGGCCACCTTCCCCGGCCCGAACGGCCCGATCACCACGCCGCCGTCCGACGCGACCGTCGACGTGACGACGCCGGGTACCCCGTCGATGACCATCAACAAGGAGGTCTGCCTCCCCGAGAAGGACCGCGACTGCGGCCAGGGTGGTTCCGGGCCGTGGGGCAAGGAGGCGACCCTGCACAAGGGCGATGCCTCCGAGGACCCCTGCCTCCCGGACCAGTGCGTGGCGCACTGGCGGATCACGGTGACCAACACCGGCCCGACGGACATCACCGGCATCACGCTGAGTGACCCGCAGGAAGTCTCCTGCGAGACGGCGGCCGGGACGTTCAACCTGGCTCCGGGCCAGACCGTGATGTTCTACTGCTCCAGCCTGATCACCGAGGACTTCACCAACACGGTGAGTGCGTCGGGCTTCGGTCCGGACGGCAGGCCGGTCAGCAGCGGGCAGTCGTCCGCGCTCGCCCGGTGCCTGCCGCCGTGCCCCGAGGAGGACCACGGCCATGACGACGACCACGGCCACGGCCACGGTCACGGCTACTTCGACGAGGGCTGGCGGCCGGAGGGCCTGAGCGGTGCCTGGCAGCCGGACAGCAGCCTGACCGTGCCGTCGTACGGCCTGGACCGCGACGCGGCGGAGGCGTTCGGCGTCATGCTGCCGGTGCTCGACTGGATGGGCTGACCGAGCCCGTAACCGAATGACGGGTGGCCCCGGGAACGGAGACGTTCCCGGGGCCACCCGCCGTTCGCGGCGACCCCCGTCCGGCCCTGCCGGACTGCGCGGGGCGGGGGGTCGGCGCGAGGGTGGGGGAGGGCGTCGAGCCGAGGAGGAGGCATGGCGGAGCAGCGTGAGGAGACCGGCCGCATCGTGGTCGGGGTGGACGGGTCGGAGCCGTCGAAGCATGCGCTGCGCTGGGCGGTGCGGCAGGCGGAGCTGACCGGAGGCGTGGTGGAGGCGGTGATCGCCTGGGAGTACCCGACGTTCCACGGCGCGCGCGGCTGGTTCCCGCCGGGGAGCACCGACGAGGCGGAACTGGAGGGCAAGGCGCGCCGGGAGGCCGCGACGGCCGTGGCGGCCGCGGTCGGCCCGCAGCCGCCGGCGGAGGTGCGGATCGTGGCGCGCTACGGCTCCCCGGCCGGCGCGCTGATCGAGGCGTCCCGGGGCGCGTCCCTGCTGGTGGTGGGCAGCCGGGGGCTCGGCGGCTTCTCGGGGATGCTGCTGGGCTCGGTGGCCCAGCACTGCACCCGGCACGCCACCTGCCCGGTCCTGGTGTACCGCGACGGCGGCTGACGGCCTCCCGTGGGCGGAGCCGTCAGCCGCCGCCCGGCAGCGGTCAGCCTCGGCCGAACACGACGGTGGACGCCGCGGGCACGGCCAGCGAGCCCGCGCGGCGGGGCAGGCCCGTCGCGGCGTCGACGTCGAACCAGGTGACGTCCCCCGAGCGCTCGTTCGCCGCGTAGAGGCGGCGGCCCGCGGGGTCGAGGACCAGGTCGCGCGGCCACGCGCCGCCGCACGGCACCGACGCCACCGGCCGCGCCCCCTCGCCGTCCGCGTCGAGCGCCAGCACGGAGATGGTGTCGCTGCCGCGCACCGCCACCCACAGGTAGCGGCCGTCGCGGGAGACCACCGGGGCCGAGGGCAGCACCGGGACCTCGGGGGCGGCGGGGAACAGCGGGGCCTCGCCGACCGGTTCGAGCACCCCGGTGGCCGCGTCCCAGCGGCACACGGTCACGGCGGGGCGCAGCTCGCCGAGCACGTACGCGTGGCGTCCGGAGGGGTGGAAGGCGAGGTGGCGCGGGCCGGTGCCGGGCGGCAGGACGGTCTGCCCGTGCAGGGTCAGCCCACCGGTCGCCGGGTCCAGGGCGCAGATCCGCACCGCGTCGGTGCCGAGGTCGACGCTCAGCACCCAGCGGCCGGACGGGTCGGGGAGCACCTGGTGGGCGTGCGGGCCGCGCTGGCGCTCGGGGTGCGGCCCGGCGCCCTCGTTGCGCAGCACGGTGCTCGGGGCCTGCGGAGCGCCGTCGGCGGCGAGCGGCAGCGCGGTGACGCTGCCGGAGTCGTAGTTGGCGGTCAGCAGGTGGCCCTGGGCGAGGGCGAGGTGGGTGGGCCCGTCCCCGTGCACCGGTACGGGTGCGCCGAGCGGGCGGGGGAGCGGACCGGAGAGGTCGTAGGCGGCGACCGCTCCCGGCGCCGTCTCCGAGACGGCGTAGAGCACCGGGCCGCCCTCCGTGTGCCCGACGGCGAGGTAGGACGGGTCCGGGACGGCGCCGACGGCGCCGGTCGCGGTCAGCGCCCCGGTGTGCGGGTCCACCGCCGCCACGACGATCCCGGGTCCGCCCGCCGAGGTGAACGACCCGATGTAGACCGGCTCCGCGCCCCTGTCCTCCACAGCACCCTCCGTCGTCCCTGCTCCGCCGTCTGCCGCGAGCGCTCCGACGCTAGCAGCCGGCCCCGCCGCGCCGGGAGGCGGCGGAAGGGCCGTCCCGGGCGGCCCGTGGATTTCACCGGAACGCCCCGCCGCCGCGGCGGCCGGGTCGCGCTCCGGGACGGTTGCGGCGACGGTGGGAGGAGCAGCCCGGACGGGGCCGGCCGGCCCCGTCCGGCGGGGGAGGGGCGAGGTCCGACCGCACCACCGGCCCGGCGGTGCGACCTGCGGGGGAGCGGACGAACTCTCCCGGCGCTGCGGAAGCGAGGCGGCATGCACGACCCCGATCCACCTTTCCGGCCGGTCCTGCGGCGGCACGGCTACCTGCCGCTGGAGGACCTCGGCCTCATCGGGGACGGCACCACCGCCGCCCTGGTCGGCCGGGACGGCTCCATCCCGTGGCTCTGCCTGCCCCGGTTCGACGCCGAGCCGTTGTTCTGCGGCCTGCTGGACCACGCCCGGGGCGGGCACTTCACCCTGGCGCCGGAGGACCCGGTCGAGGCGCGCCAGCGCTACGAACCGGACACCGGCGTCCTGGTCACCGAACTGCGCTCCCGCACCGGCCTGGTGCGCGTCACCGACGCGCTGGCGCTGCGCTCCGGCGCCGACCTCGCCGACGACGCCCCCGCCGACCGCTCCGAACTGGTGCGCTCCGCCGTGGTGCTGGACGGGCGCGTCCGGCTGCGTGCGGAACTGGAGCCCCGTGGCGGCGCGCGGACCAGGGCGCTGTTCAGCGGACTGGAGCTGCGCCCCGGCCGGCGGCCGGGCCTGCGGCTCCACCTGCGCTCCAACCGGCCGCTGCCCGGCCTGCACAGCACCCACGACCTGCGCCAGGGCGAGCGGCTCGACCTGGTGCTGTCCTGGGGCCGCTTCCACCGCCACCACCGGGTCGACACCGACGCCATGCTGAAGGGCACCGCCGACGCCTGGCGCCACTGGATGCGCCACTTCGACTACGACGGCCCCCAGCAGGCCCTGGTCAGGCGCGCCGCCGTCACCCTGAAGCTCTGCGACGACTGGGCCAACGGCTCGCTGGTCGCGGCGCCCACCTCCTCGCTGCCCGCGCCGATCGGCGGGATCCGCAACTGGGACTACCGCTACAGCTGGATCCGCGACGCCGCGTTCGCCGTCTTCGCGCTGCGCCGGATCGGCTTCCGCGGCGAGGCCGACGCCTTCCTCGGCTGGGTGCTCGACGCCTTCGAGGACAGCGGCCGGCCCCGCATCATGTACGACCTGCGCGGCGGCCCCGTGCCGGCGGAGGTCGAGGACGGCGAGCTGGAGGGCTACCAGCGCTCCGCCCCGGTGCGCTGGGGCAACGGCGCGGCCGACCAGCGCCAGCACGACGTCTACGGCGAGATCCTGGACTGCGCCGACCAGTGGCTGCGGGCCGGCGGCGAGATCCAGCCCGCCCTGTGGGCCGGCCTGGCCGGCCTCGCCGACGCCGCCGAACAGGCCTGGCGCGAGCCCGACCAGGGCATCTGGGAGGTGCGCAGCGAGGGCCGGGTGTTCACCTACTCGGCCGGACTGTGCCAGGTGGCCCTGGACCGCGCCGCGCAGATCGGCGAGCGGCTCGGCCTGCCGATCAGCACCGGGCGCTGGCGCGCCTCGGCCGATCACCTGAGCCGGCTCATCCTGGAGCAGTCCTGGGACGAGGAGGCCAGGACCCTCAGCGCCCACCTGGACGGCGGCGGCGTCCTGGACGCCAGCCTGCTCGCGCTCCCGCTGCGGCACGTGGTGCCGATCGACCACCCGCGGATGGTGGCGACCGCCGCCGCCGTCGCCGAGCGGCTGTCCGCCGGCGGCGGGCTGCTCCACCGCTACCTGCACGAGGAGTCCCCGGACGGCCTGGCGGGCGACGAGGGCGCCTTCGTGCTCTGCAGTTTCTGGCTGGTCGACAACCTCATCGGCCAGGGCCGCACCGAGGAGGCCGAGGAGCTGTACACCTCGCTGTGTTCCCGGGCGAGCCCGCTGGGGCTGATGTCGGAACAGATCGACCCGTCCACAGGAGAGTTCATGGGCAACTTCCCCCAGGCGTTCAGCCACATCGGGATCGCCGCCAGCGGCGTGAACCTGGCCCGGGCGAGGGCGGGGGTACGGCGATGATCGAGCGGCTCGCCGTCTTCGGCGCGACCGGGGACCTCACCGCCCGCTACCTGCTGCCTGCGCTGGCCGCGCTGCGGGCCGGCGGCCACCTCGGCGACCGGCTGGTGCTGACCGGCGCGAGCCGGGAGGACTGGTCCACCGAGCGGTACCGGGAGTGGGCCGCCGAGCAGCTCGACCGCCACGGCGAGGACTCCCCGGCCGAGGCCAGGGCGGCCGTCATCGCCTCGGCCCGCTACCTGCGGGCCGACGTCACCAGCCCCGAGGACGTCGCCGCGGCGGTCGCCGGGGAGGGGCCCGTCGCCGTCTACCTCGCGTTGCCCCCGGCGCTGTTCCCGGCCGCGGTCTCCGCCCTGCACCGGGCCGGGCTGCCGGCCGGCAGCCGGATCGTGCTGGAGAAGCCGTTCGGCGAGGACCTCGCCGGCGCCGAGGAGCTGAACCGGCTGATCGCCGGCCTGGTGCCGGAGCGGGCGGTGTTCCGGGTGGACCACTTCCTCGCCATGACGACCGTCCAGAACGTCCTCGGCAGCCGGCTGGCCAACCGGATGCTGGAGCCGATCTGGAACAGCACCCACATCGCCGAGGTCGACATCGTCTGGGACGAGACGCTCGCGCTGGAGGGCCGGGCCGGGTACTACGACCACGTCGGCGCGCTCAAGGACATGATCCAGAACCACCTGCTGCAACTGCTCTGCCTGGTGGCCATGGAACCGCCGATCACCCTCGGCGAGCGCGACCTGCGCGACCGCAAGGTGGACGTGCTGCGCTCCGTCCGGCCGCTGACCGAGAACGACGTGCTGCACCGCACCCGCCGCGCCCGTTACCTGCCGGGCAGGATCGGCGAGCGCTCCGTCCCCGCGTACACCGAGGAGGAGGGCGTCGACCCCGGGCGCCGGACCGAGACCTTCGCCGAGGTGGAACTGGAGCTGAACAGCTGGCGCTGGGCCGGCACGAGGTTCCGGCTGCGCAGCGGCAAGGCCCTCGGGGCGGACCGCAAGGAGGTGGCGGTGCGCTTCCGCCCGGTGCCCCACCTGCCCTTCGGCCACGGCGGCGAGGCCCGGCCGAATGTGCTGCGCTTCGAGCTGGAACCGGAGGGGCTGTCCGTGGACCTGACCGGAATCGGCGTCCGGGCGCACGAGCTGGCCCCGCTGTCGCTGACCGCGGAGATGGACCCCGCCGAGCTGCCCGCCTACGGCCGGCTGCTGCTCGACGTGCTGACCGGCGACCCGGCGCTGTCCATCCGCGGCGACGAGGCCGAGGAGGCCTGGCGGGTCCTCGCACCGGTGCTGTCCGCGTGGGAGCGGGACGTGGTGCCGCTGGAGGAGTACCCGGCCGGCTCGGAGGGCCCGGCCCCGCGGTACCCGTAGGCGGGCGGCGCGCGCCGTGCGTCGTGGTGATCGGGGTCTCCGTAGGCCCTGCTGCCGGGCCTGTTGTCCGGCCGGTGATCTTGTCGGTCCGTCGGTCCGTCGGTCCTTCAGCCCTTCAGTCCGTCAGACCGTCCAGCTCGGTCGCCCAGTCGATCAGGGTGCCCTCGGTGCCCCGGGGGACCAGCGCGAAGCTCTCCCGCCGCAGCCAGCGCCGCAGCTGCCGGGACGGCAGGTCGAGGAGCACCGAGCCGTCCTGCCCCTGGAGCATGATCCGCAGCGAGGCGCGGCCGTGGCAGGTGCAGGGCGGCCAGATCCGCACGTCGCCGTGGCCGGCGGGCCGCTGCAGCCCCTCCCAGAGGAGGTCGCGGGAGAACTGCCAGGTGCCCGCCTCGGCGGCGGCGCCGAGGAACTCCAGGGCGACGGCGAACGGGTCGTCGCCGCGGTAGGCGAAGCGCACGGGGATGTCGAGGGACTGCGCCTCGCCGAGCACGATCCGCGCGTCGAGCACGATGTCGGTGCTCGCGGCCTCCGGGCGGGGCCGGGGGCTGGGGAGCGGGTGGGGCGCGGACATGGGTTCTCCTGGGTCGTGGTCGGGGCCGGACGCGGCACCGATCGGTGCGGGGCGAAGAGGGGCCGTCCGCCGGCGTCACCGGCGGCACGATGCTCTCGCCTCGGGCCCTGGGAGCTGCCGGAGCTGCCGGGAAACAGGGGGGGAGGCGGATTCACTCCCAGGTTAGGAGAGGGCGGGGGAGCGGGATGTGCCGGTGGTGCACCGCGGCATGACGATCCGCGCACCGTCCGGCCCGCCGTACCGGGTGGGACGCGGACGTACCGTCCGGTAATCGCAGCTCAGCAGGGCGCTGAGCGGGCGTCTTCTCGATTTGTCGAAGGTTTGAGCCGTCGGATTCGCCTCTTGTATGAAGGCGGCCGGAGGTTACCGATGATGAAGAGGTGGATCCAGCGCGCGCTACCCGGTGGCGAGGCGCTGCAGTCGCTGGTGGACGGCCTGGCCGAGGAACTCGGACGGTCCGTCGTCCTCGACGACCCGCTGGTGCGCCTGATGTGCGCCAGCCGTCACTTCGGTGACGAGGACCCGGTACGCGTGCGCACCCTCCTGCAGGGCATCGCGGACGACGAGGCCATCCGCCACGTGGTGTCCCAGGGCGTGACGCGGTGGACCCGACCCGGCTACCTGGAGGGTCGCGACGACCTCGGCCTCAAACCGCGCTACTGCGTACCGATCCTCGAACGCGGTTACATGCTGGGCATCCTCATGGTCGTGGCGAAGGACGGCGACCTCACCGCGGCCGAGACCGGGGCCATCGCCCGGACCGCCCGCGCCGTGGCCGCCGAGATGTACGCCGAGCGCCTGGCCGCCGACACGGACCAGGAGCAGACCCGCGACCTGGTGAACCGGCTGGTCGGGGCGGACTCAGCGCAGCGCAGCGCCGCACGCCGGCGCCTGCTGGACGACGGCCTGCTGCCCGCCGGCCCGCACGTGGTGGTGACCGTCGTGGCCGTCGCCGGCCTGCGCGGGCCCTCCGGCCGGGTCGGGACGGCGCTGCGGGGCGCCCTGGAGCCGTTCCGTCAGACCCGCACGGCCCACGGCCTGTCGGCGATCGACCAGGACCGGGCGGTCCTGGTCCAGGTCTTCGACCGCGAGCCGCCCGAGGAGGAGCTGGAGCTGCAGGCCCGCGGCGTCGTCCGCTCCCTGGGGACCTTCCTGGACCGGGGCGCGACCACCCTGGTGGGCGTGGGCGGACGCCGGGCCGAGCTCGCGGACGCCTGGATCTCCCACGACCAGGCCCGGGTGGCGCTGCGCGCCGCCCGCCGGATGCCCCGGCTCGGCGGCATCGGGGACTGGGAGCGGCTCGGGGAGTACGCCGTGCTCCTCCAGCTGCCCGACGAAGCGCTCGACGACTCCCTCGTCCCCGAGCCGCTGCGCCGGCTGCTGGACGGCGGCGGCAACGCCCGCCTGGAGGAGACCCTGCGCTGCTTCCTGGAGAACGCCGGCTCGGTGCCGAGGACGGCGGAGATCCTGGAGGTCCACCGCACCTCCCTCTACTACCGCCTGCGGCAGATCCAGGAGATGACCGGCCTGGACCTCGACGACGGCGCGCACCGGCTCGTCCTGCACCTGGGGCTGCGCCTGTGGGACCTGGTCCGCGCTCCGGCCGATCAACCGTCCTGACCTGTGGTGACGCCCTCGGTGGCGGCCGGTTTCGACAGATCGAGGACGCCCGGTTGCTACAGAGTGATGAAGCTTCGTCGGGCAATCCCTACGTCGGGCGGTGGTCCGCGGGGCGGGCGGGCGGCAAGAATCGTCACCACGAGCTGCCACTCCCCGTCGTGACGCGTTCCTCCCCTGACGCGGCACACCCCTCCGCTCTTCCGAGCGTCCTCTTCTGAACGTCCTCTTCTGAACGATACGAACCGGTCGGAGCCTCCCGTGATCCAGTCGGGTCCCTCGCCCATGCCCGAAACCGGGCCCCACCAGCCCTACCAGCCCCACCAGTCCCACCAGGCTGCCTTGACCACTCCCGACGGCGGCGCAGGCTGCATCGACGTCCTCCCGCCGCCGCCCGGCACCGACCCCGAGGACTGCCTGTACGTCGCCCTGCACCTGCAGGGCGCGGCCTCCGTGCGCCGCGACGGCGCCAGCACCGTCCTGGAACCCGGCGACCTGCTGATCGGCACCACCCCGCACCCGGCGGGTCTGCTCGCCGACGCCGGGTGCCGGATGGTCCGCTTCCGCGTCCCCTGCTTCTACCTCGGCGTCCGGCACGGCGACGTACGGCGCACCGGAGGCCTGCTGGCCCGCGGGGACGAGGGCATCGGCTCGCTCGCCTCCCAGTTCCTGCGCACCCTCGCCGCCCAGCCCCCGGTCCACCGGGCCCGGCACGGCAACCACCTCGCGCGCAGCGTCTCCGACATCGTCGCCGTCCTGGTGGCCGAACTGCTGGAACGGGTCGACCCCGAACACCCGACCGCCGCGGCCGGGATCCTGGCGCGGATCCGCGAGCACATCGAGGAGAACCTCGCCGACCCGGAGCTCTCGCCCGAGTCGATCGCCCGCTCGCAGCACATCTCGGTGCGCTACCTGCACAAGCTGTTCCAGCAGGACGGCACCACCGTCGGCCAGTGGGTGCGCGGCCGGCGGCTGGACGCCTGCCGCCGGGACCTGGAACGGCCCACCCGCCGGCAGAGCAGCGTCGCCGCAGTCGCCCACCGCTGGGGATTCGTCAGCCACTCCCACTTCAGCCGTGCGTTCCGCGAGGCCTACGGGGTCTCGCCGCGCGAGTGGCAGAGCTACGCCGCGCACGCCGACGCCCGGCAGCGGGCCTCCTGATCCCCTTCCCCCACCAGCCCGCCGGCCGACGGGGCCCGCCGATCGACGCGCGGCGCCCCGTCGGCCCGCTGCCATGAGAAAGGCCGACACCGGCATGCCCACCACCAGAACCACCGTCGTGCTCGTCCACGACGGCTGTTCCGACCCCACCACCTGGGTCGGCGTCGTCGCCGAACTCCACCGGCGCGGCCTGACCGTGCTCGCCGCGGCCAACCCGCTGCGCGGACTGGCCCACGACGCCGCGTACCTGGCCTCCGTGGTCGCCGGGATCGACGGCCCCGTCGTGCTCGTCGGCCACTCCTACGGGGGCGCCGTGATCACCGAGGCCGGCGCCGCGCCGAACGTGGTGGCGCTGGTCTACGTCGCGGCCTACCTGCCCGAGGTCGGCGAGAGCTACGACGCGCTCGCGGGCCGCTTCGCCGCCTCGCCGCTGATCTCCCGGCTGCGGCGCACCCCGTTCGCGAACACCACGGCCGGTGCGGACGGCACGGACGGCACCGAGCGGGAGACCGAGGTGTCGGTGCCCGGGGACTGCTTCGGCCCCTACGTCGCCGGCGACCTCGACCCCGAGGTGGCGCAGGTGCTCGCCGCGCTGCAACGGCCGGTCGCCGAGCGGGTGTTCACCGACACGCCCACCGTGGCGGCCTGGCAGGCCAAGCCCGCGTGGGCCCTGGTGGCCGGCGCCGACCGCGCCCTGCCGCCGCCGCTCCAGCGCTTCACCGCCGGACGCGCCGGCGCCACCGTCCTGGAACTGCCCGACGCCTCGCACTCCGTGGCCGTCTCCCGACCCTCGGCAGTCGCGGAGTTCATCCACGACGCCGCCAGGTCGGCCGCCGCCTCCTGAACCACGCCCACGGGGCCCGCCGTCCTCGGCGGGCCCCGTTCGCCGTTGCGCCCGGCTCGGCAGGCCGTCGTGCCCGGCGCTGCATGCGTCCGCGCCCGGCCCCCGTGGTGCACGGGAGCCGGGCGCGGACGGTTCGGCCTCGCCGCCTGCTTCGCCTGCTTCGCCTACTTCGCCAGGAACGCCAGCAGCGCGGCGTTGACCTCCTCGGCGTGGGTCCAGAGCAGGCCGTGCGGCGCGCCCTCGATCTCCACGTAGTCGGCGGAGGGCAGCGCCTTGTGGAACCGGCGCGCGGTGGCGTCGATCGGCAGCGTGCGGTCACCGGTGCCGTGCAGGATCAGCGCCGGGATGTCGATGCCGGCGACGTCCGCGCGGAAGTCGGTGTACCAGGTGGTCGGCGCGGCCGAGGCGGCGAAGGCGCCGCCGCTCGCCGCGACGTTCCAGCTGTTGCGGACGGCCTCCTCGCTGATCCGGGTGCCGAGGTTCTCGTCCAGGTTGTAGAAGTCGTTGAAGAAGTCGGTGTAGAAGGCGAACCGGTCGGCCTTCACGGCGGCGACGACGCCGTCGAAGAACTCCTTCGGGGCGGCGCCGTCCGGGTTCTCGTCGTTCTTCAGCAGCCACGGCTCCAGCGAGGCGAGGAAGGCGACCTTGGCGATCCGCTCGGTGCCGTACTTCGCCACGTAGCGGGCGGTCTCGCCGGTGCCCATCGAGAAGCCGACCAGGACGGCGTCCCGGACGTCCAGGGTCTCCAGGACGGTGTTCAGGTCGGCGGTGAAGGTGTCGTAGTCGTAGCCGGTGGTCGGCTGCGAGGAACGGCCGAAGCCGCGGCGGTCGTAGGTGATGACCCGGTAGCCGGCGTCGAGCAGGGCGGCGCTCTGCCGCTCCCAGGAGGCCCCGTTCAGCGGGAAGCCGTGGATCAGGACGACCGGCTGCCCGGTGCCGTGGTCCTCGTAGTAGAGCTCGATCGGGGCGGTGTTCTCCTGGCCGACGGTGATGAACGGCATGGTGGGTGCTTCCTTCCGGAGGGGTGTGCGGGGCTGCTGGGGGTCGGGCCCCTGCCGCACTTCTGGTGCGGCAGGGGCCCGTGTCACGCGGTGGCGGGGGAGGGTCAGCCCGCGGCGTGCGGGTTGATCATCGACTGGGCGTAGACCAGGCCCAGGCCGTAGGTGCCACCGTGCTCCTTGACCAGCTCGGTGACCGGGACGTAGGTCTCGCCGCGGGCCCAGTCGCGCTGGAGCTCCAGCAGCACCTGGATCCAGGTGACGGGCACGGCGCCGGCGGCGGTCATCCGCTGCAGGGCGTGCTCGTGGGCCAGCGGGCTGACGCCACCGGAGGCGTCGGCGACGACGTACACCTCGTAGCCCTGCTCCAGGGCGGAGAGGGCCGGCAGGACCAGGCAGACCTCGGTCCACAGGCCCGACAGGATGATCTTCTTGCGGCCGGTCGCCTTGACCGCCTCGACCAGGGCCTCGTCCTCCCAGGCGTTCATCGTGGTGCGGTCGATGACCTCCTGGTCCGGGAAGACCTCGCGCAGCTGCGGGAGGATCGGGCCGGAGAAGGACTCGGCGGCGACGGTGGAGAGCACGGTCGGCACGTCGAAGACCTTGGCGGCCTTCGCCAGGCCGACGGTGGCGTTGATGATGGCGGTGCGGTCGCCGCTGCCGGTGCCGAAGAACATCTGCGGCTGGTGGTCGACGAACAGCATCATCGAGTTGTCGGGGGTGAGCAGGTCCGGGCTCGGGGCGGCGTGGACCGAAGCGATGTCAACCATGGTTGTTTTCCTTATCCGCACAGGTGAGTGACGTGACGTCAGGCGCGTTCCGGCTCCCCGGGGCGCTTACGGGAGCGACGCTAATCCGGGCGGACGGGCCGGTCTGCTCGCTCTGCGTCCGGCCGTTGTCCCGACAGCGCACGCCCGCCCCGGGGCGGAAAGTCCCGCGCGCCACGGGCGGTTCGTCCGTACGCTGTCCCGAATGGAGATCCGCATCGCCTCCGACGAGGACTGGCCGAGCGTCTACCCCTTCTACGCCGCGATCATGGCCGAGGGCCGGACGTACGCCTTCCCCGAGCGGCAGACCCTCGACGAGGCCAGGCCCTGGTGGATGGAGCGGCCCCCGGGCCGCACCGTGGTGGCCGTGCTCGACGGGCGGATCGTCGGCTCGGCGAAGATGGGCCCCAACAAGCCCGGCCGCGGCGCGCACATCGGCACCGCCTCCTTCCTGGTCGACCCCGCCTTCCAGGGGAGGGGCATCGGTCGCGCGCTCGGTGAGTACGTCGTCGAGTGGCACCGCGAGCAGGGCTTCCGGGGCATCCAGTTCAATGCCGTCGTGGAGACCAACGAGTCGGCGGTGCACCTCTGGAAGTCCCTGGGCTTCGAGGTGGTCGGCACCGTCCCGGGGGTCTTCGACCACCCCGAGCACGGATACGTCGGACAGCACGTGATGTTCCGCCGCCTCTGAGTTCCGCCGCCGCTGAGCCCGCATGTGCGGGAACATGGTGCCGGCGGGTCGTGTTCTCCGGAGGGGCGGCGGGTGGCGGGGCAGGGGCTATCACGGCAGGAACTGATCCGGCGCCAGCGTCGGAACGGGTTCGTCGGGCGACGCGGGGAGCTGGCGTCCTTCCGGGACGCGTTGCAGCGGCCGTCGGAGGAGCTGACCCAGTTCCTCTTCCACATCCGGGGCCCGGGCGGCGTGGGGAAGTCCACGCTCGTACGGCAGTTGGAGAGCGCCGCGCACGAGGCCCGGGCCGTCACCGCCTACGTCGACGAGTCCGTGACCGGAGTCGTCGAGGCGATGACGGCCATCGGCGCCCAGTTCGCCCAGCAGGGCACACCCCTGAAGCGGTTCGACAAGCTGCTGGCCACCTACCAGCAGCGCCGCCACGAGGCCGACGCCGGAGCCGCCGTGGGCCAGGGGCCGCCCGGTCCCTCACCGTCGACCGCGATCGTCTCCCGGGTCGGCCTGGTCGGGATGGGCATGATCCCCGGCGTCGGCGCGTTCACCGGCGCACTCGACCCCAACCAGGTCGCGGCCGGGGCGGAGCAGTTGCGGGGGATGCTCAGCGCCCGCCTGCGCAGTTACGACGACGTGCAGTTGGTGCTCTCCCCGCTCCAGGTGCTCACACCCGTCTTCCTGCAGGACCTCGCCGAGGCCGCGTCGCGCCGACCGTGGGTGGTGCTCTTCTTCGACACCTACGAGCGCACCGGCCCACTGCTCGACGACTGGTTGCGCGATGTCCTGGTCAGCGAGCGGTACGGCGAACTGCCCGCGAACGTGCTGGTGGTCACGGCGGGCCAGGCCCGGCTGGACCCGAAGTACTGGAGCGACTGGCACGACCTGGTCGTCGACCTGCCGCTGGAGCCGTTCACCGAGGCCGAGGCGCGTCAGCTCCTGGCGGCGAAGAACGTGACGGACGAGCGCACCATCGAAGTGATCCTGCACCTGTCCGGGCGGCTGCCGCTGCTGGTGTCCACCCTGGCGGAGGCGCGGCCGGTGGACGCGGCGGACGTCGGCGACCCGAGCGGCACGGCCGTCGAGCGGTTCCTGAAGTGGGAGACCGAACCGGCCCGCCGTGAGGCGGCCCTGGCTTGCGCACTTCCGCAGGAACTCGACGAGGACGTCTTCTGCGCGGCCGTTGACGACCCGGAGGCCAGGGAACTGTACGGCTGGCTGCGGTCGATGCCGTTCGTCATCGACCGCGCCGGCCGCTGCCACTACCACGAGGTCGTCCGCACGGCGATGCTGCGCCTGCAACGCCAGCGGTCACCCTCGCGGTGGCAGGAACAGCACACCCGTCTCGCGGACACCTTCCGGGAGTGGCAGGTCCGGCTCGACGACGGCACGGGAGGCTGGAAGGACGAACGCTGGCGCGCCTTCCGGTTGCAGGAGATCTACCACCGCCTGTGCGCCGACCCCAACACGGCCCTCCCGCGGGCCCTGCACGACCTCCTGTACGTTCAGGACCACGATCCCGCCGCCCTCCGTCGCTGGGTCCAGATGCTGACCCGGGCGAGCCGGGACGTCGGTGCGCGCGAAGTGCGGGAATGGGCGGAGCACTTGCTGACTGCCCTGGATGCTCCACAGCCGGGCGCCGCAGCCATGACCCTGCTGCTGTCCCGCGCCACTCTGGATCCGGCGGGCCGGGCCTACGCGTACCGGCTACGGGGTTGGGAGCACATTGGCACTGATGAGTACGACCGGGCAGTGGCCGACTGCACGGCAGCGCTCGCCCTCGAACCGGAGTCGGCTCCCGCCTACCGCGGCCGCGGCTTCGCGTACCACCTGACCGGCCGCCTCGAGGAGGCGTTGGCCGACTTCGACCGCAGCATTGAGTACGGCCTTCGCGATGCTTGGGTGCTGGCCAGACGGGGCGAGACGTACCGCCTGTGGGGGCGGTACGCGGAGGCGTTGGCCGACTTCGACTGTGTGGTGGACATCGACCCGGAAGCCGCCTGGACGATTGCCAGTCGAGGCCAGACGTACGGCGCTGTGGGGCGGTACGCGGAGGCGTTGGCCGATTTTGACCGCGCGATCGAGCTTGAGCCCGACAGTGCATGGATGATTGTCGAACGGGGCCATGTTCTCGAGTCGACCGGCCGCCTCGAGGAAGCGCTGGCTGACTTCGACCGCGCCGTTCAGATCGCGCCCGGTGTGGCCTGGACATTTGCTGGTCGCGGTGAGGCGTACCGCCTGCGGGGGCGGTACACGGAGGCGTTGGCCGACTTCGACTGTGCGGTGGACATCGACCCGGAAGCCGCCTGGACGATTGCCAGTCGAGGCCAGACGTACGACGCTGTGGGGCGGTACGCGGAGGCGTTGGCCGATTTTGACCGCGCGATCGAGCTTGAGCCCGACAGTGCATGGATGATTGTCGAACGGGGCAGTGTCCTCGAGTCGACCGGCGGCTACACGGAGGCGTTGGTCGAGTTCGGTCGTGCCATTGAGCTCAGGCCCGGTCGGGCGGTCGACTTCCGATATCGTAGTCAGGTATATCGACTGTTGGGACAGTACGAAGAGGCCCTGGCCGATGTCGCCTGTGCGCTCGACATCGACCCGGACAATGGTTGGTCCCTGGCCGGGCGTGGCTTGATCTACCGCCTGATGGGCCGGTACGAGGAGGCCTCGGCGGATTTCGACCGTGCGTTCGACGTCACCCCGGGCAATTGCTGGTTCCACTACGAGAAAGCGGTCGTGCTGCACGCCCTCGGTGATCCGGAACGGGACGGACACCTGGCAAGGGTCGTTGAACTGGTCAGGGCCGCGCTGTCCGAGGAAGCGCCCGCCGAGATCGCGGATCTCGGAAACCTCGTCCTCGCCTACTCGGCGATGCTGCAGCGGGAAGAAGCCGAGCGTGCGCTCGACGACTTCTTGAGTCTCGGACCGCCCGCCGGCCGGATCGGCGAGCTGATGATTGCCCTCGCCACCCAGGTGCGCGTGATTCCGGAGGCCGGTGGCAACGTCGCGCTGCTCCGCCGCCGGCTGGAGGACGCCCTCCCCGAATCCACGCCGCCCGCCCTCCGGGAACTGCTGCGACGGGACCGCGGCTGACCCGGCCGAGCCGCGAGCGGTGAGGCCGCCCCTCGCTCCGCCGAGCGAGGGGCGACCTCGGTTCCGGTGGGCCGGGTCAGCAGTTCACGACGGTCGAGATGGTCGAGGTCGACGGCCACCAGCCGGGCTGGTTCACGGTGAACTGGGCGGTCACCGTGGTGCCGCAGGGCACGGTGCCGGTGACGCCGCCGACCTCGGCTCCGCCGACCGGGATCACAACGGTCGGGTTGACGGTGGCGAACGGCGGGCTGGTGATGCCGGCGGTGCTCAGCTGGAACGAGACCTGCTGGTCCTGCCAGGTCGGGTCGGTGGTGACGCGGCCGAACGCGTACACGTGGTTTCCGTTGGTGTTGATACAGGCCCTGACGGTGACCAAGTTCGGCGCACCCGGGGTTCCGCACACGGTGGTGCCCACCGTGCCGGCGGAGGCGGTCTGGACACCGGTCAGTGCAGCCAGGGCGGCGGTACCGGCGAGAACGGCGGCAATGCGCTTCATGGGGTTCCTCCTTCGTTGGGTGTTCCCGGTGGACACCGGGAACACATGTGACATGTCACATCGCTCTCATTGGATTGTGACAGGCCACTACGAAGGGGGATAGTCGCCTGTCCTGTCAGCAACCGGCCACTTGCTGACGGATCCGGCGGTCATGTCACCCGGCCTCGCCACCCTGCGGGAGTGCCGTACGAACTCGCCGCCGTCCTAGGAGGTTTCGACCTGCTCAGGAGTCTGGCTTCCGCGAATCTGAGAGCAGATGTCGCCCCGCTCCGACAGCGCATGGGGCTGGTGCTCGTCACCGGCCAGGAGGCGCCGGGCCCGAAGGGGCTGCTGTTCCAGCAGGACTTGAGCCGCTGGTCCCGGGGCAGGCCGATCGCCTCCGTGGAGGTGAACTTCCACGGAGGGGACGGCTATCGGACCGCTGCCGGGTGGAGAGCCGGTGCGAAGGTGTGGGGGGGCCGGTCCGTCATGCTCCGCCCCGGCATCACCACCAGCCCACGCACCGTCCTCATCGACCGAGGAGCCCGAGCATGCCTGCTCGGACTCCTCGGCACCGACGAAACCCGCCCCCGCCGGCAGGAAGCCTGGAACCCCATGTGCGAGGTCACCGGTCAGCGGACGGTGGCCGCACCGTCCGTACTGCCCGCACCGGCCTCGGCGGCCTCGGCGGCGTCCAGCCGTGCGGCGATGTCGCGGGCGTCCTCGAACGTGGTGGGCGCGGCGCGCAGGCCGAGCTCGTCGTGGAGCGCGCTGGCGATCTTGGACAGCCCGCGCTTGAGGTGGCTCGCCGGGATGGAGGGTTCGGCGGGGCGGTGGGTGCGGAGGACCTCGGCGTCGGCGCGCAGCTGCTCCAAGGTGAACCGGCCCCGATTGGTCCACCACGGTACGTCGGAGGTGACCTGGTAGGCCCAGTGCCGGCGGCAGGCCTCTTCGAGGAGGTCGCGCACGGCTTCGACACGCTTACGGCTGAGCCCGCCCGTGGTGTAGCGGAACTGGTCGCGGTTGAGGTTGAGCAGCTTCCGGTCCTCGCCGGTCACCTGGAGCCCGGACAGCTGGTGGAGCGAGGCGGCGCTCTCGTCCGGGGCCCGCCGGGTGAGCCGGTAGCGGCCGGACTTGATGGTCAGGATGTGCTCGCCGTGCTCCTCCAGGAAGGGCAGCCAGCGCAGGGAGCGGTTGATCGGCTCACCGGGCACGCCGACGATGATGAAGACGTGGACCTGGATTCCGGCGTCGTGCAGGTTCCGGAGAATGCGCCCGTAATTCGCCGGGTGGTTCCAGGGTTTCGCTTCCTGGCGCAGGGTGTCCGGATCGAGCGATTCCAGGCCGAGTTGTACGGCGCTGCATCCGGCCTCGGCCAGTGCCCGGCAGGTCTCCGGCTTCAGCAATTGATCACTCGCGGTCAGATAGCACTGCCAGGTGGCCCGGTGCCCGATGCGCGCGAGTTCCCGTCCGATTCTGAGCTGCCTGGGGATGGTGAGGTATTCGTCGACGAAATCGACGCGTTCGACGCCGAGCGCGGCGATGTGTTCGGCGACGCGGCGTTCGGACATCACCCGGGGTTTGTGCAGGAAGCTGTCGCTGCCGGCCGCTATCGAGCAGAACCCGCAGCGCATGGGGCAGTTGGACATCGTGTAGAGGGGCGGCACGAAGTCGGGGCTCCACTGCCGGATGCCACGGTCGAACACCGGGGTGGGCAGCGACTCGTAGTCGACGGGGGCGGGAGTGCGCGGATTGACGCGCACGGTGTCCCCGTCGCGCCAGACCACGCCCGGTACGGTGGCCGGCTCGGCCCCTTCGACCAGCGCGACCACGGGCCGGAAGCCCTCGGCGTAGACGATCGCGTCCCAGTGGTCGAACAGGGCGGCGAACGCGGGGTCGTGGTAGGCGTCCATGGTGCGGGCCCAGTAGTTCCCGCCGAGGAACAGCCGTACGTGCGGCAGCCGCTCCCGGACGAGGCTCGCGAGCACGCAGGCGCTCACCAGCTGGCGCTCGTCGGCGACGCTGATGCCGACGACGTCCGCGCCCGCGGCGCGGATGCGGGCCAGCTCCGTCCCGGCGAAGTAGTCGTGGAAGACGTGCTCCTCGCGGTGGTCGAGCACCCACCGCAGTTCGCCGACGTCGCCCTTGAAGTACCGCGAGTCGCACTTCACGTTGTTGCGCTCGACCCCGAAGTCCTCGAACGCCGAGGCCGTGCTCGCCGAGACCTCCTCGAACAGCCGGCGGGCGTCGTGGCGCCGCAGGATCGAGGCGCCGGGATCGCGGACGGTGCGCAGGGCCTCGTCGACCGGGTCGCCGCCGTGCCGCCGCAGGACGTGTTCGACGGCCTCGACGTAGCCGTAGTGCTGGACGACGTGGTGGCCGCGCTCTTCGAGGATCGCGGTGAGGTAGGCAATTCCCATGGGCAGGTGCCAGATGCTGGAGGCCGGTGGATAACTCAAGAAAACCGAGCGCTGGTCAGGCACTGGATCTTCCCCCTGTCGGGCAAAGGGAGCCAACTGGCCCGAGGGTACGGCGGTATTCCGGTCGGGACAAGGGTGGCCGCCGGGCGGCGGCCGAATTATTGAAAGGGATCTTGCGATCGGGAATTGATCTCCGGGGCGATTGTTTCCGGACATCCGTCATTGATCTCCGACGCGTTCTTCACGCGCTGTCGGACGGCTGTTAGCGTTGTTCCTGTCGGAGTTCGACAAGCCGGGGTGGCGGAAGTGGCAGACGCGCTCGACCTCACGGTCGGGTGTCCCCCAGGGGGCGTGAAGGTTCGAGGCCTTCCCCCGGCACCGAACGGTCGGACCGAGTGGTCGGGACCGCGCGGTCAGACGCGGAAGTGCGCGACATAGCGGCGCGGATCACGCCGTAGGTCCGTTTCCCAGAGGTGGGCGCACTGCTCGGCGAAGGTCCTGCCGGTGTGCAGCACCTCGTCCAACGGGTCGAGGTAGGAGGGCGTCTCGGGGCGCTCCAGGCCGGCGGCGGCCCGGGCCCGCAGCCCCTCCCGGGCCAGCCGGACGAGCTCGCCCGCGAGTTCGTGCACGCGGTCGCCGCCGAGCATCGTGCGCAGCCCCTCGGCGGGGAAGTCCTCCGCCGCCGACTGCAACTGTCCCGCGCTGTAGTGCCTCAGCAGCTCCCAGGCCGCGTCCCGGGACGGGGCGTGGTAGCTGAGCCCCGTCCACAGCGCGGGCACGACCTGGAGGTTCTGGTACGCGGGGCCGTCGGCCGCGCGCAGTTCCAGGGTGCGGCGGACCCTGACATGCGTCCAGATCTGCGCCAGATGGGCGGTCCAGTGGCTGAACAGCGGCCGGGCGCCGTCGGCGAACCCGTCCCGGAGGAGCGAGGCGAACGGCCGGTCGGGCGGCGCGGGCCGGAGCCCGCCCGTCCGGTCCTGGTAGTAGACCATCGGGATGCTCAGCGCCCAGTCGACGACGTCGTCGATGCCCACATCCCCGCGCAGGGCCGGCCGTACCAGACCGGAGCGCTGCGGATCCGTCAGCAGCCAGTCCCGGCAGCGGTGCGAGAGCAGCCCGTCGAGCCGGCCCCCGTACAGCGGTGAATTGACGAGCAGCGCGGCGATCACCGGCGACGCGGCCGCCTGCATCCGCAGCTTTTGGGTGAAGTCGTCCTCGGAGAGGTAGTCGAGGTTCACCTGCGTGCACGTCGACAGCGGCAGGAGTCGCACTCCGCCGTTGCCTGCCCCGTCGAAGCGCTCGAAGTGCCCACGCAGGATCGGGCCACGGCTCAGGGGTACCCAGGGGACGGTCTCGATCCGGTCGAACGGCAGGTAGGCGCCCGGCAGGAGTGCGAGGTCGAAACGCCGGAGGAGCTCCGCCAGCCGGACGAGAGTGAGCCGTACGTCGTCCACCGCCGTGGCCAGATCGGCCACCGGCGGGCCCGAGTACTCCAGCTGGCCGCCGTGTTCGAGCCCGATCAGGCCCCCGTCGGCCAGCTCGACCCCGACCGGTTCCCCCGCGTCGAACAGCACCTTGCCGTCCCACTCCGCGAGCACGGCCTCAAGGACGGCCCGCATCCCGTTCCGCCCCGGGTAGGGAGTGGCGAGCCCGGTCCGTGGGTCGACCACGCCGCACTCGATCTCCAGCCCGATCCGCTCGGACGCCGTCGCCGGCGCTTCCAGCGGCGATCGGAGCTCGTCCCGACCCAGCCCAGCCGTATCCATCCGCCCAGCCTCCTCGCACCCGGACAGCCGCACGACCGCACAGCCGCGCGCGTCGACGTCAGCGACCAGTGAACCCCGCCTCCCGGAGCGCGCCCGGTAGGCATCGCTCCGACGGCGGACGGGTACGCCCGACCGGACCTGTGCGCGGTGGACGGGACCGGCCCGCGCCCTGCTCCCACACTCCCGTGCCAGGCATCGCGGTGGCCCTCGCTCCGCAGAGCGAGGGCCACCGTCGTGTCAGCCGGCGTGGTGGTCGAACGTTCCTGCCTTGGTGTCACGGAGGAGCGCGGCGAACCTGGCAGGGGTGGTGCGGACGATGACGTTGCCGTCGTCGGACTCGCGGAGTTCGATCACCTCGTCCGTGGCGCGCACCTCGACGCACTCGTCGTTTGCAGCGGAGTAGCTGGACTTCTGCCAAGCGGAGCTATACATGTTTGCTTTCCACTTCCTTCTTGATGGACTCGATGAAGCCTCGGGAGTCCTCCTCCGAGAGGGCGCACGAGTCGAATCGAGCGAGCAGGGATCGGAACTTCGCGGTATGGGCCGGGGAGTCGAAGATTCGGCCACCGAGGCCCGTGTCCATCTGTGCGGTGTCCAGCTCGGGGATCGGTCCGTCGGCGTAGGTGAAGTTCTCGTTGGAGCTCGGCATGGCGTCCACGTCGAACGTGATCACTCGAATCGAGATGGTCGGCTGTTTGGAGTCCTCGACGAGGGCGTCGAGCTGCTCGGCGAGGACGGCCGGACCGCTGAACTTCATGCGTAGCGCCGCTTCGTGGATGAATGCGGAGTACGGCGTCCTACCGGATCGGACGACGCGCTGTCGCTGCATGCGGAAAGCTGTCCTGAGGTCGACTTCGTGGCGTGGCAGTGGCGGGAAGGTCTCGGCGAAGACCGCAGCGGCGTAGCGGCCGGTCTGGAGCAGGCCGGGAACGAAGGCCATCGTGAAGGTGGTGAGCCGCCGAGCGTGGCTCTCGAACTCCGCGACATCGACGAAGTCCGTCGTGAGGACTCCCCGGTACTCCTCCCACCAGCCGGGCCTCTCCCGCTCCGTGATGATGTTCGCGAGGGCCTCGATCAAGGGCTCGTTGGCGCACATGCACGCCGACGCGACCGTGCGCAGGCGCTCCACGCTGATGCCGATCTTCCCCGCTTCCATCTGTGTCACCTGCGCCGGGTTCATGCCGACGGCACGACCGAGCTCACTGCCGCCGAGGCCGGCCTGCTCGCGCATTCTTCGTAGCTCTGCACCGAGCCTTCGCTGACGGAGGGTTGGGTTCGTGCGAGCCATTGGATCCTTCCAGGACAGGAGTGGTCCCAGTCTGCCGCGCTGGTCGAGGCGCGGTCCATTTTGGGCTCTCAATGCCACGTTAGAGGGAATATCAAGCAGCCATGGAAAATTTCACATGCGTCTGCGTTATGGTCTGTGCCATGCCGATCCGACGGGTCGTCAGTAACGCCTGTCTTCACGGGCAGTAGGCGCCTCCTGCCCTCCCGCACCGCAGAGCAGCCACACGTGGCAATTCACCAGCCCCGCCCTGGCCTGGCTCACGGCGACGTCTCCGTCGACCGATCGACGACGAACCCCACTGCACAACCCCACTCGGAGGTTCCCTCATGCGTGCCTTCAACCCGCCCGACTGCTCCATCGCCCGTGCCGAACTCCGCGCGATCCTCAGCTCCGCCGGGTGGCCGCCGGACGTCATCGCCGACGCCGAACTCGCGTTCCACGAGCTGTACATCAACGCCTGGCAGCACGCGGGCTCGCCGGCGCCGTCCGTCCTGGTCTCCCTCAGGCCCACCACCCTCCGCGTCTCCGTCTGCGACGACTGCCCGGACCTGCCGCCCGAGCCCTGCACCCCCGCCGACCCCTACTCCCTCTCCGGGCGCGGCCTCCACCTCATCCGCGCCCTCACCCACCGCTTCGGCGCCACCGCCACCAAGACCGGCAAGGTCACCTGGTTCGAGCTGGACGCCGCCGCGTGAGCGGCCCCATCGCCCCCGACGACAGGTACCTCCGCACCTACACCGAGCCCGAGGTCACCGCCCTCCTCGCCGAACTCCACGAGCGCAGCGCGCCGTTGGGCATCCAGTGGGACTTCGCCCGCGTCAACGGCGTGACCACCGACGGCCACCTCCTCGTCGACTTCGGAGACACCTCCGTCGCCACCCTCCTCAACCTCCTCCACGTCCTCCGGGAGTGGGGTGACCGGCCGTGGGAGTCGTGATCCCCCTCGTCACCGGGTCGGTGTACGCCGAGCGGACCACCGTCGCCTACCTCACCACCGATGCCGTCCCGGACACCGCCGTGCAGCTCCCGGCCGTCGACCTCGACATCCACGTCGGCCCGGGCGAGGAGCTCGCCCTCGCCCTCACCCGCGACCAGGCCGAGGAACTGCTCCACGGCCTCGCCGCCCGCCTCGGCCACCGCGTCATCGGGGCCGGTCGATGAGTCTCACCGGCGCCGGCCTCCTGGTCGGCGCCGCCCTCACGGTCCTGCTCGCCCTCGCCTTCGCCACCGTCTTCCTCGGTGTCATCGCAACGCTGCGAATCTCCCGCTTCGACGCCCACCCACCCCACCCCGACGACCAGCCCAACCACCACGACCCCACCCGGGACATACCCACCTGACCACCCCGACCGCCCACCGCCGGGCCGATCCCCTCCCCGTGGCGCCCGGGAGCCGGAAGAGGATTGACGATCAGCCCGGCCGCTATGTACGGTGTGTAGCCACCTGCTCACGCGATACTCGGAGGCGTGATGAGCCAGCCCTGGGAAGCTGATCCCGGTGCCGCGCTGAGTCGGCGCATGGGCAGGTCGCCAACCGAATTGGGCACCACGGGTGGGCGGGACGGCTGCCCCGACGTGTGGGAGCTCTCGAATGGTGACTTCGCCGTCATCGGGCGGGACCTGACAGCGGCATACCGAGCAGGACTGCCTCAGGACGTGGTGGTCGGTGAGGGCGAGCGTCTCGTCGTGATTCCCCGGGCCACGCTCCTCTCCGCGAAGGCGGACCTGCCGGATGCGTGACCTCCTGGCCGACGTGCCCGGAGACCGACTCCTGGTCGACGAGTACCGGAAGGACTTCCGGCAGCGGGACTTCGCGTTCGACGGCTACGATTCGTGGAAGCTGGAACGCAGGCAGGACTTCCAGGAACCTGAGGACGACAGCTGGCTTGCGTATTCCGCAGGCGATCACGGACGGGCGTTCGAGCTGATCGAAAGCCGGCGTGGCGAACTGCTCCAACTGTCGCGTCTGGCTGCCGAACACGCCTGTCGGCTGCTGCGTGTGCGCGTCGTGGAGTTCCCGCTCACCCCCTATCTCGCATGGGAGTTGCGGTTCCTGCGAGTGCGGGCGGAGTGCGGTGAGCTGATCCGGGTCGTCGGTCCTGAGGTCGTCGCCCCGTACGAACAGGCCGGTCCGCTGCCGGAGCTCGTGACCCTGGGCCCGGACACCGTCTACGACATCTCGTACGACGTGCGCGGCCTCCTCGGCGGTGCGACCCGTCATCTGGACCCCGCTGCCAGGGATCGAGTGGCCGGATTCATCGCCCGCCTGTACGACCAGGGCGAGGACATCAGGACCTTCATGGCGCGTGAGGCGGTCGGATCACCGGTGGAGCGCTGATCGATGACGCGGGAAGAACCCTGGGCCCAGCCGGGAAGCAGCAGTTCAAGCATGTCCGGATCCGCAGGCAATGTCGTCCAAGCCCGGGACATCCAGGGACCGGTCCACATCCATGCCGCTCCCTCGCCCGAAACCGGCGGGCCCGGTGAACCCGTGCCGCGGCAGCTGCCGACAGACGTCCGCGGGTTCGTCAACCGGGCCGCCGAGCAGAAGGCCATGGACCGGTTGCTCGCGGAGCAACCGCCTGCCGCTCAGGTTCTCGTGGTCACCGGCACCGCCGGGGTCGGCAAGACCTCATTGGCGCTCCACTGGGCGCATGCGGTCCGAGGACACTTCCCGGACGGGCAGTTGTATGCGAACCTGCGCGGCTACGACCCACAGGAACCCGCCTCCTCCGCGCAGGTGCTGGAACGCTTCCTCCGTGCTCTCGCCGTGCCTGCCGCGGCGATACCGACCGACCCCGAGGCCCTGGAGTCGACCTACCGGTCCCTGGTCGCCGGGCGTCGCATGCTGATCGTGCTCGACAACGCCTCACGCGCGGCGCAGGTTCGTCCCCTCCTTCCCGGCGCTCCCGGGTGTCTCGTTGTTGTGACGAGTCGCCACCGTCTCTCGGGACTCGGGGTGCGGGAGGGGGCCCGGCACCTGACCCTGGATGTTCTGGCGGAGCACGATGCCGTCGAGCTCCTGCGCGCGGTCACCGCGGACTACCGCAGCGGGGACGATCCGTCCGAGCTCGTTCAGCTGGCGCGGCTCTGTGCCCGTCTGCCCTTGGCCTTGCGCATCGCGGCCGAGCGCGCGGCCGGCCGGCCACGGATGCTGTTGAACGATCTGATCCAGGACCTGCGGGACGAATCTGGCCTGTGGGACGCACTGTCCGACGAGGACGAGGAGGAATCCTCGGCGGTCCGCTCGGTCTTCGCCTGGTCCTACCGTGCGCTGCCCGCCGACTCGGCGAGGCTCTTCCGCATGCTCGGCCTCCATCCCACCGGTGAGTTCAGCACGTCGGCCGCCGCCGCCCTCGTCGGAGGCGGGACCCGGCACACGCGCCGGGCACTGGACGGGTTGCTCGCGACCCACATGGTCGAGCAATCCGCCGCCGACCGCTTCAGGTTCCACGACCTCCTGCGTGCCTACGCCATCGACCAGGCCAAGCACGAGCAGGAAACCGAGGAGAGCGAGCTGGCGATCCGTCGTGTGCTGGCGTGGTACCTGCACACGGCCGACGCGGCACAGGAACGCTCTGCTCCCCACGAGCCTCGCGTCCGGCTCGCACCGCTGGGCCCCGACGTGGAACCAGCGGTGTTCCAGGACGAGGCCGACGCGGTGCAGTGGTTCGAGGCGGAACGCGACAATCTCGCGGCCGCCACCCGGACGGCGGCTGCCATGGGCCTGGACGAGGCCGCCTGGCAGCTCGCGGTCGTCCTTCGTGCCTTCTACATGGTGCGCAATCCCTTCCAGGACTGGTTCGCCACCTCCCGCCTGGGACTGGAGGCCGCACGGCGCTGTGGGGACCGGCACGCGCAGGCGGAGTTGCACGAGAGCCTGGGCATGGCGTACACCCAGTCCGGCCGGCTCGACCAGGCCGCCGAGGAGTACCAGGCCGCGCTGGAGATCCGTCGCGAGCTTGACGATCCCGCTGGTGAGGCGCTGACCCTCAACGGGCTCGGCCTGCTTTCCTTGCGCCAACGCCGACTGGCGGAGGCTCGTGACGCCTTCACGATCGCTCGTGAGCTGTTCCGGTCGCTCGGCGATGCCCACTGGGAGCCTCGGGCGGCGGTCAATCTGGCCGAGGCCCACCTGGCTCTCGGCGCACCGGCCGAAGCGGAGCAACTGATCCGATCAGGCCTGGAGACGTTCCGCGACAGGGCCGACCGGTGGTCCGAGGGAAACGCTCTGTGCCTTCTCAGCAGGCTCCAGCTCGAAAGAGGGCAGGCGGGCGAAGCAGTGATGAGTGCGCAGTGTGCCGTCGAGCTCGCCGTGGAACTCGGCAGTGCTGTGGCGGAGGGCCACTGGCTGACCCAACTCGGGCACGCCCAACGTGCCGCCGGTTGTCCGGACGAAGCCCTCGTCTCCTATCAACGCGCCACCGTCCTGCAGAGGCGTCTCGGGGACCGCAGCCGTGAAGCGCTGGCCTGGGACGGTACCGGCCTGGCCTACCTCGAGCTGGGCCGCACTCACGAAGCGGGTGAGTTCCACCGCAGCGCCGTCGCGGCGCACCGAGACCTGGGTGATCGGTGGCAGTGGGCGGTGTCCCTTGGCCATCTGGCTGACGCCTTGGAACAGGACGAGGCGCCCACGGCTGCACAGCAGTACCGCCGCGAGGCGCTGACCCTGCTCGACGACTTCACCGACCCGAGTGCGCGACGACTGCGCGAGCGGCTGACGAACGCCCTGGGAGAGGGCAGCTGAGTCAATCGGCGGGTAGCCAGGCCCCCCGTCCCGGAACGGGGACCCATTCCGTGATCCACAGCGGCCCGTCCGCGCACTCCCTGCGGACTCCTTCATCGGGCTCGCCGCGGGACCGGAGGACGGCCACCCAACGGCCGTCCACGACAGCGAGGGGCCCGGGAACGGGAAACAGCCCGAACCGGAAGGCGCGGACCAGGTTGTGGATGTCCATACGGCTTGCCGACCAGTCGATGACGGCGTTCGCGCCGCATCCACCGCAGGCGGGACGGTCGGCGAGAGGGCGAGGCTGAGCAGCACGAAGGCCCGCTGGGGGTGCGGCCTGATGCATGGGGGCGGCCCACGACAGACCGGTGCGGATCCGGTCCGCCTCGGTGGGGCCGTTTGCAGATGCACACCGAAGTTCTCCGAACGCGAGGAGACTTTGTGCGCAAGGCTCGAACTGGGTGGGGATTGTGTGAGGGGTGCGGGTCACACGCACAAGTGAATATCGGGCAATCCGGGTGCGGAGGGTCCGGTTCTCCCACTGTGCTGGGAAGGCTTGGTCGGGCGGGGCGAGGGTGGCCGTCGGTGACGAGAGTGGGGGACCGTGGAACGCACACGAATGCGGACCAAGTGCGCGGCAGGGGTCGCGGGGCTGGTGATGACGGGGATCAGCGGTTGCGGCGCGCTGCCGGAACCGGTCCCGGACACACCGAGGGCCGGCCAGGTCTCGACGTCGGCCGATTCCACGGAGGTCCCGAGCCCATTGCTCCCGGTGGCCGGCGCCGCCGCCGCACTTTTCGTGGGCGTCGGCGGCGTCCTGCTCGTGCTCTGGTGCGACCGCAGAGCCGCGGCCCCTGGACCGCCGCCCTCCACCCGCCCGGGCCGGGGCGAGCTGTGACCGGCGACGACTTGCCCCCACTCCGGGGGAGGGGTAGTGTTCTCTAGTCGCTCGGCAGGGAGCACCGGACACGCATCGGCGCGGACGGTCCCGGAGCGGCCAATCCTCTGGAAATGCCTAAGTCTCCCCGGCACGGGGTTTATTTGGCGTGTGCATTTTCGGGAATTGCGGCCGGATTCGCTTTTCGGAGCGGGGATCGGTTAGAGTTTGAAACGTCGGACGGGGCGTCAAGCCGCAGAAGACACCAGCGAGTTGGATGAAGGAAGCGCCGGGAACGGCACGGAAAACATCTGGTAAGCTGGAAAC
>NZ_JBHVGL010000038.1:2919-39530 GCF_042800875.1 Kitasatospora sp. NPDC057595 | reverse complement strand
AACGGACGCTTCCTTCGAGCCGCCTTCCAGCGGGCCCTCCGGGCGCTTCGTTCTTTCGTGTTTCCAGCTTATCAGACGTTTTCCGCTCCGTTTTCTGGAGTTTCATTCATCCGATTTGCTTCGGCCTTTCGGCGCTCCCGAACTCTATCAGAGTCTTTCGGGCCGTTTTCCCGCTCCGTTCTCGAATTTCGTTCGAGGACTTCGACTGGGGGCCGTCCCGTGGGGCAACCCGGAGAACGTTACGCACCGGGTTGCCCCACGTCAAATCACGCCGGGGAGGCTCAGACCTCGACGACGACAGGGAGGATCATCGGCCGGCGGCGGTAGTTGTCGGCCACCCACTTGCCGAGGGTCCGGCGGACGAGCTGCTGGACCTGGCGGATCTCCAGGACGCCGTCGCCCGCCGAGCGGTCGAGCGCCTCCTGCAGCCGGGCCGCGACCGGGACGAACGCGGCGTCGTCGATGCCGGAGCCGCGGGCCTGGATGCTCGGGCCGCCGACGATCTTGCCGTTGGCGGAATCGACCACCACGAAGCAGGAGATGAAGCCCTCCTCGCCGAGGATCCTGCGGTCCTTGAGCGAGGCCTCGGTGATGTCGCCGACCGAGGAGCCGTCGACGTAGACGTAGCCGGCCTGCACCTTGCCGGCGATGCGGGCGACGCCGCCCTCCAGGTCGACGCAGACGCCGTCCTCCGCGATGACCACGCGGTTGCGCGGGACACCGGTGGCGATGCCGAGGTCGGCCGCGGCCCGCAGGTGACGCCACTCGCCGTGCACCGGCATGAGGTTGCGCGGCTTGCAGATGTTGAAGAAGTACAGCAGCTCGCCCGCCGAGGCGTGGCCGGAGACGTGCACCTTGGCGTTGCCCTTGTGCACGACCTTGGCGCCCCAGCGGGTCAGGCCGTTGATGACCCGGTACACGGCGTTCTCGTTGCCCGGGATGAGCGAGGACGCCAGGACGACGGTGTCGCCCTCGACGATGCGGATCTGGTGGTCGCGGTTGGCCATCCGGGACAGCGCGGCCATCGGCTCGCCCTGCGAACCGGTACAGATCAGCACGACCTCCTTGTCCGGCAGGTCGTCCAGTTGCTTGACGTCGACGACCATGTTGCCGGGGACCTTCAGGTACCCGAGGTCGCGGGCGATGCCCATGTTGCGCACCATCGAGCGGCCGACGAAGGCGACCTTGCGCTTGTACTCGTGCGCGGCGTCCAGCACCTGCTGGATGCGGTGCACGTGGCTGGCGAACGAGGCGACGATGATGCGCTTCTCGGCGTTCGCGAAAACGTTTCGCAGCGCGGCCGAGATGTCCCGCTCGTGCGGGATGAAACCGGGGACCTCGGCGTTGGTGGAGTCCACCAGCAGCAGGTCCATGCCCTCCTCCGCCAGCTTGGCGAAGGTCGGCAGGTCGGTGAGGCGGCCGTCGAGCGGCAGCTGGTCCATCTTGAAGTCACCGGTGGCGACGACCATGCCGGCGGGGGTGCGCACGGCGACGGCCAGCGCGTCCGGGATGGAGTGGTTGACCGCGATGAACTGGCAGTCGAAGGGGCCGATCCGCTCGCGGTCGCCCTCGGCGACCTCCAGCACGTACGGGCGGATGCGGTGCTCGGCGAGCTTGGCCTCGATCAGCGCGAGGGTGAGCTTGGACCCGATCAGCGGGATGTCCGGATTCTCCCGGAGCAGGTACGGCACGGCGCCGATGTGGTCCTCGTGGCCGTGCGTGAGGACGATGCCGTCGACCTTGTCGAGGCGGTCCCGGATGTAGCTGAAGTCCGGGAGGATCAGATCGACGCCGGGCTGCTCGTCCTCGGGGAAGAGGACGCCGCAGTCGACGATGAGAATGCGGTCCCCGTACTCGAAGACCGTCATGTTGCGGCCGATCTCGCCGAGACCGCCGAGCGGGGTGATGCGCAGGGCGCCCGCCTTGAGGGCCGGCGGTGCGCCGAGTTCGGGATGCGGGTGACTCAAAAGACTCTCCTCACGACGCACGCCATATGTCCGGGGTCCTCCCCCGCGAGACATATGGCGTGCGTTCTCAGTGTCGTTTTCCTACCGGGTCTGTGCTCTCGCGCCTGCGGTCCGGTTCAGCGGCGGGCCCGTGAGGGCCCGGCGAGCCGGGGCGCGCACGTCTGTGTCTGTTAGAGGTCTACCCCGCCGTCGGCGAGATCCTTCTTCAGTTGGGCGATCTCCTCGGGAGTCGCGCCGACCAGGGGCAGCCGCAGCGGGCCGGCGGGCAGGCCCTGGAGGTCCAGCGCGGCCTTGGCGAGGATGACGCCCTGGGTGCGGAAGATACCGGTGAACACCGGCAGCAGGCGCTGGTGGACGGCCGTGGCCTTGGCCACATCACCGGCCAGGTAGGCCTCGACCATGGACCGCAGCTCCCCGGCGACCACATGGCCGACCACGCTGACGACGCCGACGGCTCCGACCGACAGCAGCGGCAGGTTGAGGATGTCGTCGCCGGAGTACCAGGCGAGGTCGGAACGGGCGATGGCCCAGGCGGCGGCGCCGAGGTCGCCCTTGGCGTCCTTGTTGGCGACGATCCGCGGGTGCTCGCCGAGCCGGACCAGCGTCTCGTGGCTCAGCGCGACGCCGCTGCGGCCGGGGATGTCGTACAGCATGACCGGCAGCCCGGTGGCGTCGGCGATCTCCACGCTGTGCTGGTACAGGCCCTCCTGCGGGGGCTTGCTGTAGTACGGCGTGACCACCAGCAGGCCGTGCGCGCCGGCCCCCTCGGCCTGGCGGGCCAGCTCGACGCTGTGGCGGGTGTCGTTGGTCCCGACGCCGGCCACCACATGGGCCCGGTCCCCGACGGCCTCCACCACGGCGCGGACGAGCTGGGCCTTCTCGGCGTCGCTGGTGGTCGGGGACTCCCCGGTGGTGCCGTTGACGACGAGGCCGTCGTTGCCGGAGTCGACGAGGTGCGCGGCGAGGCGCTGGGCGCCGTCGAGGTCGAGGTCGCCGTCGGCGGTGAAGGGTGTCACCATCGCGGTCAGGACCCGCCCGAAGGGCGTCTGGGGAGTGGAGGTCGGAGCCATGCGTCCAAAACTACTCGTAGGCGGTGGGTCGGCACCCAGGCCGGTCCACGGTTCGGACGGCCGGGCGGCGAACCGGCGGCGAACAGCGGGGACATGGGATTCCGGTGCTGCGTGCTCGGGGGTTCAAGCAGCACCGGAATCCGTGTTCACGAGCGTAGGGAGCGGTCAGAAATGCCGCAATCCAGACATGCCCGACACTCTCCCCGGATGCCCGTCGCCGCAGGTCAGGGGGCGACCCGGCCGTGCTTCTCGAAGGCCGCATGGGTGAGCGGCATGAGCGCAGCCCACTGCTCCTCCATCCGCTCGGCGACCATCTCGATCTCGCGCTGCGGGAACGACGGCACGGCCGAGTTCTCCCGCTTGGTGCGCAGCGACAGGAAGTGCATCAGCGAGCGGGCGTTGCAGGTCGCGTACATCGAGGAGTAGAGCCCGACCGGCAGCACGGCGCGGGCGACCTCGCGGGCCACGCCGGCCTCCAGCATCTCCTGGTAGCGCCCGTACGCCTCGCGGTAGGCGGTCTCCATCGAGGAGGTGACGGTGCCGTGCTGCTCGGGGGTGCCCTCGACGAACTCGTAGCGGCCCGGGCGGCCCTGCTGGACCAGCTTGCGCTCCTCGCCCGGCACGTAGAAGACCGGCTGCAGCTCGCGGTAGCGGCCGGACTCCTCGTTGTAGGACCAGCCGCTGCGGTGGCGGTGGAACTCGCGGAAGACGAAGATCGGCGCGCTGATGAAGAAGGTCATCGAGTTGTGCTCGAACGGCGTGCCGTGCCGGTCCCGCATCAGGAAGTTGATCAGGCCCTTGGACTTCTCCGGGTCCTCCTGGAGCGCCTCCAGGGACTGCTCCCCCGCCGTCGAGACCCGGGCGGCCCAGATGACGTCCGAGTCGGCGGCGGCGCTGCGGACCAGCTCCGCGGTGACGTCGCTGCGGAACTGGGGGGCCGTGGTGTCGTCGCTCACGCGTTGCTCCTCGCAGGCTTGATGGTGGTGCCGTTGGTGCCGGCGGTGTCGGCACCGGTGGTGCGGTGCAGCCGGATCGCGTGCTGCATGGTCTTGCGGGCGCGCGGCACGTCGCCGGCGTCGGCGTAGGCGACCGCCAGGCGGAAGAAGACCCGCCAGTCGCCGGGGGCGGCCTCGGCCTCGGCCTTGCGCCGGGCGAACACGGCGTCGGCCGAGTCGCGGTCGATCCGCCCGCCGTCGGTGCGCTTCAGCTCGTCGACCGGCAGGCCGCCCTCGGCCTCCAGCTCACGGGCGAGCCGCTCGCTGTCCCGGCCGAACCGGACCGTCTGACGCAGGAACCAGAGGCCGATGACCGGGATGACGAAGGCGCACAGGCCCAGGCCGATGCCGAGCGGCTTGCCGGTGGCGATGAGCTGAACGCCCTCGCCGACGCAGATCAGCGCGACCAGCGCCAGGACGCCGGCGAGGACGAAGAAACCGGTGCGGGAGGTCATGCCGGGCTCACAGGTCCAGGAAGTGTTCGAGGCCCAGGGTGAGCCCGGGCGTCTCCACGACCTTGCGCACGCCGAGCAGGATGCCCGGCATGAAGCTGCTGTGGTGCAGCGAGTCGTGCCGGATGGTGAGGGTCTCACCGGTGTCGCCGAACATCACCTGCTGGTGGGCGAGCAGGCCGCGCAGCCGCACCGAGTGCACCGGCACCCCGTCGATGTCGGCGCCGCGGGCGCCCGGCAGCGCGTGGGTGGTCGGGTCCTGCTGCGGCGGGCGGCCGGCCTCCGCGCGGGCGGCGGCGATCAGCTGGGCGGTGCGGGTGGCGGTGCCGCTGGGGGCGTCCGCCTTGCGGTCGTGGTGCAGCTCGACGACCTCGACCGACTCGAAGTACCTGGCGGCGATCTGCGAGAACCTCATGCCGAGGATCGCGCCGATGGAGAAGTTCGGCGCGATCAGCAGGCCGAGCTCCGGTGCCTCGTCGAGCCAGCCGCGCACGGTGGCCAGCCGCTCGTCGGTCCAGCCGGTGGTGCCGGTGACCACGTGGATCCCGTGGTGCAGGCAGTAGTCGAGGTTGCCCATCACCGCGTCGGGGTGGGTCAGCTCGACGACGGCCTGAACCCCGGCCCCGGTCAGCTCGGAGAGCTTCGACTCGCGCCCCAGGGCGGCGACCAGCTCCAGGTCCGGGGCGGCCTCGACGGCCTTGACGGCCTCGGAGCCGATCCGGCCCCGGGCGCCGATCACGGCGACACGCAGCGTCATGGTGAGAAGTCCCTTCAGGCCAGCAGGTCGGCGAGCTTCGCGGCCCGCTTGTCGGTGATCGGACCGATCAGCGCCAGCGACGGCCGGTACGCACCCAGCACATCACGGGCGACCTCGTGCACGTCGTCCAGGGTCACCGCCGCTATCCGCTCCAGCATGTCGTCGACCGACAGGTGGTGGCCGTAGCTGAGCTCGGCCTTGCCGATGCGGTTCATCAGCGAGCCGGTGTCCTCCATGCCCAGCACGGTGGAGCCGGAGATCTGGCCGATCGCGCGCTGCAGCTCCTCCTCGGTGATGCCCTCGGCGACCACCTTCGCGAGCTCCTCGTGGCAGATCCGCAGCACCTCCTCGACCCGCTTGGGCTGGCAGCCGGCGTAAATGCCGAACAGGCCGCTGTCCGCGTACGAGGAGGAGTAGGAGTACACCGAGTACGCCAGGCCGCGCTTCTCCCGGACCTCCTGGAACAGCCGCGAGCTCATGCCGCCGCCGAGGGCCGCGTTGAGCACGCCCATCGCCCAGCGGCGCTCGTCGTGCCGGGGCACGCCGGGCACGCCCAGCACCAGGTGGGCCTGCTCGGTGGCCCGGTTGAGCACCTCGACCCGGCCCGCGGTGCGCAGCGCCTTGACGCCGCGGCGGGGCTCGGCGGGGGCGGCCTCGGACTTGGCGAGCAGCGGCGCGAAGGCCCGCTCGACCTGCCGGACGACCTTGCGGTGGTCCAGGTTGCCGGCCGCGGCGACGACCAGGTGCTCGGGCTTGTAGCGGCGGTGGAAGAAGTTGGCGATCTGGTCGCGGGTGAGCGAGCGGATCGTCTCCTGGGTGCCGAGGATCGGCCGGCCGAGCGGGCCGCTGCCGAAGATCACCTTGGCGAAGAGGTCGTGGACGACGTCACCCGGGTCGTCCTCGGCCATCGCCATCTCCTCCAGGATGACGCCGCGCTCGGCCTCGACGTCCTCGGGGCGGATCAGCGAGCCGGTGAGCATGTCGCAGACCACGTCGATGGCCAGCGGCAGGTCGGTGTCGAGCACCCGCGCGTAGTAGCAGGTGTTCTCCTTCGCGGTGAAGGCGTTCATCTCGCCGCCGACGGCGTCCAGGGCCGCCGAGATGTCCAGCGCGCTGCGCCGCTCGGTGCCCTTGAAGAGCAGGTGCTCCAGGTAGTGGGTGGCGCCGTTGAGCTGCGGCGTCTCGTCCCGCGAGCCGACACCGACCCAGATGCCGAAGGTCGCGGAGCGCACCGTCGGCAGGGTCTCGGTGACGACGCGCAGGCCGCCGGGGAGGACGGTGCGGCGCACGGTTCCGGCGCCGTCGGCGCCCTTGAGCAGGGTCCGGGTCGTGCCGGGGCGCTGCGTCGCCGCCGAGGCCTGGGCCACGGGGGTACCTCCGTAGAAAGCATCCGTCGAGGAGCGTGGGGGACAACAGGGTGCGGCCCGCACGCCGCTGGGGGCGTGCGGGCCGCGGGGTTCAGCTAGCGGCGCTTCACTCGGAAGCGGCCTCGGCGTTCTCCTCGCCCTCGATGACCGGGATCAGCGAGAGCTTGCCGCGCGGGTCGATCTCGGCGATCTCGACCTGCACCTTGGCGCCGACGCCGAGGACGTCCTCGACGTTCTCGACGCGCTTGCCGCCGGCCAGCTTGCGGATCTGCGAGATGTGCAGCAGACCGTCCTTGCCCGGCATCAGCGAGACGAAGGCACCGAAGGTCGTGGTCTTGACCACGGTGCCCAGGTAGCGCTCGCCGACCTCCGGCATGGTCGGGTTGGCGATCTGGTTGATCGTGGTGCGGGCGGCCTCGGCGGCCGGGCCGTCGGCGGCACCGATGTAGATGGTGCCGTCGTCCTCGATCGTGATCTCGGCGCCGGTGTCCTCCTGGATCTGGTTGATCATCTTGCCCTTGGGGCCGATGACCTCGCCGATCTTGTCCACCGGGATCTTGATGGTGATGATGCGCGGCGCGTTCGGGGACATCTCGTCCGGGGAGTCGATGGCCTCGTTCATCACGTCGAGGATGTGCAGGCGGGCGTCGCGGGCCTGCTTCAGCGCGGCGGCGAGCACCGACGCCGGGATGCCGTTGAGCTTGGTGTCCAGCTGCAGGGCGGTGATGAAGTTGCGGGTACCGGCGACCTTGAAGTCCATGTCGCCGTACGCGTCCTCGGCACCGAGGATGTCGGTGAGGGTCACGAAGTGGGTCTCACCGTCGATCTCCTGGGAGATCAGGCCCATCGCGATGCCGGCGACGGCGGCCTTCAGCGGCACACCGGCGTTCAGCAGCGACATGGTGGAGGCGCAGACCGAGCCCATCGAGGTGGAGCCGTTGGAGCCCAGCGCCTCGGAGACCTGGCGGATGGCGTACGGGAACTCCTCGCGGGTCGGCAGGACCGGGAGGATGGCCCGCTCGGCCAGCGCGCCGTGGCCGATCTCGCGGCGCTTCGGCGAACCGACGCGGCCGGTCTCGCCGACCGAGTACGGCGGGAAGTTGTAGTTGTGCATGTAGCGGCGGCGGGTCTCCGGGGAGAGCGTGTCCAGCTGCTGCTCCATGCGGAGCATGTTCAGCGTGGTGACACCCAGGATCTGGGTCTCGCCGCGCTCGAACAGGGCCGAGCCGTGCACCCGCGGGATGGCCTCGACCTCGGCGGCCAGGGTGCGGATGTCGGTGACGCCGCGGCCGTCGATGCGGACCTTGTCCTTGATGACGCGCTCGCGGACGATCTTCTTGGTCAGCGCGTTGTAGGCGGCGCTGATCTCCTTCTCGCGGCCCTCGAACTCGGGCAGCAGCTTCTCGGCGGCCAGCGCCTTGACGCGGTCCAGCTCGTTGTTGCGCTCCTGCTTGCCCGCGATGGTGAGGGCCTGGGCCAGCTCGTCCTTGACGGCGGAGGTCAGCGCGGCCAGCACGTCGTCCTGGTAGTCCAGGAAGACCGGGAACTCGCCGGTCGGCTTGGCGGCCTGGGCGGCCAGCTGGGCCTGGGCGGCGCACAGCACCTTGATGAACGGCTTGGCGGCCTCGAGGCCGGCCGCGACGACCTCCTCGGTCGGCGCGTCGGCGCCGCCCTCGACCAGCTTGATGGTCTTGTCGGTGGCCTCGGCCTCGACCATCATGATCGCGACGTCGCCGTCCGGCAGGACGCGACCGGCGACGACCATGTCGAAGACGGCCGACTCCAGCTCGCTGTGGGTCGGGAACGCGACCCACTGGCCCTTGATCAGGGCGACGCGCACGCCACCGATGGGGCCGGAGAACGGCAGGCCCGCCAGCTGGGTGGAGGCGGAGGCGGCGTTGATGGCCACCACGTCGTACAGGTGGTCCGGGTTGAGCGCCATCACGGTGACGACGACCTGGATCTCGTTGCGCAGGCCCTTGACGAAGGACGGGCGCAGCGGGCGGTCGATCAGGCGGCAGGTGAGGATCGCGTCCTCGGAGGGCCGGCCCTCGCGACGGAAGAACGAGCCGGGGATGCGGCCGGCGGCGTACATCCGCTCCTCGACGTCCACGGTCAGCGGGAAGAAGTCGAAGTGCTCCTTCGGCTGCTTGGACGCGCTGGTGGCCGACAGCACCATGGTGTCGTCGTCCAGGTAGGCGACGGCCGAGCCGGCGGCCTGACGGGCCAGGCGGCCGGTCTCGAAGCGGATGGTGCGGGTGCCGAAGGAGCCGTTGTCGATCACGGCCTCGGCGTAGAACACGTTCTCTTCCACCTGGAAGATCTCCTCTTTCGTACGTCTCCGGGAGAGCGCCCCCGCGCATCGCCTGCGTGTTGACCCTGAACGGTCGGGCCGGTCTTCGATCGAAGCCTCCGGTGCACCCCGCTTCGGTCTGCGGGGCCTCCGGCGGCCACTACCGAGGACCGGCGCCTCTCGGCCGGCCGGGTCCGGACGGGCGGTCCGCGTCTGGACGCTCTCTCGGATGCGGGCGGCTTCCGTTTGAAGCCTTCGTCCCGCGGGGGGTTGGGTTCTGCTGCCCGAGTGGCGCGCTTGCGGCGCCATCACCCGGCATGCCCACAACCCTACGGTGCAATCCTCGGCCACCTGGGGAGGTGCGCGCGAGTTGTTATCCCCGGTCGTGGTGTCCGGGCGCCCCGGTGGGCGCGCCGGTCGGACGGCCGCGGCATACGCGCGAGGGGCGGCTCCCCGGTGTGGGGAGCCGCCCCGTGCGGCGTTCTCAGCGGGCGCCGCCGGCGGCACCGCGGCGGATGCCCAGGCGGTCGACGAGCGTACGGAAGCGCTCGATGTCCTTCTTGGCCAGGTACTGCAGCAGGCGGCGGCGCTGGCCGACCAGGATCAGCAGGCCACGACGCGAGTGGTGGTCGTGCTTGTGGGACTTGAGGTGCTCGGTCAGGTCCGAGATGCGGCGGGAGAGCATGGCGACCTGGACCTCGGGGGAGCCGGTGTCGCCCTCCTTCTGGCCGAACTCGGCGATGATCTGCTTCTTGACGTCAGAGGCGAGAGCCACTGCAACTCCTTACGAGGTGATACCGAGCGGTCCTGGTCTACGGCACAGGACTCTGGGAGAACTCGGTGTCGTGACGGGCGCGGCCGCCGGTCGTCGTCCCACCCGGGGACGGACACACGGCTGCGCTCGGAGGCCAAGCGTACCAGTGCCGCCGACACCGGTGTCAGGTGGCCCCGGCGCGCGGGTCAGCCGGTGGCGCCGCGGACCAGCCGGTAGACGTCGAGGACCGCCAGCACCAGCGGGACCAGCGACATCAGGGTGAGGCTGTCGACCAGGTCCAGGATGCGCCCCCAGAACGGGGAGACGCCGAGCCGGGGCACCACCAGGGCGATCGCGGTGAGCACCGCGGCACCGAAGGCGATCGAAGCGGTCAGCCAGAGAGTGCGCAGGTCGGCGCCGGTGGAGCCGATGCCGGACCGCAGCACGAACTGCGGGGTGTGCAGGGAGAGGCCGACGATCAGCAGCGACAGTCCGAGCAGGCCGGCGATGCTGAGGCTGAAGACCTGGGCGCTGTAGCGGAACAGCCGGGCGCGCAGCATGGTGGCGAGGCCGAGGAGGAGGGCGAGCAGCTCGGGGAAGGTCTCGTCGGTGAAGCCCAGCACCGCGCAGGCGCCGACGATCACCGCGGCGCAGCCGCCGACCAGGCCGACCAGCACCTCGTGGCCGCGGCGGGCCTGGTGGGCGATCCGCTCGTACTGGACGAGTTCGGCGCGGGCGGTCTCCTCGTCGTGGTCGCGGCCGCGGGCGCGGGTCTGGCCGGGGGCGCTGTAGCCGACGGGCAGCCGGGCGAAGCGGGCGGACAGGCCGGGCAGGAAGCCGATCGCGGCGACGGCCGCGACGCCGGTGACGGCGGCGATGTGGTTGGCCGGGGTGCCCGGCAGCAGGACGGCGGCGAAGGTGGCGAGCGCGCCGGCCGCGGCCAGGAAGGCGGCGGCGACGAACAGCGAGTCCCGCTCGGGCAGCAGGCCGACCAGCAGGACGGCGACCACCAGCACGGCGACGCAGCCGGTGAGGAACTGCAGCCGGCCGGGTCCGGCCAGCGGGCCGCCGGTGGGCGCGAGGACGCCGCTGCCGGCGATCAGGGCGTGCGGCAGGGCGCCGAGGCCGAGCGCGAGGCCGGCCCAGGCGTCCCGGTAGACCCGGGCGCGGACGCCGGCGAAGGCGGTGAGCACGACGGCGACGACGCCGGAGAGCACGCCGGGCAGGCCGTGCATGTCGTGGCGCAGGTCGGCGAACCAGAGGGCGAAGCCGAGCAGGGTGAGCAGCACGCCGGTACCGATGAGGCCGAAGGCGCGCATCAGCTCGGGGCTCCAGAACCGGCGGTCGCTCTCGCCGGCGGTGGCGATCGCGTCGGCGACGTCGTCGTAGACCGCGGGCGGCAGCGACTCTGCGAACGGGCGCAGGCTGAGCAGGTCGCCGTCGCGCACCTGCTGGGCGCCCAGCGAGCGGCTGCCGTCGAGCACCGTGCCGTCGCGGCGGACCAGGTGGAACCCGGTGGGGGCGCCGTCGGGCTGGGTCTGGCCGGAGAGCCGCAGCACCTCGGGGTAGACGTCCGCGAGCGGGACGTCCTCGGGCAGGGCGACGTCGATCCGGCTGTCCGGCGCGACGACGGTGACCCGGCAGAAGCCGGTGGTGACGGGCGTCGTCATGCCCGCACCTCGTTCGCTCGACGCACTGGGCGCTCCCCCTTGGTGACGGTGCCGCGGCACCGGCGGCTGGTCGGTCCGGCCGACCCGCGGGCGCTGGCCGGGCGGAACCGGCCCGGCGGGGCCACGAGTTGGCGCGGCGTTACCCTACCCGCTCGGTTCGTGTCCGGCCCCGTGGAGGGCGGTCGGCCGGGGCGGGCCCGGGCCCCAGTAGGATCGGCCCCTGCGCAAGGCGGCGGGGGCGGCGCGCGCCTCCCCGGGTGCCTGCGGTCGGCGGAGCGGGGGCGGCGTCACACGGGGCGTCCTCACCCGTACGTATCCAGTGGCGTGAGGGCTGATGCCGTGGTGATCGAGCGAAGCGTTCGTGGTCGGGGAGTGGAGCGCGCATGGGCGTGATCACCGTCAAGCGGCCGCCCCGGGCCTACCCGCCCGCGGTGCCGGACGAGCCGGTGGAACTGGTCGCCCCGCCCGAGTTGCCCAGGTCGGGCGGCGAGGACTGGGTGATGAGCATCCTGCCGATGCTCGGCATGGGCGGGTCGGCGGTGTTCTTCTTCTCGCCGGGTGCCCAGGCCCCGATGAAAATCATGGGCGGTCTGATGATCGTCTCGACGGTCGGCATGGCGCTCGCCCAGATCGTCCGGGCCCGCAGGGGCGGCTCCTCGGCGACCGCGGACGAGCGGCGCGACTACCTCAAGTACCTGCAGCAGATGCGCCGCCAGGTGCGCCGGACCGCCGAGCGCCAGCGCGGCGCGCAGCTGTTCCTGAACCCCGAGCCGGACCAGCTCTGGTCGATCGTCGCCGACGGCCGCCGGCTGTGGGAGCGGCGGGCCGGGGACGCCGACTTCGCGCAGATCCGGGTCGGCCGCGGGCCGGTGCAGCTGTCCACCCCGCTGGTGGCGCCGCAGACCGCGCCGATGGACGAGCTGGAACCGCTGTCGGCGGCCGCGATGCAGACCTTCCTGAGCGCCCACGGCACCCTGCAGGACCTGCCGTTGGCGATCTCGCTGCGCGCCTTCTACCACATCACGGTCTGCGGCGACCCGGACACCGTCTACGGCAACGTCCGGGCGACGATCGCCCAGCTGACCACCCTGCACTCGCCGGACGACCTGCTGGTGACGGTGGCGGCCGCGCCCGGCGCGGTGGACGAGTGGGAGTGGACCAAGTGGCTCCCGCACAACCAGCACCGCAAGGAGAGCGACGGCGCCGGTTCGCGCCGCCTGATCGCCACCGGCCTCGGAGAGCTGGAGCTGCTGCTCCAGGACGAACTGGCCGGCCGTCAGCGGTTCGTCCGGGACGCCTCGCCGGCGCCCGACCAGCCGCACATCGTGGTCGTGATGGACGGCGCGTCGGTGCCGCACGACTCGCTGCTGGCGGGTGCCGAGGGCGTGCACGGGGTGACCATCGTCGAGGTGGTCCCGGGCGACCTCGACGAGCCGACCGGGCATCTGATCATCACCGTCTCGCCGGACGAGCTGGTGCTGCGCTCGGCCTCCGGCGCCACCTACTCCGGCGTCCCGGACACCCTCACCGCCTGGCAGTCCGAGGCGCTGGCCCGCCAGCTGGCGCCGTACCGGGCCTCGGCCGGCGGCGACGACGAACCGCTGCTGTCCAACCTGGACTTCACCGATCTGATGAACTCCGGCGACCCGGGCTCCTTCGACGTCGCCCGCAGCTGGCGGCAGCGGGCGCAGCACGAGCGGCTGCGGGTGCCGATCGGTGTCGGGGCCGGCGGCGAGCACGTGTACCTGGACATCAAGGAGGCCGCGCTGGAGGGCATGGGCCCGCACGGCCTGTGCGTCGGCGCGACCGGCTCCGGCAAGTCCGAGCTGCTGCGCACCCTGGTACTGGGGCTGGCGATGACGCACTCCTCGGAGACGCTGAACTTCGTGCTCGCCGACTTCAAGGGCGGCGCGACCTTCGCGGGCATGGCGGACATGCCGCACACCTCCGCGGTGATCACCAACCTGGAGGGCCAGCTGACCCTGGTGGACCGCATGCGGGACGCCATCGAGGGCGAGCTCAACCGGCGCCAGGAGCTGCTGCACCGGACCGGGAACTACGCCAACATCCACGAGTACGAGCGGGCCCGGGCGGCCGGCGCGGCGCTGGACCCGCTGCCGTCGCTGGTGCTGATCATCGACGAGTTCTCCGAACTCCTCACCGCCAAGCCCGACTTCATCGACATGTTCATCCAGATCGGCCGGATCGGCCGGTCCCTCGGGGTGCACCTGCTGCTGGCCTCGCAGCGCCTGGAGGAGGGCAAGCTGCGCGGCCTGGACACCTATCTCTCCTACCGGATCGGCCTGCGCACCTTCTCGGCGGCCGAGTCGCGGGCGGCGATCGGCGTCCCGGACGCGTACCACCTGCCGCCGGTGCCGGGCGTCGGCTACCTGAAGTTCGGCACCGATGTGATGGAGCGGTTCAAGGCCGCCTACGTCTCCGGGCCGTACCGGGCGCCGGGGCAGCAGCGGTCGACCGGCGGCCGGCTGGTGAGCGCGCGGCCGGTGCGGTTCACCGCGGCCGAGGTGCCGGTGACCGAACCGCTGGTGCAGGAGGTCGAGCCGCTGGTCGAGGAGCCGGACGACGCCCTGATGGACACCGTGCTGGACGTCTTCGTGCAGAGGATGGCGGGCCAGGGCCCGGCGGCGCACCAGGTGTGGCTGCCGCCGCTGGACGCCCCGCCGAGCGTGGACCAGCTGCTGCCGCCGCTCCAGGCGACCCCCGAGCGCGGGCTGACCGCGCCGCAGTACGGGGCGCTGGGCCGGCTGCGGGTACCGGTCGGCATCGTCGACAAGCCGCGCGACCAGCGGCGCGACATCCTCGACCACGACTACTCGGGGGCGGCCGGCCACGGTCTGGTGGTCGGTGGCCCGCTGTCCGGCAAGTCGACGGTGATCCGCACCACGGTGGCCTCGTTCGCGCTCACCCACACCCCGCTGGAGGTGCAGTTCTACCTGCTGGACTTCGGCGGCGGCGGCTTCCAGTCGCTCCAGGGGCTGCCGCAGGTCGGCGGGGTGGCCGGGCGGCTGGACGCCGAGAAGGTGCGCCGGATGGTCTCCGAGGTGCACGGTGTGCTGAACCGGCGCGAGGAGCTCTTCCGGGCCACCGGGATCGACTCGATCGGCACCTACCGGTCCCGCCGGGCCTCCGGCGCGCTGCCGGAGGAGCAGTTCGGCGACGTCTTCCTGGTGATCGACGGCTGGAACACCTTCAAGCAGGAGTTCGAGCCGCTGGAGCCGGTGATCGGCGACATCGCCCAGCGCGGTCTGGGCTACGGCGTCCACCTGATCGTCACCGCGGCCCGGTACGCGGAGGTCCGCCCGGCGCTCAAGGACCTGCTGCAGAACCGGACCGAGCTGAAGCTCGGCGACTCGATGGAGTCCGAGGTGGACCGCCGGGTGGCGCAGAACGTGCCGGCCGTACCGGGGCGCGGCGTCACCGCGGACCGGCTGCACTTCCTCACCGGTCTGCCGCGGCTGGACGGCTCCGGCTCGGTGGAGGACCTGCCGGACGGCGTGACCGGGCTGGTCTCGGCGGTCGCCGGAGCCTGGACGGGCCCGCGCGCGCCGCAGGTGCGGATGCTGCCGGCGGTACTGGACGGGCACTCGCTGCCGAAGGGCTTCGAGCACCCGGAGCGGGGCGTCGCGTTCGGCGTGGACGAGGCGGAGCTGGCGCCGGCCTTCGTCAACTTCGAGACCGACCCGCTGTTCATCGTGTTCGGCGACACCGAGTCCGGGAAGTCCGCGCTGCTGCGGATGCTGGTCAAGCAGATCACCGAGCGGTACACCCCGGACCAGGCCGGCATCGTGGTCGGCGACTACCGGCGCGCGCTGCTGGGCGTCGTCCCGCCGGAGTACCTGGTGGAGTACGCGGCCGCGCAGCCGGCCATGTCGAGCGTCGTGGAGATGCTGCGCGGGGCCTGCGCCCGCCGGCTGCCCGGTCCGGACGTCACCGCCGAGCAGCTGCGCAACCGCAGCTGGTACAGCGGCAAGGACATGTTCGTGGTCGTCGACGACTACGAGCTGGTGGCGACCTCCTCGGGCAATCCGCTGGCGGCGCTCGCGGAGTTCCTGCCGTTCGCGCGGGACATCGGCCTGCGGGTGATCGTGGCGCGCAGCGCGGGCGGTGCCGGGCGTTCGCTGTACGAGCCGTTCATGCAGCGGATGCGCGAGCTGGGCGGCCAGGGCGTGATGCTGTCCGGCAACCGGGACGAGGGCCCGCTGCTGGGCACCGTCAAGCCGCAGGCGCTGCCGCCGGGCCGGGGCGTGTACGTCTCCCGCCGGATGACCGGCGGGCAGATGGTGCAGACGGGCTGGCTGCCGGCGCCGTAGCCGCCGGTTCCGGTCACGGAGCGTGTTCGAAGGGGTCGGGTCCTCGGATCCGGCCCCTTCCGCCGTCCCGGGTGTCGAAACGTTACCTAGATCTTTCCGCCGGAGAGCTGCGGTTCCCGTACCCGGCCCGGGGCTCGGCAGGCGCCGCAGGGGCTTCCGGACGACCTGCCTCCGCATCCGGGCAGCGCCTTTGAATAGACGCATGCAACACGGCGTTCACCTTGGATTCAAGCGCGATGTAGCGAAAGTAACAAGTCGGACATGCATAGTGATGACGCTTAGTGATCATCAGATCGCATGTTTATGCACTCCTTGACAACGGATTCCGAAGCGATTCCGCCATTGACTCGATCAATACGGCCAAGGTTCCATGGCGGCCCAGGGAGCGACAGGACCAGAAACCGAGCCAGTCAGCCAGCGGAGGCGATACCGCTCCCTCACCAGGACCAGCACAGAGCCGATCGGATGCCTCATGACCGACACGCTTCGCCCGCCCGCCCCCGCGGCCCCCGCCGCGGCGACCGCAGGCGCGCCCGACGCCCCGCCGCAGCAGCTCAAGCGCTCGATCGGTGTCGTCGGCGGCACGCTGCTCACGCTGTCCTGCGTCACCCCGGCCTCCACGCTCTTCGTGATCGTCCCGGAGCTGTTCTCCAGCATCGGCAGCGCCACCGCGCTGGCCATCGCGATCGGCTCGGTGCTCTGCATCGCGGTCGCCTTCTGCTACTCCGAGCTCGGCACCCTGATCCCCAGCGCCGGCGGCGAGTACGCGATGGTCGGCACCCTGGCCGGGCGGCTGGCCGGCTGGCTGGTCTTCGTGCTCTCGCTGATCGTGGTGATGATCGTCCCCTCGGTCATCGCCCTCGGCACCGCCGACTACCTCGCCCCGGTGCTGCACGTCGACAAGCCGCTGGCCGGCGCCGCGGTGATGCTCGCCGCCACCCTGGCCGGCCTGCTCGACCTGCGCGCCAACGCCTGGATCACCGGCATCTTCCTGGTCCTGGAGGTCATCGCGGCCGGCGTGGTGTCGGTGCTCGGCTTCGCCCACGCCAACGGCGACGCGCCCAGCATGCTGCACGGCGTGGTCACCGGCGAGAACGGCGTGACCACCACGGTGAGCATCGGCGCGATCATCGGCGCCCTCGGCATCGCGCTCTTCATCACCCAGGGCTTCTCCACCGCCGTCTACCTCTCCGAGGAGTTGGAGAACCCGCGCCGCAACGTCTCCCGCACCGTGCTGTGGACGCTGGGCATCTCCGCCGCGATCCTGCTCGTCCCGGTCGCCGCCATCACCATGGGCGCCCCCGACCTGGCCACGCTCAGCTCCGGCGACATCTCCGGCATGGTCACCGCCTGGAGCAACTCCGCGGTCGGCACCTTCATCAGCCTCTGCGTCGCGCTGGCCATCATCAACGCCGGCATCGTCATGGTCATCCAGAACTCCCGGGTGCTGTTCGCCTCGGCCCGCGACAAGGCGTGGCCCGGCCCGGTCAACAAGGCCTTCGGCACCCTGGGCCGGTTCGGCTCCCCGTGGATCGCCACCCTGGCCGTCGGCCTGCCGGGCGCCGCGCTCTGCTACGTCAAGGGCGAGCTGCTCAGCGAGATCACCGGCGTCGCCGTCACCGGGATGTACCTGCTGGTCGCGATCGCCGCGCTGCTCTCCCGCCGCAAGCACCACAAGCACGCCGCCGCCTGGCGGATGCCGCTGTGGCCGGCCGTCCCGGTGCTGCTGATCGTGGTCCTGGGCTACGTCATCACCCAGCTGGACCCTGTGCCGCTGCTGTGGACCGGCGGCATCACCGCCGTCGCCACCCTCTACTGGCTGTTCTACCTGCGCCCCCGGCAGGACACCCACTGGGTGATCAGCCTCCCCGAGGACCAGCAAGCCTGATCCCCCCGATACCCCACCCCTCCCCCACATGGCAGTGCCCCGGGCTCCCCCTGGCCCGGGGCACCGCCGCGTCCGGGGGCTACTTCTTCTTGAGCTTCCACTCCGGGCTGGTCGCGATCGCCTTCATCTGGTCGACGGTCAGCGCCGGGGCGGTCCGGGAACCGGCGGCGTTCGGGCCGCCGCTGTTGTAGGCGCCGACCGCCACCCGCAGGCCGTCCGGGTGCAGGGCGTCGACCGTCCACCGCGCCGGGTTGCCCGGCACCTTGCGGACCTTCACCTGGGTCCCGTCGGGCATCGTCTCCGTGCCGCCGAACGGCTCGGTGTTCATGGGGTTGCTCCAGTCGTCCACGTTGAGCTCCACCATGGACTTGCCCTTGCCGTCGTTCACCACGAAGTTCGCGTAGCCCTCGCTGCCGCCGGTCTCGGTCTGCTTGAGACCCGTCGGGAGCAGTTTCGCGGCGGTCGCGAGGATCTCCTCCTTGGTGTAGGGCTCGCTGCGGCGGTGCGGCGACTCCGGCACCGGCTCCGGCAGGGCGGCGATCACCCGGTCCCAGGACTTGTCGGTGACGATCGCGCTGAGCTGCTCAGGCGTCAGCGGCGGGGTGGCCCGGGAGACCGGCTTGCCCTTCTCCGCCGGGGAGTTCCACTCGCTCAGCTCGATCCGCCGGCCGTCCTTGCCGGTCAGCTTGGCGTTCCACCACTTGGTGTCGACCCGGCGGTCCGGGTACTCGTAGCCCTGGAACACGGTCAGCCGGCCACCGTCCGGCAGCGCGGTCGCGGTGCAGGCGTCGAAGGCGATGATCTTCTTGTCGGGGCAGTCGTTGTCCGTCCGGCTCGGGTCGTCCTGGCCGACCCTGGAGAACGAGATCGTCATCCAGGACTTGCCCTTGCCCTCGTCGAAGACCAGACTCGCGCCGGCCATCCCGGTGCCCGGCCCGCCGTTGCTGTCGGCGCCGGCCCCCTCGGCGTTGCTGATCTGCCCCTGGGGCAGCAGTGCACGGAACATGGCGAGCACCTCCTCCCCGCCGACCGCGGCGGCGGAGGGGGTGGCGGGGGCGGAGGCGGAGGCGGTCGGCGAAGATCCGGGCGTCAGCGAGGCGGAGCCCGCGGCCGGGGTGGGCCCGGTGCCCGCCGGGGTCAGCCGGAGGGCGGAGGGGGAACCGTCGGTGAGGTAGAAGGCCCCGGTGCCCACCAGGGCCAGCGCCGCCGCGCCGCCCACCACCGCGGCGGCCGACCGGCGGCGCCAGCGGCGGCGGCCGCGCTCCAGCCCGCCGCCCGCCAGTCCGGCCGGGCCCTGCGGGGAGAATCCCTCGCCGGTGCGGGTCATGGCGTGGAGCAGATCATCCTCGAAGCTGTCGGGTGCGGACATGCGTGATCACCGCTCTTCCTTCGGTCACGGAGCAGGGGCCGGTGGCGGACCCCCGCAGGAGGTGTCGGTTCGTACCGTCAGCGGGCGGCGAGTTCGGCCAGCGAGTCGCCGAGCTGCCCGCGCAGGCGCGCCAGCGCCCGGGAGGTGCGGGTGCGGACCGCGCCGGAGGACAGCCGCAGCACCTCCGCGGTCTCCTCGACGCTGCGGTCCTCCCAGTAGCGCAGCACCAGCACGGCCCGGTCCTTCGCGGACAGCCGGCCGAGCGCGTCGAGCAGGGTGAGCCGCAGCGCCCCGTCCGCCTCCCGGCCCGCGGACTCGGGCAGCTGGTCGGTGGGGCGCTCGTCGCTGGAACGACGGCGCTTCTGGGCGAGGAACACGCGCACCATCACGGTGTGCGCGTAGGCACCGGGGTTGTCGATCCGGTGGCGCCCGCCGGTCCAGGCCCTGCGGCGCCACAGCACGTACATCCGGCTGAGGGCCTCCTGGACGAGGTCCTCGGCCTGGTGGGTGTCCCCGCCGGTCAGCAGACAGGCGGAGCGGTACAGCCGTCCGGTGTGCCCCGAGACGAGTTCCAGGAACTCCGCGTCCTTCGACCTGCGTCCGGCCCCGGCCCGCCCCATCCCCCACGTCCTCCCTGTTCACCGCTGTCGACACTTGTTCGATGCGGTGGGTCGGGCGGGATGTTACAAGCGGGCACGAAGTTCTTTCCGACGCCGGCCGGGCGGTGGCCGGCCGGGAGCCGGCTAGCTCCGCCGGCGGTGGTCGCGCAGCACCACGCCGCCGCCGATCAGCAGCGCGACCAGCAGCGCGCCGATGCCCAGGACGTAGGTGGCGGTGCGCCCGTCGCGGTCGGCCTGGGTCTCGCCGAGGCCGAGCGGGCGCGGCACGATCGGGGCGGAGGCCAGCCGGACCGGCGGGTCCTCCACCGGGTGCTCGGCCGGTGCGGCGGGCGCGGTGGTCACCGCCTTCACCGGGTCGACCACGCCCCAGCCGATGTACTCGTTCGCCTTGTGGTCGGTGCGCTGCGCGGTCTGCTCGATCCAGGCCCGCACCTGGCTGGGCCGCCAGTCCTTGTGCGCGCCGACCAGCAGCGCCGCCAGCCCGGCCACGTAGGGCGCGGCGAAGCTGGTGCCGTTGTCCACGCACTGCCCGCCGCGCGGGACGGTGGAGAGCATGTCGACCCCGGGGGCCGCGACGTCCACGAAGTCGCCGTACTGGGAGAAGTAGGTGCGCTCGTTGTTGCGGTCGGACGCGCCGACCGCGAGCACCGTGCGGAACGCCGCCGGGTAGGTGTCGCCCTTCTTGCCGTCGTTGCCGGAGGAGGCGACCACCACCACACCGCGGTTCTCCGCGTTGTCGATCGCGGCCTTCAGCTCGTCGTAGCCGACGAACCGGGTGTCTCCCGCGCCGCGCACGTCCTGCGAGATGTTGATGACCCTGGCACCCTGCTGGACGGCCGAGTTGATGGCCTCGACCAGCGAGTGCACGTCCCCGTTGCCCTCGGCGTCGTTCTGCCGGATCGACAGGATGGCCGCGCCCGGGGCGATGCCGACGAACCCGGTCTGCTCGCTGCGGGCGGCCGCGATGATGCCGGCCACCTTGGTGCCGTGGCCGACCAGGTCGTCCTTCCCGCCGCCCTCGACCCGCTTGCCCTCCTTGTCCTTGAGCAGCGAGCCGCCGTCGACCACCTTGTCGGCGAGCTGCGGGTTCTGGTCGTCCACCCCGGTGTCGATGACCGCGACCAGCACCCCGGCGCCGGTGACCGCACCGCCCTGCCAGAGCTCGTCCAGCACCATCCGCTGCAGCGACCACGGCACGGCCTGCACGTTCTGGGCGTTCTTGCCGCACTCCCCCGCGGCCGAGATGCCCGGTCCGTCCGCTGCCGCCGGCGCCGTCAGCGGGCCGCCCAGCAGTGCGAGGACGGCCGCCGCCGCGGCCGCCGTCCGGTACCTGACCACCGGCACCCTGCCACCCCTCTTGTCGTCGACCTGGTTGCGCGCCCGCGTGCCAAAGGCGGGCGCCCGCGAGGGGGCACCCGCCCTTCGGCGTGGTGAGCCGTCAGCCGGTCCAGAGGGTGGCGTTGCGGTTCTCGGTGTTGTGGTAGCTGGTGGCCGCGCTGTCCAGCGACTTGGCGATCTGCTCCAGCACCTGCTGCAGGTGCGCGGCGCGCTGGTCCCACTTGGCCTGGTGGGCCTGGTAGCCCTGCTGGGCGGCGCCCTCCCAGCTCGCGGCGATCTTGGTGACGCCGCCCTTCAGCTCCTCCAGCTGGTGCTGGATGGTCTGCGCGGTGCGACGGACCTCGGCGCTGGCGCTCTTGATGGTCTCGAAGTTGACGAGAATGTGGTCGGCCACGATGTCTCCTAGTCGAGGCTGCGCGGCACCCCGTCACCCGGGGTGCGCGTCGCGGGGTGAACGGACGGAGCCGCGGATCAGGCGCCGGCGGCGGCGGATCCGAAGATCGCCTGCTGGTCGGCGTCGGCCTGCGAGTACTTCTGGGTCGTGATCTCGATCGCGTCCTTGATGGCGCGCAGCGACTTGTTGAGCTCCTGGGCGTCCGTGTTGAACTGGCCCTGGAGGTTGGTGTAAGCCGTCGCGGCCTGGCCCTGCCAACCACTGGTGATGGAACCCACCAGGTTGTTGAGGCCGTTGATCTCGGTGTTGATCTTGCCGATGACCTCGTCCATGTGCTTGGCGAACGCCAGCATCTCCTGAGCGGTCGTCTTGAACTGACCCATGCTCTACCGTCCCCCATGAGACAGACCTCGTGGCCGGGGGACGTTCTGCGAGCCCCCGGGCATCACCGGTGTGATGTCCTGCAGCACTGTAGTCGGCACACGCAGCTCACCCAACACCGGGCGACAGCCAGTTACCAAGCCATGACATCGTGGCCAATTCCTGTGCGCCGCGCGGACCGAGGCCGCTCAGGCGTTCTGCTGCTGCGCCGCGGTCTTCGCGTTGAGCGCCGGACCGGCCGGCACCAGGTTCGACCACTGCTGGGGCACCAGCGCGGGCTGCAGGCCCTGGTAGCCGAGCCGGGCCTGGTTTCCGCCCGCCTCCTCGGGCTGCGGCGGGCCGGACGGCGTCGCGGGCTGCGCGGAGGGGGTCTTGGGCGCGGCGCCCTGACCGGCCGGCTGGGCCGGCGCGGTGGTCTGGCCGCCCTTGCCGCCCTCGCTGCTGGCCGGCACCGCGTAGCGCAGCCCGGTCTCGGTGATGAGGAAGTCGGTGCCGGAGCCCTCGGCGGAGTTGTCCAGCGCGCGGTAGAACAGGCCGTGACCCGGCGTCACGTGCGCGGTGGCCGCGCCGTTGCTGTAGCGCACCGGGTAGTCGGGGCCGGCCCAGACGCTGCGCCGCGGGGTCCGGCCGTCCTCCGCCACTCCCTCGAACGTGCTGCACACCACCCGGCGCGCGTCCTTCGGCGCCTGCCAGTTGTTGGCCGGTGCGCCCGTCCTGACGGGCCAGTCGGCGGCGCCCTCCGCCATCAGCGGCACATTGCTGTTGACGACGGCGTGCTCGGCCGGGGTCAGGTCGTCGACCCGCGGGCTCTTGTTGGCGTCCTGGTTGTACAGCGGCTGCAACTGCGGGTTCTGCCGGATGAGTTCCGCCTGGAACTGACTGATCAGCAGCAGCTGGGTCTTGCCCACCACGTAGTGCTTGTCGCCGAACCGGACCAGCCGGCCGACCTTGCGGTCCTCCGGGTTCTGCAGCTGCACCGAGGAGTTGGCGGTCCTGGTGTCCGGCACCAGCCCGTCGATCCTCGGGAAGACGATGTCGCTGCCCGGCGCCAGGGTCTCCAGCCAGTCCTTCTTCACCTTCTGCGGGACGGCGGTCGGCCCGAAGACCGCGCCCATCAGCTGGTTGCGGGTGGCGTCCGAGTCCTCCGGCCCACCGATCGCGTGCCGGCGGCCCTTGTCGTCCACCAGGTACACCTTCAACCTGCCCTGGCCCGCCGCCTGACCGGAGGCGGTGACCTGGGGGTCGTCCGCCAGCTGCACCAGCAGCGTCTGTCCGACGTCCAGCTGCCGGTCCTCGGCGCCCAGCGCCTCCGCGTCCGCGCCGCCCGCCACGAACACCGCCTGGTCGACGGTGCTCCCCTGCTCGTCGCCCGGGCGGTCGCAGACCGACCACTTCATCGGGCGGCTCGCGTTCTCCTTGCTCGGCAGCTTGTCCGGCGCGTACGGGATGCCGATCGTCGGGCCGTGGTTGGGGTAGCGGTCGAGCACGCCGTCGTCGACCACCACGACCTTGGAGTCCACCGGCAGCACCAGCCGCGCCGAGGCCATGTTCAGCACCTGGTGCAGCCGCTTGGTCTTCCCGTCCGGGTCGGTCAGCACCACGTACCGGGTGGTGCTCTGCTTGCCCTGGACGATGAACTTGCCCTCGTCCCAGCCCACCGGCGCGCTCGGCTTGAACACCCCCCAGAGACCGAAGCCGCCGACCACCAGCGCGCCTGCTATCACGCTCGGCAGCACCGCCTTGACCGGCCGCGGGGCGTCCTCGTCGCTGCCTCCGCCGCCGGGCAGCAGAAAGGCCGCGACCGTGCGCTTGCGGGCGAAGGTGTAGGCGTTCAGCTCGTCCCGGCGCGATGCCATCCTCGTCGTCTCCCCTGTCGGACCGTCCTGCCCCGTGTCCCGCACCCCCCGGGCGAGAACGCGCTCGAACCCTCTACGATGCGGCAGCAGACGGTGAGTACGGTACGGGTACGGTTCACGCACCGGCCAGCCGGGCCGCGACAACCGAACCAGAGAGGGGCACTCGGGGGATGCCAAGCCAGACCGCTCCAGGGCGCCGGAGCACGGCACGGGGCAGCGGTTCGCGCCGCTCCGAACGACGCGGCCGGGCCGACAACGGCGGCTCCCCCGCCCCGGAGCGCGCGCCGCGCCCGGCCCGTTCCGGCGGCGCCGACGGCCCCGTCGCGGTCCGCGTCCACCCCCGGCCCGGGCTGCTCGGCGGGCGGCTGAGGCTCCAACAGCTCGTCCTGGTCGAGGTCGCGCTGGCGCTGGTCGCCGTCGGCTGGACGATCAGCCGGCCGGTCGCCGCGGGCTTCGGCGCCGTCGGCCTGGTGCTGGTCGTGCTCGCGCTGGTGCCGCTGCGCGGACGCACCCTCCCCGAGGCGCTGCGGGTGCGCGCCGCGCTCCGGGCCCGCCGCAAGCGCGCCCGGGCGCACGTCCCGCCGCCCGGCACCGACCCGGCACTGGCCCCCGCCCTGGAACTCGAACCGGCCCTGCGCACCTGCACCCACGCCACCGAGGCCGACTTCGGCGGCCGGCCGGTTCGCCGGGAGACCGGCATGGTAGGCGACGGCACCTTCCTCAGCGCCGTCCTGCTCGTCCAGGCCAAGGACCTGCCGCTGCGGCCGGCGCGCACCGCCCGGCCGCTGCCGCTGGACGTGCTCTGCTCGGCGCTGCGGGTGGACGACATCACCCTGGAGTCGGTCCAGCTCGTCCAGCACACCCAGCCCGCGCCCGCGCCGCACCTGCCCGAGCAGTCGCTGGCCGCCCGCGCCTACCGGGAGCTCGCGGACGGCACCGCCACCCCCGCGCTGCGGCTCACCTGGGTGGCGCTCAAGCTCGACCCGGAACGGGCGGCCACCGCGGTGCGCGCCCGCGGCGGCGGCGAGCAGGGCGCCCGCAAGGCGCTCCAGCGGGTCACCGACCAGCTCGCCGGACGGCTCAACAGCGCCGGATTCAACGTCACCGTGCTCGACGAGCGCGAGCTGACCGCCGCCCTCGCCATCTCCAGCTGCGTCAACCCGCTGGCCACGGCCGGCCGCCAGGGCACCGGCAGCGGCGGCAGCGGGCGGCGCACCCAGGAGACCAACCGGTTCTGGCGGGTCGACGACCGCTGGCACAGCACCTACTGGATCTCCCGCTGGCCGCAGCTCGGCCGCCCCGGCGGCGCCCCCGGCCGGATCGCCGTCCCGGACCTGGTCAACCTGGTCACCGGCGCGCCCGCGCTGGCCAGCACCTTCAGCCTGACGGCCGGTCACGGCACCGGCGGCTCGGTGGCCCTCAGCGGCCACGTCCGGGTGACCGGGCGCAGCGAGAGCGAGGCCGTCGAACTCGGCCGGCAGGTGGAGGCGCGGGCCCAGAGCACCGGGCTCGGCCTGACCCGGCTCGACCTGGAGCAGGCCCCGGGCGTCCTCGCCACGCTGCCGCTGGGAGGTGCTTCCTGATGGCGTACCAGACCCACTCAACCGCCGGTGCGCAGAGCGGCACCGCGTCGCAGCCGCGGCTCCGGCCACGGCTGCTGCCCGGCTTCGGACTGCGCGGACCGCGCCGGGAGAAGCACGTGCTGACCGTCGCGGAGCTGGCTTCGCTCTCCTTCCCGGTCGGCGACGACGGTGTGCTGATCGGCGAGGACGTGCACCAGTCGCGCCCCGCCGTACTCGGCCTGTTCCGGCCGAGCGCCCATGAGCTGGTACTGGTCGGCGGCCTGTGGACGGCGCAGGTGATCGCGCTGCGGGCGGCCGCCACCGGCGCGCGGATCGCCGTCGAGACCGCCCGTGCCCACCTGTGGGGGCCGATGGCGCAGGCCGCGGGCGGCGGGCAGCCGTGCGTGACGGTCCACCAGCCCGGCCGGCTCGGCCCGCAGGGCGCCTCGGTCACCTCGCCGGTGCTCGTGGTGCGCGACCTCGGCGCCCGTCCGCCGCGCAGCCGGCTCTCCGCCGCTCCCTGGCAGACGGTGCTGACGCTGGTGCCGCACCTGGGGCCGAACGCCGCCCGGGTGCTCAACTCGGCCGACCTGGTCGGGGTGCAGCGGGTGATGCCGGAGGAGGCCGAGCTGATCGGCCGGGTGCTCTCGCTCGGCGCGGGCGAGGTGGCCGCGCTGCCGTCCCTGCCGGACGACCTGACGCTGTGGACGACCCGGATGAACCGTCAGTACGTGCGGATCGTGGCCGGCCAGGCGGAACACCGGATCCTGGGCGGTCCGCGCCGCCTCGACTGACGCGCGGGGCGTGTTGGCGGGCCGTTCGCGAGCCGTGCGCGGCCCGTCCGCAGCCCGTGTGCGAGCCGTCCGGGAGCCGTCCGGAGATGCGGCACCGCCTTCAGCCGGGGGTGGCTCACGGCCTAGGCTGTGATACGGCAACGGCACCGCGAACGTGCGGCGGCGAACACGAGGGAGCCTAGGTGAGCAGCGATCGGGACGGCGTCTACGTCGGCGACAACGCGGCGGAGGACGACGACGACTGGTCCGACGCGCCCGACTACACTCCCCCGTCCTGGTACGTGCAGACGGACGCGGTCGCTCCGGCGCCGGGGGCGGGAACGGCCGCGCCGAGTGGCCAGGTGACGCCGCCTCCGGGCGGGGCGCCCGCTCCGGCGGCCGCGCCCGCGCCGGTACCCGTGCAGGCCGCTGCGCCGCCGGTGGTTCCGGCCCAGCCGCAGCCGCAGCTACAGGTCCAGCCGACCGCGCCGGCCATGCCGCAGCCGCCGGTCCAGCCGCAGCCGGTCGAGGTCGCCGCACCCGCGCCCGTGCCTGCGCCCGCGCCCGCGCCGGTCGAGGTGTCCGCCGTACCTCCGGCCGCCCCGGTCGCCCATGCGGCCCCGGAGCCGGTCGCGGCGCCGCCCGCGCCGGTCCCCGCTCCCGTCCCCGTCCCCGTGCCTGCTCCGGCACCGGCTCCCGGACCGGCGGCGGGTTACGGCTGGCCGCCCGCCGACCCGGCGGCGCCCGTGCAACCCGGCCCCGCCCAGCCGTACCCCCAGCCCTACCCGGCGGCGCCCGGCCAGCCGCAGCCCTACCCGCAGGACCCGGCCGCCTGGGCCGCGGCGCAGCAGGCCCAGCAGGCCCAGCCGTTGCCCGGCCAGCCCCTGCCCGGACAGCCGGTGCCCGGACAGCCGCTGCCGGACCAGGCCGCGCCGCCCGCCCCCGCCGACCCGCGCGCGGGCGGCTGGCCGCAGCCCAACGTCTACCAGCAGCCCGCGCAGCCGCAGCCCGGCGCCCCGCAGTGGGGCCGGCCGCCGGCCGCTCCCGCCGCGTTCCAGCAGGCCGGCGCCCCGCAGCAGACCGCGCACGGCGCGCCGCTCGGCTACACCGCCGCCGTCGAGCTGTCCTCGGACCGGCTGCTGCGCAGCCAGCCGAAGCAGCAGCGCCAGCAGCCGCGCTTCCAGTTCGGCGGCAAGGCGGCCGCCGCGGAGAAGGCCCGGAAGCTGGAGATCATCCGCACCCCGGTGCTCAGCTGCTACCGGATCGCGGTGATCAGCCTCAAGGGCGGCGTCGGCAAGACCACGACCACCACCGCCCTCGGCGCGACGCTGGCCAGCGAGCGCCAGGACAAGGTGATCGCGATCGACGCCAACCCGGACGCCGGCACCCTCGGCCGCCGGGTCAAGCGGCAGACCGGCGCCACCATCCGCGACCTGGTGACGGCCATCCCGCACCTGCGCAGCTACATGGACATCCGTCAGTTCACCTCGCAGGACCTGCACTCGGGCCTGGAGATCCTGGCGAACGACGTCGACCCGGCCGTGTCGACCACCTTCAACGACTCGGACTACCGCCAGGTCATCGACGTGCTGGGCCGCCAGTACCCGATCATCCTGACCGACTCCGGCACCGGTCTGCTGTACAGCGCGATGCGCGGGGTGCTGGACCTCGCCGACCAGCTGATCATCGTCTCCACGCCCAGCGTGGACGGCGCCTCGTCCGCCTCCACCACGCTGGACTGGCTCTCCGCGCACGGTTACGCCGACCTGGTGCAGCGCTCCATCACGGTGGTCTCCGGGGTCCGCGAGACGGCCAAGATGATCAAGGTCGAGGACATCGTCGCGCACTTCCGGACCCGCTGCCGGGGCGTGGTCGTGGTGCCCTTCGACGAGAGCCTGGCAGCCGGCGCCGAGGTCAACCTCGACATGATGCGACCCAAGGTCCGCGAGGCGTACTTCGACCTGGCCACCCTGGTCGGCGAGGACATCGTCCGGGCCCAGCAGGCCGCCGCCCAGCAGGTGAGCTGGCAGCAGCCCCAGCAACAGCAGCCGGCCCAGCAGCAGCCCCCGGGGCCCGGCTACCCGCAGCCCCAGCCCGGCCCGCAGGCCCAGCCGCCGTACGGCCAGCCGTCCCCGTACGGCTACCCGCACCAGCCCGGCCAGCCGGGCGTCCAGCCCGCGCCGGGCGCGCCCTGGGCGCAGCAGCCCGGGCAGATCCCGCCGCCCCCGGCCGGGTACGGCTACCCGCCGCAGCCCGCCCCGCCCGGCGCCGCGGCCCCGGCTCCGGGCCCCGCCCCGGCCCCCATGCCGGAGTGGCAGCAGCCGCCCGCCCCGCCGGCCCCCGGCTACGGCTACGCCCAGCCCGAGGACAACCAGCAGCCGCCGCCCGGCTACGGTTACCCGCCGCCCGCCCCGCCGCAGCACCACTAGCAGCCCGCCGGAGCGAACGTCGAGGGCCCGCCGACCTCCCCGGTCGGCGGGCCCTCGTGCCGTCACACGCGGCAGGCGTCGGTCAGCCCGCGTCGGTCAGTTCGCGGGCACGCTTCACGTCGTCGGCCATCCGCTCCAGCAGCGCCTCGATGGAGTCGAACTTCTCCATCCCGCGCAGGTAGACCAGGAACTCCACCGCGACGTGCATCCCGTAGAGGTCCAGGCCGACCCGGTCGATGGCGTACGCCTCGACGGTGCGGGTGGTGCCGTCGAAGGTCGGGTTGGTACCCACCGAGATCGCGGCCGGCATCCTCCCCCCTTGCCCGCCCTCGGGCAGGAGGGTCCCGTCCCGCCCGGCGATCAGCCAGCCCGCGTACACGCCGTCGGCCGGGATCGCGCTGTGCGGCACGGTCTCCACGTTGGCGGTCGGGTAGCCCAGCTCACGGCCGCGCTGCGCGCCGCGCACCACCACGCCCTCCACCCGGTGCGGGCGGCCCAGCACCTCGGCCGCCCCGGCCACGTCGCCGGACCCGACCAGCCGGCGGGTCAGCGTCGAGGAGAACGGCTCGCCGTCCCCCGCCGCGCCGCGCACCTGGAGGTCGACCACCTCGACGCCGCAGTCCGCGGCCCGGCCCAGCTCGGCCAGCAGCGCGACGTCGCCCGCCGCCCGGTGGCCGAAGCGGAAGTTCGGCCCCTCGACGACCAGGCAGGCGTCCAGCGCGTCCACCAGCACCTGCCGGAAGAACTCCTCCGGCGACTCCTTGGAGAACTCGGTGGTGAACGGCAGCACCAGCACCGCGTCCACCCCCAGCTCCTCGATCAGCTCCGCCCGGCGCGGCTGCGGGGCGAGCAGCGGCGGGTGGCTGCCGGGGCGGACCACCTCGCTCGGGTGCGGGTCGAAGGTGACCACGACCGAGCGGACGCCCCGCTCGCGGGCGCGCTCGACCACCCGGTTGATGATCAGCTGGTGTCCGCGGTGCACTCCGTCGAACGAGCCGATGGTGACGACGCTGCGTCCCCAGTCATCGGGGATCTCCTCCAGGCCACGCCAGCGCTGCACCTGACCGCTCCTTGTTCCCTACGGCGCGTACCGTCCGTACGCTCAAACGCTCAAAACCCGAACCCCTATAGCGTGCCATGCGCCTGTCCCGAGTTCGGCACCGGAAGGCAGGTTGGGCGCACCGCCGGGTGCCGGGGCCCGGCGGCGGGCGTCCGGGACGCCCCGGAGCCGCCCGTGCGCTCGGCCTCCGCCGCCGCGTACTGCGGGTCCCGTCCGGCCGCCACCAGGGCCCGCAGCCGGTCGAGACCGGGCCCCACCGGGCGGGCCGGGCGCTCGTCCGACGGCCAGCGCGCCAGCAGCGCGGCGAACGCCGCCGACCGGCCGGCGCAGCGCACCAGCAGCCCGTCCGCATCCGGCAGCCCGGCCGCCGCCCGCACCAGCACCGCGCGGGCCCGGGCCGGCCGCTCCGCCGCGCAGTGCTCGGCCAGCCCGGCGACGGCGGCGGCCAGCACCTCCGGGTCCGCCTCGGTGGCCAGCAGGGTGTCCAGCAGCTCGCAGCGCAGGGCGTCCGCCACCGGATCGGGCACCGGACGGGACAGCACCTCGGCGAACGGCCGCCGCACGGCCACCGCACGGGCCGCCAGGGCGCTGCTCAGCAGCATCCGCAGCTCCAGCCGGGCCACCGCCCCCTGCACCGCCCCGTGCGCCAGCCGGCGGCCCAGGTAGTCGACGGCGACCGGCCCGGCCAGGGCCGGCCGCTCGCGCAGCAGCCGGGCCGCCAGTTCGGCGCCGCGCCGGGCGGCGGACGGCGCCCGGGCGTCGGCCAGCACCCGCAGCGTGGCGGCCACCGGCGCACCGGCCGGGTCCGCGCCGGCCGGCCCGCCCAGCCGGTCCGCCAGAGCCGCGAGCACCGGCTCCGGGTCGCTCTCCAGCGCCGGGGCCAGCGAGCGCGCGGTCAGGAACCGGTCCTCGCCGCGCCGGTACGCGGCCAGCGCCGCCGGAAGGTGCCCGGCCCGGCTCCGCTCGTCCCGCAGCAGCAGGGCCAGCGCGGCGCCGTGCAGGGTCGGCTCGTCCTCCCTGGCCAGCAGGGCCAGCGCGGTGAAGCGCAGCAGTTCGGGCCCGGCGCCGCGCGCGTACGGGGCCGTGCGCAGCGCGTGCACCGCGGCGGCGACGTGCCGCTCGGGGCGGGGATCGTGGCTCCAGCGGTCCACCGCCCGGCAGAGCGCCGAGGGCTCCTCGACGGCCAGCACGGCCAGCAGCGCGTCCGCCCGCGGGTGCGCGGCCACGGCCAGCGCCTCGGTCAACTCGTCCAGCGCCAGCGCCCGGTGTGCGAACAGCAGGTCGTGCGCGAGGTCGGCGACGGTGACCCCGGGGCGGCCGGGCAGGCCGCGCGGATCGTCGAACCAGGCGCACAGCAGCGGCAGCACGCCCGCCGGATCGGCCCGCAGCCGGGCGGCCACCGCGGCGAGGAACGGCCGGTCCGGCCCGTCGGCGGCCACCAGGCGCCGGTACAGGTCCAGTTCGCGCTCCACCGGCAGGCCGAGCCCGGCCCAGAACGCCGGGCCGTACCCGCCCAGTCCCGGCACCGGCAGCCGCTCGAACCCGCCCGCGGCGGCGGCCCGTTCGGCGATCCGGTCGGCCAACTGCTCCAGCAGCGCCCGGTGTTCGCCGAGGTCGGGACTGGCCGCCAGACCCGCGGCGAGCAGGGCCCCGGCCCACCAGCAGGGTTCGCCGCCCGGCGGGTTCAGGTCCACCGCCCGCCAGAGCCGGTGCAGCCACGGGTCCAGCGCCGGCGCGCCCCAGGTCTCGCCGATCCGCCGGAGCGCGGCGACCACCGGGCCGATCCGGTGCCGCGGCACGGTGGCGCCCGCGCCCGGCGGCCCGGGCCACTCTCCCCCGGCCGGGCGGCCGGGGCCGGCGGGCGGGGCGAGTGCGTCCCGCGCCTCCCCGAGCAGCAGCCGCAGTGCCCCGTCCAGGTCCAGGTGCCGGCCCTGCAGCCAGTCGGCGAGTTCCCCGTGCGCGAACCGGTGGCCGGGCCCGGCCGGTACGAACAGGCCCTCCGCCAGCACGGCCGTCGCCCACCCGCCGGCCGCCGGGAACAGTTCCTCGAACGCGGCCCGGTCCAGGCCGCCCTCCCCGGCGCCGAGCATCCGCCGCGCCGCCTCGTGCACCCGCCCGGCCACCGCCGCCGCCGTCCGCCGCACCCGCCCGGCGTCCCGCGCCGCCGACCGGACGGCGCCCCGGCGATGGGCCCCGGGCCGGCGGACGCGGCCGTCCTCGGCGAGCCGCCGGGCCGCCCGCAGGCAGCACAGGTCGAGGTGGGCCGCGAACAGCTCGCTGCGGAGCGCCGGCTCCCCGCGCAGTCCCTGCGCCCACAGCTCCCCCGCCAGCCGGACCGCCAGCGGGTGCCGGGCGTCCGGCTCGGCCGGCCACCCCGGCGGCAGTCCGTACCGCCGCCGCACCCGCTCCGCCGCCTCGACGGGCAGCGGTCCGAGTCGCCGGACCACCATCCGCACCGCGCCGCCGGCGGGCTCCAGGGCCTGCCGGCCCTCCTCCCCGCAGGCGGTCAGCAACCGCGCGCCGCCCGCCGCCAGCCACCCCGCCGACGCCCGCAGCCAGTCCGCGCCGAGCGGCACCGTCGACTCCTCCGGCCCGTCCAGCACCACCAGCAGCGGCCGCCCGGCCGCCGCGCACAGGGCCGCCACCGCCGTCGCGCCGGGCGCCGGCACCTCCAGCCCGGCCGCCGCGGACGCGAGCGCCCGCTCCACCGCTCCGGTGAGCGAGAGGTCGCCGGCCGCCAGATCGGCCCCGCGCAGCCACACCGTGGGCTGCGGGCGCTCCCCGCCCCCGCGCCGCACGGCCACGGCCGCCGCCTCGGTGCTCCGCCCCGATCCGGGCGCCCCCACCAGCGCCACCACCACCCCGGGCCCCGCCGCTCCGCACCGGCCCCGGCACCCCGGCTCGGCGCCCCCGGCGGACGCGCCGGCCTCCGCGCCCCCGAACGCCCCCCACGACCCGGCGCCCGGCTGCGGCGAAGCGCCCTCCCCGGCCCCGCACGACCCCCCGCAGGCCCCCACCGGGCCGCCGCCCTCCCCCGTCACCAGGAGGTCGGCCCACCACACCGGCTCGTCGGAGCGCTCCACCCGGTCGGCCGCCAGGGCTGCCACCCGGCCCGGACCCGCGCCCGCCGCCGCGACCTGGGCGGCGGTCAGCCGCAGCACCCCGGCCAGGTTGAGCGCCCGCCCGTAGGCGGGCACGTCGGCCGCGTTGCGTGCCAGCACCTCGGCGAGCGCCGGCGCGACCGCCCCGGCGCCGAGCACCGGGACGGCGGTCGGCGGCCCCGACCGCCCCGGGGCCCGCAGGCCGGGCGCGACCACGGCGACCACCGCGCCGCTGCCAGCGTCCAGCACCGGCGCACCGGCCGGGACGACGGCCGCGTCGGCCGCCGAGGGCACGTCGAGCAGCAGCACGCCGCCGATCAGATGGAAGTGGTCCGCCTGCGGGTACACCGCCCCGGTGGTCGCGGCGGCGGCGCAGCGCAGCAGCACGGTCCGCCCGTCCGCGCGCCCCTCGCCCCGCACCGGGACGGGTACCAGCAGCACCTCACCGCCCCCGGTCGGCGGCGGTCCGGCGAGCGGCAGCGGCGCCACCGGCGGACCGTCGGCCGGGTCGGTGCGCAGCAGGGCGAGCCCGTGCCCGGGCAGCGGCCGGACACCGGCCGGGTCCACCGTCCGGGTCCGCCCGCCGGGCAGGTCCAGGACGATCCCGTCGAGGCCCGCGACGGCCTCGTGGGCGGTGAGGACGGTGCCCTGCCGATCGACGACGAAGCCGAGCCCGCGCAACCACCCGTCCCGGTCGCGGATCCGCACCAGCGACCGGCCCGCGTCGCCCGCCGCGGCGGTGTCGTCCTCCCCCGGAAAGCCCCTGAAGCCCCGCAGTCCCGGCATGCCCGCAGCCCTCCCCGCAGGGCCGGCCGGCCCGGGAGTGGACGCGTCGCGGCGACCTGCTCGCCGCCGGGGAGCCTGCCCGGCGCGCACGCGGACGGACCGCGCCCGCGCCGATCACGACCGCCGTTCACCTCGCGCGCTCCCCCGTGCGAGTGAAATTCCCCGGCACCGGCCCCTACGCGGAGCGGTCAGCCGACAAAAACGGCGACCGGCCGGGCCTGGCCGCCCTTCTCCTCCACCAGGGCCAGGAAGGTGCCGTCCGGCCCGAACACCGCGATCGGCCCGTCCACGCCCAGCCGGGGCGCCTTCAGCCGGGCGCCGTGCGAGAGCTGCTTCGCCTGGTCGGCGTCGAGGTCCCAGCGCGGGAAGGCGGCCGCCGCGGCCTCGCCGATCGGCAGCACCTCCAGCGCCGCGCCGGAGCCGCCGGTGACCGCCGCCTCCAGCTGCTCCAGGGTGCGCGCCGACTCCACCCCGTACGGGCCGACCTTGGTGCGCCGCAGCGCCGTGAGGTGGCCGCCGACGCCGAGCCCGGCGCCGAGGTCCCGGGCGAGCGCCCGGATGTAGGTGCCGGAGGAGCACTCCACGGTGACGTCGAGGTCGATCACCGGCGTGCCGTCCTCCGCCACCGCCGCGCGCTGCTCGTGCACGGTGAACGCGTGGATGGTGGTCGGCCGGGCGGCCAGCTCGAAGTCCTCGCCCTCGCGCACCCGCGCGTACGACCGCTTGCCGTCGATCTTGATCGCGCTGACCTTGGACGGCACCTGCATGATCGCGCCGGTGAGCGCCGCGATCCCGGCGTCGATCGCCTCGCGGGTCACCGCGTCGGCCGGGGTCGAGGAGGTGACGTCCCCCTCCCGGTCGTCGGTGACGGTGGTCTGGCCGAGCCGGATGGTCGCCTCGTAGGTCTTGGCGGTGAGCATCAGGTGGCCGAGCAGCCGGGTGGCCCGCTCGACGCCGATCACCAGCACGCCGGTGGCCATCGGGTCGAGGGTGCCGGCGTGACCGACCTTCCGTGTTCCGGCCAGCCACCGCAGCTTGGCGACCACCCCGTGCGAGGTGATGCCCTCCGGCTTGTCGACGATGACCAGGCCGTCCGGACCGGTGCCTTTGCGCTTCATCAAGTTCTCTCTGTCAAAGCCCTACACACATCAACCGCACCGCAAAAGCTACCGAAAGCGCGGCGCGGCTACCGAACCCGCAGCGCGGCCCGGAAGCGCTCCACCACCACGGGGACGTCCTCCCGGGCCGAGAATCCGGCCGCGAAGACGTGCCCGCCGCCGCCCAGCTCGGCGCAGGCCGCGGCGACGTCCACCGCGCCCTTGGAGCGCGAGGAGCCGCGCAGCGTGCCGTCCGGGTCCTGCTTGAGCACCAGCGCCACCTCGGCCTCGGCCGGACGGCGCAGGATGTCGATCAGGCCCTCGATCTCCTCGACGGTGACGCTGAACAGCACCAGGTCCTGGTACGGCACCCAGGTCCACACCAGGCCGAGACCGCCCGCCGCCTGCGGCTCGTAGACGGCCCGGTCGAGCGCGCCGGCCAGCACCTTGAGGTAGCCGAAGGAGGAGGTGTCCCACAGCTGCCGCGCGATGAGGTCGTGCCGGATGCCGGTGGCCAGCAGCCGCGCGGCGAGCTGGTGCGTCGCCGGGGTGGTGGCCCGGTACTTGAACGAGCCGGTGTCGGTGGCGACACCGGTGTAGAGGCAGGTGGCCAGGTCCTGGTCCAGCTCGACGCCGAGCCGGCGCAGCAGCTCGTCCACCAGGACGGCGGTGGCCGGGGCACCCGGGTCGATCAGCTGGTGGGTGCCGAAGCCGGGGTTGGAGGCGTGGTGGTCGAGGACGGCCAGCACCGGCGCGGCGAAGGCCTTGTCGTGCAGCAGGCCGAGCCGGCTCTCCGCCGCGACGTCGAAGCAGAGCACCAGCTCGGGGGTGTCGGGCACCGCCGCGGCCGGCACGATCAGCTCCTGGCCGGGCAGGAAGGCCAGCGACTCGGGGACGATCTGCGGGTCGTCCCCGAAGGAGACCCGGACCTCCTTGCCGAGCCCGCGCAGGGCCAGCCCGGCCGCCAGCGCGGAGCCGAGCGCGTCGCCGTCCGGGCAGATGTGGCAGATCAGGTCGACCGAGCGGGCCCGCCCGATCTCCGCGACCACCTGCTGCCAGACCAGCTCGCGCCCGCTCTCCTCGGAGCGCGGTCCGGGAAGCACCGCGAGGGCACCCTCCACCGTGTCGGTGGAGGACGCCCCCGTGGTCGAACCGGTACCGGCCGCCGAACCGGCCGCCGCCGGCTCACCCGCCATGACTACTCGTCCTCGTCGTCACGCTCGGCCGCCGGAACCTTGTACGGGTCCGCGTCACCGGCGTAGGTCGCGCCCGCGGCGGTGGTCCGCACGGCGGCGTCGATGGCCCGGGCCCGGTCGAGCAGGTCGTCGATGTTCCGGGCGTTCTCCGGCAGCGCGTCCGCGACGAAGGTCAGCGTCGGGGTGAAGCGCACCCCGGTCTGCTTGCCGACCTCGGAGCGGAGCACGCCCTTGGCGCTCTCCAGCGCGGCGGCCGTGGCCTCACGCTCGGTGTCGTCGCCGAAGACGGTGTAGAAGACGGTGGCCTCGCGCAGGTCCCCGGTCACCCGTGCGTCGGTGATGGTCACGAACCCGAGTCGCGGGTCCTTGATCCGGCGCTCCAGGGTCTGGGCGACGACCACCTGGATGCGGTCGGCGAGCTTGCGCGCCCTTGCGGTGTCGGTCACGTTGCCTCCTCGTGCAGTGGGCCGGGTACTCGGGCGTGCTGCGCGCCCGTCGGGGCCCCTGCCCCAAAGTACCGGCCCGCGCCCAGCCTTGTGGGCGCTCTCGGTCCTGATCTGTGTGAGAACGGCGACTCACGCCGCCCGGCTCCACAGCTCTCATTCGTCGTCGTCGTTGTGGTAGCGCCTCCTGGCGGAGAGCAGCTCTACCTCGGGGCGGCCGGCGACCAACCGCTCACAGCTGTCCAGGACCTCGGTGACGTACCCGGCCTCGCCGGACACCACCGCCAGGCCGATCTCGGCCCGCCGGTGCAGGTCCTGGTTCCCGGTCTCGGCAGCGCACACGCTGTACTTGCGCTGCAGTTCGGCCACGATGGGCCGCACGATCGACCGCTTCTCCTTGAGCGAGCGGACGTCGCCCAACAGCAGGTCGAAGGTGAGTGTTCCCACGAACATGTGTGACAGGTCAAGCCGACCTGGAAGGCCTCGGGGAGCGGTCCCGAACCGGACCGCTCCCCGGACCCTACACAGCAGGACCGGGGCCGGGGGGGCGGGGATAAAACCCCCCCCCCGCCCCCCCCCCCCCCCCCCCTAACGCGCCGGGTGAGGCGGGCAAGGGTGTGGGGGGTTTTTTGATGCAACCAGTTTTGGTGTTTAAGGGACCC
>NZ_JBHVGL010000038.1:0-2909 GCF_042800875.1 Kitasatospora sp. NPDC057595 | reverse complement strand
CGCCACGCCCCGCTGTCGGGCGGGGGGGGCGCGCCCCCCCCGGCACCCCCCCCCCCCCCCAACCCCGCTGCGGGGGGGCTGGTCGGCGTCTTGCCCACGCGCCCCCCGGCCCCGGCAGCCACCCGCTTACGCGCGCGGCTTCTCGCGCATCTCGTAGGTCTCGATGATGTCCTCGACCTTGATGTCGTTGAACGAGCCCAGGGTGACACCGGCTTCGAAGCCCTCGCGGACCTCGGTCGCGTCGTCCTTGAAGCGGCGCAGACCCTCGATGGTGAGGCTCTCCGCCACGACCTTGCCGTCGCGCAGCAGGCGGGCCTTGGCGTTGCGGCGGATGATGCCGTCGCGGACCAGGACACCGGCGATGTTGCCGAACTTGGAGGAGCGGAAGACCTCGCGGATCTCCGCGGCGCCGAGGCGCACCTCCTCGTACTCCGGCTTGAGCATGCCCTTGAGGGCGTTCTCGATCTCCTCGATCGCCTGGTAGATGACCGAGTAGTACCGGACGTCCACGCCTTCCTTGTCGGCCGCCGCACGCGCACGGCCTTCGGCGCGCACGTTGAAGCCGATGATGATGGCGTCCGAGCCCATCGCCAGGTCCACGTCGGACTCGGTGATGGCACCCACACCGCGGTGCAGGACCCGGAGCTCGACCTCCTCGCCCACGTCCAGCTTGACGAGGGCGTCCTCGAGGGCCTCGACCGAACCGGAGACGTCACCCTTGATGATGAGGTTGAGCTGCTCGATGGAGCCGGCGGCGATGGCCTTGTCCAGGTCCTCCAGGGACACCCGGACCCGACGCTGCGCGAAGGCGGCGTTGCGGTCGCGGGCCGAGCGCTTCTCGGCGATCTGACGGGCGGTGCGGTCCTCGTCGACGACGATGAAGCTGTCGCCGGCGCGGGGCACCGAGGTCAGACCGAGCAGCAGCACCGGGCGGGACGGGCCGGCCTCGGCGAGGCTGTTGCCGTTCTCGTCCAGCATCGCGCGGACGCGGCCGTAGGCGTCGCCGACCACGATCGAGTCGCCGACGCGGAGGGTACCGCGCTGCACGAGGACGGTCGCCATGGCACCGCGGCCCTTGTCGAGGTGGGCCTCGATGGCGATACCCTGCGCGTCCTGCTCGGGGTTGGCCCGCAGGTCCAGCGAGGCGTCCGCGGTCAGGACCACGGCCTCCAGCAGCTGGTCGATGTGCAGACCCTGGCGCGCGGAGATGTCGACGAACATGGTGTCGCCGCCGTACTCCTCGGCCACCAGGCCGAACTCGGTCAGCTGGCCGCGGACCTTGGTCGGGTCGGCGCCCTCGACGTCGATCTTGTTGACGGCGACCACGATCGGCACACCGGCGGCCTTGGCGTGGTTCAGCGCCTCGACCGTCTGCGGCATGACACCGTCGTTGGCCGCGACCACCAGGATCGCGATGTCGGTGGACTTGGCACCACGGGCACGCATGGCGGAGAACGCCTCGTGACCCGGGGTGTCGAGGAAGGTGATCGGGCGCTGCTCGCCGTTCACCTCGGTGACCACCTGGTACGCACCGATGTGCTGGGTGATGCCACCGGCCTCGCCGGCCACCACGTTGGACTTGCGGATGGCGTCCAGCAGGCGGGTCTTACCGTGGTCGACGTGACCCATGACGGTGACGACCGGCGGGCGCGGGGCCAGCTGGTCCTCGTCTCCCTCGTTGGCGCCGAAGTCGATGTCGAACGACTCCAGCAGCTCGCGGTCCTCGTCGTCCCGGCTGACGATCTCGAGCTGGAAGCCCATCTCGTCGGCCAGCAGCTGCAGCGTCGCGTCGGAGACCGACTGCGTCGCGGTGACCATCTCACCGAGGTTGAACATGACGGAGACGAGCGCGGCCGGGTTGGCGTTGATCTTCTCCGCGAAGTCCATCAGCGAGGCGCCGCTCGACAGGCGAACGGTCTGGCCGTTGCCGCGAGGCAGCATCACACCGCCGACGGACGGGGCCTGCATGGCCTCGTACTCCTGGCGCTTCGCCCGCTTCGACTTGCGACCACGGGCCGGACGGCCACCGGGGCCACGGCCGAAGGCACCCTGCGTGCCACCACGGGCACCCGGGCCACCGGGACGGCCGCCGAAGCCGCCGGGACGCGGGCCGCCGAAGCCGCCGCCGCCACCGGGAGCACCGCCACCCGGACGGGGACCGCCGAAGCCGCCACCGGCCGGACGCGAGCCCGGACCGGCCGGACGGCCCTGGAAGCCCGGACGCGCACCGCCCGGAGCACCCGGACGACCGCCGGGGCCACCCGGACCACGGCCACCCGGGCCGGGACGCGGGCCCGGACCGGCCGGACGCTGCGGCATCATGCCCGGGTTCGGACGCGGCATGCCCGACGGGGTCGGACGCGGGCCGGCCGGACGCGGCATGCCGTCGGGGCGCGGAGCACCGGCACCCGGGGCACCCGGAGCGGCCGGACGCGGCGCGCCACCGGGACGCGGGGCACCACCCGGACGGGGGGCACCGGCACCGGGGGCACCCTGGCCACCCGGACGCGGACGGTCGCCACCCGGACGGGGACGGTCGCCACCGGGAGCACCCTGGCCACCCGGACGCGGACGGTCGCCACCCGGACGGGGACGGTCGCCACCCTGGCCGGCCGGAGCACCCGGACGGGCACCCGGCGCGCCCTGACGGCGGTCGCCGGGGCGGGCCATACCGGTGGCACTGCCCGAGGTGAACGGGTTGTTGCCCGGACGCGGACCGGCCGGACGCGGGCCCGGACGGGCGCCGCCGGCGGCGGGACCGGCCGGACGAGCGGCCTGCGGGGCCTGCGGGGCCTGGCGCGGGGCCTGGGTCTCGGCGGCCTCGGGGGCCGGCGAGGAGAACTCGGCCGCGGGGGCGGCCGGCGCCGCGGGGCGCGGAGCCGGGCGCGGGCCCGGCGTCGGGCCGGACG
>NZ_JBHVGL010000037.1:0-40761 GCF_042800875.1 Kitasatospora sp. NPDC057595 | reverse complement strand
CAGGGCCGGTCCCATGACCGGCCGACGGGGCCCTCGGGCACCGCCTGCTGCTACTCCTGCGTCCTACTTCTTCTTGCGCTTCTCGCGCACCCGCACCGAGATCGAGATCGGCGTGCCGACGAAGCCGAACTCCTCGCGCAGCCGACGCTCGACGAACCGCCGGTAGCCCGCCTCCAGGAAGCCGGAGGCGAAGAGCACGAAGCGCGGCGGACGGGTGCCCGCCTGGGTGCCGAACAGGATGCGCGGCTGCTTGCCGCCCCGGATCGGGTGCGGGTGGGCGGCCACCAGCTCGCCGAGGAAGGCGTTCAGCCGGGCCGTGGTGATCCGGGTCTCCCAGCCCTCCAGCGCGGTCTCGATCGCCGGGACGAGCTTCTCCATGTGCCGGCCGGTCTTCGCCGAGACGTTGACCCGCGGGGCCCACTGCACCTGGACGAGGTCGCGCTCGATCTCGCGCTCCAGGTAGAAACGGCGCTCCTCGTCGAGCTGGTCCCACTTGTTGTAGGCGATGACGACGGCGCGCCCGGCCTCGACGGCCATCGAGATGATCCGGGTGTCCTGCTCGGCGAGGGTCTCGCTGGCGTCGACGAGGACGACCGCGACCTCGGCCTTCTCCAGCGCGGCGGCGGTGCGCAGCGAGGCGTAGAAGTCGGCGCCGGCGGTCAGGTGGACCCGGCGGCGGATGCCGGCCGTGTCGACGAACTTCCAGGTCTTGCCGCCCAGCTCGATCATCTCGTCGACCGGGTCGCGGGTGGTGCCGGCCAGCTCGTTGACGACCACCCGCTCCTCGCCGGCGACCTTGTTCAGTAGGCTGGACTTGCCGACGTTCGGCCGACCGATCAGCGCGATGCGGCGCGGGCCGCCGGGGGCGGCGTCGCCGAAGGTCTGCGGCGGGGCCTCGGGCAGCGCTTCCATCACGGCGTCCAGCAGGTCGCCGGAGCCGCGGCCGTGCAGGGCGGAGACGGGGTACGGCTCGCCCAGGCCGAGCGACCAGAGGTAGGCGGCCTCGGCCTCGGTGGACTGGCCGTCGACCTTGTTGGCGCAGAGCACGGTCGGCTTGCCGGCCCGGCGGATGATCTTGATCAGTGCCTCGTCGGTGTCGGTGGCGCCGACGGTGGCGTCGACCACGAACAGCACCGCGTCGGCCTGCTCGATGCCGAGCTCGGCCTGGGCGGCGACCATCGCGTCGATGCCGAGGACGTCGATCTCCCAGCCGCCGGTGTCGACGACCTTGAAGCGGCGGCCGTTCCAGGTGGCCTCGTAGGTGACGCGGTCGCGGGTGACGCCGGGCTTGTCCTCGACGACGGCCTCGCGGCGGCCGATGATGCGGTTGACGAGGGTCGACTTGCCGACGTTCGGGCGGCCGACCACGGCCAGCACCGGCAGCGGGGCGTGGCTGCCGTCGCCGAGGCCGTCGACGTCGTCGAGGTCGAAGCCCTCCTCGGCGGCGAGCGCCATGAACTCGGCGTATTCGGCGGCGTCCAGCTCGCCGTGGCCGGCGGTGGAGTGCTCTGCGGTCATGTTCGTACTGTCCGTTTCCCGGCCCGGCCCTTCCCAGGGACGTGCCGTGCGTACCTGCCCCTCCGGGGCAGCGCGAATGGTTCCGGGTGCCACCACGGCACCCCGTTCATCGGATGGTCGACGACGGTCGACCGTTCCCGGGTCGTCCGGGCCGCCCGGGTCGTCCAGGCGGTCCCCGGCCGTCCGGGCTGTGCTCAGACGGCCGAGAGCGCGGCCCCGGCCCGCTCCGCCACCAGCGCGGTGATCCGGTCGATCACCTGCTCCAGGGTGAGCGCGCTGGTGTCCACCAGGACCGCGTCCGCGGCCTGGGTGAGCGGGGCGGTCGCCCGCGAGGAGTCCGCCGCGTCCCGGCGCGCCAGGTCGGCGGCCATCGCGGTGATGGTCGCCTCGTCGACGCCCTTGGCCCGCAGCTCGGCGGCCCGGCGCTCGGCGCGGGCCGTCTCGGAGGCGGTCAGGAAGATCTTGACGGTGGCGTCCGGGAAGACCACGCTGCCCATGTCCCGGCCCTCGGCGACGATGCCGCGCGCGGCGACCCCGGCGCAGCCGCGCTGCAGCTCGACCAGCCGGGCGCGCACCGCCGGCACCGCGGCGACGGCGCTGACCTGCGCGGTCACCTCGGGGCCGCGGATCGGGCCGGCGACGTCCCGGCCGTCCACGGTGATGGTCGGGCCGTCCGCGTCGGTGCCGGACACGATCACCGGCTTGCCGCACGCGAGGGCCACCGCCTCCGGGTCGTTCACGTCGACCCCGTTGGCCAGCATCCACCAGGTCATCGCCCGGTACATGGCACCGGTGTCCAGGAAGCTCAGGCCCAGCCGGGCGGCGACCGCCCGGGAGACGGTCGACTTGCCGGAGCCGGAGGGTCCGTCGATGGCGACGACGACCGGGGCGTGCGCTCGGTCGGCAGTGTCCACGGCGCGAACCTCTCTCTGAGTCTCTGAGCATGGCAACCCGAACTGCGGGGATGCCGGGGATGGTCTCTACAAGGTTAATGGACCGCCGCCCGACCCGGCCCCGCCGGTAACCGGCCCGCCCCGCTCTCCCCGCACCCGCCCCGCACCGCGACCGCCCCGGAGCACCGGGAGCGCCGTGGGGCACTGCGAGCACCGCTAGGACAGCGAGCACCCTGCCGGCGCCGTGCGGACATCGCCAGAAAGGCGAGCACCGCCACGGCGGCGAACGGTGCCAGAACGAGTAGCGCCGCCAGGACAGCGGGCACCACGGAACCCGGCGGACGTCAGTCCCGGACGCTCCACCCGCTCGCCCGCAGCGCCGCCGTCAGCGGCCGCACCGCCGCCGGCGCCACCGACAGCTGGACGAAGCCCACCTGCTGCCCGGTGGAGTGCTCGATGTCGACGTCCTCGATGTTCACGCCCGCCGCGCCGACCTCGCCGAACAGCCGGCCCAGCTCACCGGGCTGGTCGCCGAGGACAACGGCGACCGTCTCGTACCGGGTGGGCGGCGCGCCGTGCTTGCCGGGGATCCGGGCCTGGCCGGTGTTGCCGCGCCGCATGACCGCCTCGATACCCGCCGCGCCGCCGCGCCGGTCGGCCTCCTCGGCGGCCTGCAGGGCGCGCAGCGCGGTGACCGTCTCGCCGAGGTCGGTGGCGACCTCCTCCAGCACGTCGGCGACGGCGCCGGCGTTGGCGGAGAGGATATCCACCCACATCGCGGGGTTGGAGGCGGCGATCCGGGTCACGTCCCGCACGCCCTGGCCGGAGAGCCTTATCGCGGTCTCGTCGGCCTTCTCCAGCCGGGCGGCAACCAGCGAGGAGAGCAGCTGGGGGGCGTGCGAGACCAGCGCGACCGCGCGGTCGTGCGCGGCGGCGTCCATCACGATCGGCACGGCCCCGCAGAGCGCGACCAGTTCGAGGACGGCGTTCAGCGTCTCGGTGTCGGTGTCGGCGGTGGGGGTGAGCACCCACGGCCGGCCCTCGAAGAGGTCGGCGCGGGCGGCGAGCGGCCCGGACCGCTCCCGGCCGGCCATCGGGTGGCTGCCGATGTAGTGGACGGTGTCGCAGCCGAGCTCGGCGACCTCGGCGCGCGGGCCGGCCTTGACGCTGGCGACGTCGGTGTAGCAGCGCGCGAGTCCGCGGCGCTGGCAGTCGGCGAGCACCTTGCCGACCAGCGCGGGCGGGACCGCGATGATCGCGAGGTCCACCGGCCCGTCGGCGGGTTCGGTGGTCCCGGCCCCCAGCGAGGCGGCGGTGCGGGCGGCGTCCGGGTCGGCGTCCTCCAGATGGACGGTCAGGCCCCGTCCGGTGAGGGCGAGCGCGGCGGACGTGCCGATGAGTCCGGTACCGACGACGGCGGCTGTGCGCATGGCGGGGTGGCTCTCCTCACGGAACTGCGCGGAAGGAAGTGGAACGCGTCGCCACCCATCCTCCCCCATCACCGCCACCGCCCGTGCCGCAACCGCACCACCGCCCCCGGCCGTCCCCCCTCACGCGGCCCGCGCCACCGCGCCGCCCGCCCGCCGCGCACCGCGAAATCCGGCGACGCGGGCGCCACCGCACGGCAGGATGGGCCGCCGACGGTACGCGACGAAGGGGTTGGCCGGGTGAACGATCAACACAGCAGCGACCAGCACAGCAACGACCGACACGGCAGCGACCAGCACCGACCGCACAAGGACGGCACCGGCCGGACCACCGACCGCGCGCCCGTCTCCGCCGCCCCGGCGGTGCCCTCCGTGCCCTCCGTGCCTTCCGTGCCCTCCGTGCCTTCCGTGCCCTCCGTGCTGGACTCCGTGGTCGTCCACGCCGTTGGCGCGGTCTGCCGCCGCCGGGCCCGCGCGGCCCTGCCCGCGGACGGACGGCTCCGGCTGACCGGCCTGCCCGAGGGGCTCGACGAACGCTCGCTGCGTGCCCGGGTCCTTGCCGGCCCGGCCGGCACCGCCGTCACCGAGGCCCGCCTCGAAGTCGTCGCCGCACTCCGCGAACCCGCCGAACTGCCCGAGCTGCGCCACCGGTTGGCGGCCGCCGAGGAGCACCACGACGCCCTGCGGGAGCAGCGCCGGCTGGTCCTCGCCGCCGTCGCCGAGACCGCCGCGCTGCGTGCCGTCCCGCCGCCCCGGCGCCGTGACGAGCCGCTGCGCCGCACGCCCGCCGACGCCTGGCTGGAGCTGGCCGAGTTCGTCGACGAGCGCCTCACCGAGCTGCACGGGCGCGCCGGTCGGCTCGACCGCGAGATCGAACTCGCCGGCCACGAGATCACGGTGCTCAACGAGCAGGTCGCCCGGCTGTCCCCCGACGAGTGGCACGAGCCCGTCGAGACCACGACGACCGCCCTGCTCACCCTCACCACCCCCGCCCCCGCCACGGACGCCACCGCCGAACCGGAAACCGGACCGGCAACCGAGCTGGAACTCGAACTGGAGTACACCGTCCGCGCCGCCCGCTGGGTCCCCTCCTACCGGCTCTCGTACTCCCAGGGCGCCGACACCGGCCGGCTCCTGCTGCGCGCCTCGGTCGCCCAGCAGACCGGCGAGGACTGGACCGGCGTCCGGCTCGCCCTCTCCACCGCCGACCTCGACCGCCGCACCGAGCTGCCCCGGCTGCGCTCACTGCGGATCGGCCGCAGCCAGCCGCCCCCGCCGTCCTCCGGCTGGCGCGAGCCCCCGGCCGGTCTGGCCGACCTGTTCACCGGCTACGACGCGGCCGGCCCGGCGCCGATCGACCCCCTCCGGGTGCCCGGCGGAGCCGCCGGCGGCGCGTTCGCCGCCGAGCCCCGGCTCACCGCCGCGCTCGCCCCGACCGTCGCCGCACCACCGCCCCCGCCGCCCGCCGCCGCACCGGCGCCGCAGCCCCCGGGCGGGCCCGCCCGCTCCCGCTCCCGTGCCGGCGGCCTGCGCTCCGCCGACGAGCCGCGCGGACTGGGCGGGCCGGGCGGACCGATGGCCGAGAAGGTGGCCTACGCCGGCTACGGCGCGCCCCCGCCCGCCCCCGGCGGCGCCCCGGGCCTCGACACGGCGGCCTTCGCCGGGTTCGGTGCCCCCGCCCCGCACGCCCCGCTCACGCCCCCGTCCGGCCCGCCCGTCCCGGACGAGCGGCTGCTCGACTACCCCGCGCTGGAGCTCCTCGGCCCGGACACCGCCGCCGACCGGCGCGGCACCCTGCACCACCCACCCCGCCCCCGCGCCGCCGGCCACCGCGGCGCCCCCGACCACCCCACCCCCGCGCTGGAGCGCCTCCCGCTGCCGCACCACGCCGTGCCGCCGCGCGTCTCGGCCGGCTCCTTCGACCATCGCTTCGACGCCGCCGCGCCCGCCGACCTCCCGTCCGACGCCACCTGGCACACCGTCACGATCGGCGAGATCCCGGTCAGCGTGAGCCCCGAGTACGTCACCGTGCCCGCCGTCGAGGAGCGGGTCTACGCCACCCTGGTGGTCGCCAACGCCACCGCGCAGGCCGTGCTCGCCGGCCCGGTCGAGGTGACCGTCGACGACGAGTTCCTGCTCACCGCCGCCCTGCCCGCCCTCGCGCCCGGCGGTGTGCGCCGACTGGGCATCGGTGTCGCCGAGTCGGTCGAGGTGACGCGCCGTACCGAGCTGCGCGAGTCCACCGCGGGCATGCTGAACAGCAGCACCGTGCTCGACCACCGGGTCCACGTCGAACTGGCCAACCGGCTCGGCCGCCCGGTCACCGTCGAGGTCCGCGAACGGGTGCCGGTCAGCTCCGACGCCGACATCCGGATCGAGGAACGCCCCGGCTGGCACGCACCGGACGAACCGTCCACCGAGTGCCCGCCGAGCACCCGGCTCCGACGGGTCGAGCTGCCACCGGGCGGCCGGGCCGAACTGGACGCCGGCTACCAGATCAGGATCCCGGCCGGAAAGGCCATCGTCGGCGGAAACCGGAGGAACTGAACGTGACCGTCACCCCCCTCCCCGGCACCACGCGTCCCGCGACGCCGCTGCCTGTCACCGCCGTCACCTGTCTGGAGGACCGCGCCCAGGTCGAGCGCACCGCCACCGCGGAGCTGACCGCCGGCGTCCAGCGGCTGCGGCTGGGCCCGCTCACCGCGCTCGCCGTCGACCGCACCCTGCGCGCCGAGTCCGCCACCCCGGGCGTCCGCGTCCTGGACGCCCGGATCACCCGCGCCTGGACACCGCGCGCACCACTGCCGCCCGGCCCGGAGGACTCCGCGCTGCGCCACCGGCTGCACGCCCTGGAGGAACGCGAACGCACCGAGGAGCAGCTGGCCGACCGGCTGGAGGCCCGGCTGGCGCTGCTCGCCCAGCTCTCCGCCGACCTGCTGCGCGAGGTCGGCGAGGGCGCCGGCGTCGGCGAGGTCGAACGGGTGCGCTGGCACCGCGAGCTGAACCGGGTCGACGCCGAGCGCGAGCGCTCCGGCGAGGACCTGCGCGCCACCCGGGCCCGGCTGCGCAGACTGGCACTGGAACAGGCCGCGGCGCGCACCGCCGTCGCGGAGGCCGAGGAGGAGCCCGCCGAACTGGTCGCCCACCTGGAGCTCACCGTCGAGGCCCGGGAGGCCGGGCCCGCCCGGCTGACGGTGGGCCACCTGGTGCCCTGCGCGCTCTGGCGGCCGTCCTACCGGGCCACCCTGGCCGAGGGCGTGCTGCGGCTGGACTCCGAGGCGGTGGTCTGGCAGCGCACCGGCGAGGCGTGGACCGGCGCGCGGCTCACCTTCTCCACCGCCCGCTCCGCCCTCGCCACCGAGCCGCCCGCGCTCGCCGAGGACGTGCTGACGCTGCGCGAGCGCACGGCCGAGGAGCGGCGCACCGTGGAGGTGGAGCTGCGCGAGGAGACGATCTCCGAACTGCGCCCGGACGGCGCGCTGCCGGGCGTGGACGACGGGGGCGAGGCGCGGGTGCTGACCGCCCCGGCGCCGGCCACGGTGCCCTCCGACGGCCGGGCGCACCGGGTCCCGCTGAGTTCCTTCACCGGGGCCGCGCACAGCGAGTACGCCTGCGCGCCGGAGCTGTCCCCGCTGGTCACCCAGGTGGTCCGGTTCCGCAACACGGCCGGGCACCCGCTGCTCGCCGGGCCGGTCGAGCTGGTCCGCGGCAGCGGCTTCACCGGGCGCGGACGGCTGCCGTTCACCGCGCCGGGCGCGGACGCCGAGCTGTCCTTCGGCAGTTCGGACGGCTACCGGGTGGTGCGCGAGACCGACGAGCGCCGCTCCACGGCCGGGCTGAGCCAGCGTTCGGTGACCACCCGCACGGTGCGGCTGCACCTGTCGCGGTTCTCCGGCCCGGAGGAGCACGACGAGCAGCTGGTCGCGGTGCGCGAGCGGGTGCCGGTCTCCGAGGTGTCGGCGGTGGAGGTGCGGCTGCGCAAGGAGGAGTGCTCGCCCGCGCCGGACGCCTTCGACGCCGAGGGCGTGGTGCGCTGGGACGTGCCGCTGGGCCCGGGCGCCCGCCGCACGCTCACCCTGGTGTACGAGGTCTCCGCCTCCGCGAAGGTGGCCGGTCTCTGAGGGCGGGCCGGGCCCGGGCGTGCGAACCGCCGCCCGGGCGAGCGCCCGGGCCCGGCCGGAGCGGGTACAACAGGAGCATGATCCTGCACCTCGCCCCCCTGGACGACTGGCTGGCCGATCCGGGCCGGCCGTACGCGACCGCCTCGCTGCTCACCGACGGGTTCATCCACTGCGCGGCGGACGAGCGGACCGCGCTCGCCGTGGCCAACGCCTTCTTCGCCGACGCCCGCGAACCGCTGATGGTGCTGCTGATCGAGGAGTCGATGGTGGAACCGATGGTCAAGTGGGAGGCCCCGCACGGCGGACCGCCGCCCGGGGCGACTCCCGGGGTGCTGTACCCGCACATCTACGGGCGGCTGAACCGTACGGCGGTGGTCGGCCTGGAGAAGGTCGAGCGTGGGCCGGACGGCCGCTGGGCCTCGCTCTCCCCCTGGAGCTGACGCCCGCACACCGCTCCGCGGTCACAGCCAGCCCCGCTCCCGGGCCGCCATGCCGGCCTGGAAGCGGGTGGTGGCGCCCAGCTCGCGCATCAGCGACTGGAGCCGGCGCTGGGTGGTCCGGGCGCTCCAGCCCAGCGAGCGGGCGATCGACTCGTCGGTGAGGCCGGCCGCCAGCAGCCCGAGCAGCTTGCGGTGGTCGGCCTCCGGCTCCAGCGTCCCGTCGCCGGTGCCGATCGCGGCCTGCAGCTGGACGGCGCGCTCCCACTCCGCCTCGAACAGCGTGTCCAGCGCCTGGAGCAGCGCCGAGGGGTGGATGACGTAGGCGGCGTCGAGGACGCTGTCGCCGACGCTGATCGGGATGATCGCCATCCGGTCGTCCGACAGGACCATCTTCATCGGGAGCACCGGCCGGACCCGGGCCTCCTCGCCGTCGGCGACCCCGGCCAGGATGTTCTTCTCCAGGCGGCCCGGCCAGGCCACCGCCTCCCGGTCGTAGACGGTCCGGAACCGCACGCCCTCCTTGAGCCGCTGGCGCTGCAGCGGGATGTTGGCCACCGGGTCCTGGATGTAGGGCGGGCAGTCGAAGCCGCGGATCTGGTACTGGCTGGTCTCGGTGATGTGCTCCAGCCGCTGGGCGATGGCCTCGCCGCCGGTCAGCACCTCGACCGAGTGCGCCGGGTCGGTGTAGCGCGAGGCCTCCCGGAAGGCGTCCATCAGCCGGTGCATCTCGGCCCGGGCGTGGCGCAGTTCGGACTCCCGGTGGCCGATCAGCGTGCCGATGGCGACGTCCGGGGCGACCGGCAGGAAGCGCTGGCGGTCCACCGGGGCCCGGGTGGCCATGCCCTGCTGGGCGAGCCGGTCCAGGGCCCGCAGGCTCTGCTGGAGGGTCAGGCCGCAGTGCCCGGCGAGGTCCTCGGCCGTGGACTGCGGGTTGGCCACCAGCGCCGCGTAGATCCGCCCGTCCGGTCCGGCCAGTCCCAGAGCGCTGAGTGGTGCATCGGACACGGCGTCGCTCCCCGTTCGACTCTCGCCCCGCGCCGGGTGGCGCAGTCCCGCCACCCGGCGGGTCGTGGTCAGGTGGCAATACTCGGCCACGGGTCCTGGGGCTGACAAGGCGATCACGGCCGATGCGGTCCGCTTCACAGCAGGATCCGCCGGACGACGGAGGGCCTCCCCGCCGAGTGGCGGGGAGGCCCTCCGGGGACCGTCGCGGCAGCCGTTACAGCCCGACCTCGCGCATCAGCTGGCCGACCTCGGGGTTGGTCAGCCGGCGCAGCCAGCCGGACTTCTGGTCGCCGAGCGCGATCGGCCCGAAGTGGGTGCGCACCAGCTTCTCGACCGGGAAGCCCACCTCCGCCAGCATCCGGCGGACGATGTGCTTGCGGCCCTCGTGCAGGGTCACCTCGACCAGGTAGTTCTTGCCGACGTTCGAGACGACCTTGAAGCTGTCGGCGCGGGCGTAGCCGTCCTCCAGCTCGATGCCCTTGGCCAGCTGCTTGCCCAGGTCGCGCGGGATCGGGCCCTGGATGGCGGCCAGGTAGGTCTTGGTCACGCCGTACCGGGGGTGGGTGAGGCGGTGGGCCAGCTCGCCGTGGTTGGTGAGCAGGATGATGCCCTCGGTCTCGGTGTCCAGGCGGCCGACGTGGAACAGCCGGGTCTCCCGGTTGGTCACGTAGTCGCCGAGGCACTGGCGGCCGTCCGGGTCCTCCATGGTGGAGACCACGCCGGCCGGCTTGTTCAGCGCGAAGAACAGGTAGGACTGGGTGGCGACGGTCAGGCCGTCGACCTTGATCTCGTCCTTCTGCGGGTCGACCCGCTTGCCCTGCTCGGTGACCCGCTTGCCGTTGACCTCGACCCGGCCCTGCTCGATCAGCTCCTCGCAGGCGCGGCGGCTGCCGACGCCGGCCCGGGCCAGCACCTTCTGCAGGCGCTCGCCCTCGGGCTCGCCGAAGGTCTTCGGCAGCTTCACGGCCGGCTTGTCGTGCCGGGCCAGCACCGCGTCCTCGATCCGGGCCTGCAGCTCGCGCGAGCGCTGCGGCTGACGGCGCGGGTCGCCCGGGGCGCCCTGGCCCTCCCGGCGCGGGCGCGGGGCCGGGCCGGGCCGGCGCCCGGCGAAGCCGCCGCGGGCCGGGGTGGCGTTGGGGCCGCCGCCGTACTCGGGGCGGTCGTACTTGCGCTCCTCGGGCCGCAGCGGGCGGTCCGGGTAGCGGCGGTCGTCGCGCCGGTCGTCCCGGCGGTCGTCGCGGCGGCTGTCGCGCCGGTCGTCCCGGCCGTACGAGCCCGAGCCGCCGCGCGGGGCCGAGCCGCCCCGGCCGCCGCCGGACCCGCCGCCGTACGAACCCCCGCGCGCGCCGGAGCCGCCGCGGCCCGAGCCGCCCCCGTAGGAGCCGCCCCGGCCGCCCCCGCCCTGTCCGCCGCGACCGCTGCCGCCGCCGCTGCTGTTCCTGCCGTTGCCACTGCTACGCATCAAAGTGTCCGTACGTCGTTACCGTCTGGGCTGTGCGGTCGTTTCGGCCGACCTCACCGCCCCCTACCGATCGGGCGCAGCCCGACCGGCCTCGCCACTGCCGTCCGCGGCCTGCGCGGCAGCGGCGGCGACCGCCTCCGCGATCATCGTGCCCTCCAGGGACTCCGCTTCCACGTCGTCGACCTCGGGCAGGAAGGGAGCGAGCTCCGGCAGCTCGTCCAGGCCGCGGAGCCCCATCCGTTCCAGGAAGTAGTTCGTCGTCCGATACAGGATCGCACCTGTTTCGGGCTCGGATCCGGCCTCTTCCACCAGTCCTCGCTGTACCAGGGTACGCATCACGCCGTCACAGTTCACACCGCGGACGGCCGAGACCCGCGATCTGGACACCGGTTGCCGGTAGGCGACCACCGCCAGGGTCTCCAGTGCGGCCTGGGTCAGCCGGGCCTGCCGGCCGTCCAGGAGGAAGCGGTCGACGGCCGGTGCGCAGGCCGCGCGGCTGTAGAAACGCCAGCCGCCGGCCACCAGCCGCAGGTCGAAGCCCCGTCCCTGGGCGGTGTACTCGGCGGACAGCTCGCGCAGCGCCGCCGCCACCTGTGCGCACGGCCGGTCCAGCACCGACGCCAGGTGGGCCTCGGTGGCCGGCTCGTCGACGACCATCAGGATCGCCTCCAGTTCGGCCCGCAGCCCCAGGCCGAAGTCCGCGACCGGCACCGGCACCGCCACGTCGGACCCGTCCGGCTCCGCCACCGCTGCCTCGGACCCGTCCGGCTCCGGCTCCAGCGCCTCCGGCACCGTCGGCGCCGGCTCCAGCCACTCCTCGGCGCGTGCCCGCCCCGGCACGCCCAGCACTCGCCGGGCCGGCCGTCCGCCGCCCGCGCCGCCGCTCCCGGCCGTCATCGCCCGTCCTCCTCGCCCTTCGCCGCCCGCGCCCCGGCCTCGCCCACGGGCCGGTCGAACTCGTCCGTCACCTCGACCGCGCCCCGGTCCGCCTCGGCCACCCACCGCACCAGCAGCTCGCCGAGCGCGTCCGGCTGCTCGAACGCGAGCACCCGCTCGCGGTACAGCTCCAGCAGTGCCAGGAACCGGGCGACCACGACCATGGTGTCCGGGGCGTCGGCGACCAGCCGCTGGAAGGTGGCCTCGCCCAGCTCGCTCAGCAGCCCGACCACCAGGCCCGCCTGCTCGCGCACGCTGACCGGCGGGGCGTGGATGTGGTCGACGTAGACGACCGGTTTCGGCTTCGGCGCCATCGCCCGGGCGGCGAGCTGGGCGAGGCGCTCGGCGCCGATGCCGATCACGACCTCGGGCAGCAGTTCCGCGTGCCGCGGCTCCAGGCCGACGGCCCGGGGCCGCCGCAGCAGCTCGCCGGCCCAGCGCTCGCCGAACAGCGCCGCCGCCCGCTTGTAGGCCCGGTACTGGAGCAGCCGGGCGAAGAGCAGGTCGCGGGCCTCCAGCAGGGCGAGGTCCTCGTCGTCCTCGACCTCGGCGGCGGGCAGCAGCCGGGCCGCCTTGAGGTCGAGCAGGGTGGCGGCGACGACCAGGAACTCGGTCGCCGCGTCGAGGTCCCAGTCCGGCCCCATGGCGCGGATGTGGGCCATGAACTCGTCGGTGACCGTCGCCAGCGCGATCTCGGTGACGTCCATCCGGTGCTTGGCGATCAGGCTCAGCAGCAGGTCGAACGGGCCCTCGAAGTTGTCCAGCCGGACCCTGAAACCGCCCTGCGGCCCGTCGCCCTCCGGCGCACCCGGTCCGGCCGCTCCAACGGCGGTCCGGTCGACGACGGGGATCTCGGGCGTACTCGGCATGACGGTCCATCTTCGCCCGTCCGCGCCGCCCGCCGCGCACCGGGGCCCACCGACACGCCGTACCGAACCGTCCCGGACCCCCCGCGGCCCCGCGGCCCCCGGGAGCGGGCTCAGCGCCCGCGCAGCCGCCGTACCAGGATGCTGGCCTCGCCGCGCTGCTCCAGGTCCGCCAGCACCACCGCGATGGCCTCCCGGACGATCCGGCCGCGGTCCACCGCCAGACCGTGCTCACCGCGCAGCACCAGCCGCGCGTGTTCGAGGTCCATCAGTTCTTCGGCGGACACGTACACGGTGATCTTCTCGTCGTGCCGCTCGCGCCCGCTCGGGCGGCGCGGGGCACGGCCCCGCGGACGCGGCCGCTCCTCGGCGGCACCCGGGTGCTGGCGCGGCGCCGGGGCCGCCGCACGGCCTCCCGGCGCGGCCTTGCCGGCCGCCGTCCCGGTGGCACCCTGGCCGCCCGGCTGCGCGGGCGCGGGCACGCCGGCCGCGCCCGGTCCGCCGATCGCGCGGCGCGGCGCGCGCCTCGCCACTGCCTGGTCCCCGACCGCCCCGTCGCCGCCGTCGGCGTGCTCGGGGCCCTCGCCGCCGGTGGCGCCGGCGCCGTCGACGCCCTCGGCGTCGTCCGCGTCACCGACGCCGTTGACCGCCCGCGCGGTCTCCGGTCTGGGCGCCTCGGCGGCCGAACGCGACGCGAGGGACGGCGACAGCGCCATCCCACCGGTGGTTCGGAACAGCTCGTCGGCACCCGGGAGACTCACTCGGCGGGGCGGCACCGGTCGAGCACCTCCCTGGCGAGCTGGCGGTAGGCGGCGGCACCGACCGAATTGGTCGCGTACGTCGTGATCGGTTCGCCGGCGACGGTGGTCTCCGGGAAGCGCACGGTCCGCCCGATGACGGTGTGGAAGACGTGGTCGCCGAACGCCTCGACGACGCGCGCCAGCACCTCACGGCTGTGCACGGTGCGCGAGTCGTACATGGTGGCGAGGATGCCGTCCAGCCGCAGCTCGGGGTTGAGCCGCTCGCAGACCTTCTCGATGGTCTCGGTGAGCAGCGCGACACCGCGCAGCGCGAAGAACTCGCACTCCAGCGGCACGATGACGCTGTGAGCGGCCGTCAGCGCATTGACCGTCAGCAGACCCAGCGACGGCTGGCAGTCGATGATGACGTAGTCGTAGTCGGGCAGCAGCGGCTTCAGGGCGCGCGCCAGCGCGGACTCCCGGGCCACCTCGCTGACCAGCTGCACCTCGGCGGCGGAGAGGTCGATGTTGGACGGCAGCAGGTCCATGCCCGGCACGGCCGTCTTCAGCAGCACCTCGTCGGCCGTCAGCCCGCGCTCCATCAGCAGGTTGTAGACCGTGACGTCGAGTTCCATCGGGTTGACGCCGAGGCCGACGGAGAGGGCGCCCTGGGGGTCGAAGTCGACGAGCAGCACGCGGCGGCCGTACTCGGCCAGCGCCGCGCCCAGGTTGATGGTCGACGTGGTCTTGCCGACGCCGCCCTTCTGGTTGCACATCGCGATGATCTGCGCGGGGCCGTGCTCGGCCACCGGCGCGGGGATCGGGAAGTAGGGCTGGGGGCGCCCGGTGGGGCCGATCCGCTCGCGACGCTGGCGGGCGGCGTCGGGGGCGAGCGTGGCCGCGTACTCGGGGTCCGGCTCGTACTCGGCGTCGGGGTCGTCGTAGGCGCCGTAGGCGAACTCGCCGTAGGCCAGGCCGTGGGCCGGCAGTTCGGCGTCGTAGTCGGTCACCGTGGTCACCTGTGCTGTGTTCTGGCGTGCTTCGAAAGTACGGAGAGCGACCGAGCCGACCTCGGCCGAGCCCACGGTGGGCTGCCTGGCCCCGGGCTCCTCAGTCGGCTGGCCGGCGGTGTGCGCCGCCAGTCCTGGCTGACCACCCCCGGGAGCAAATGTCGACTCATTCACAAGTCGTCTTACCTCCTTGGGCATCCAGGACTCTATGTCGATTCGTCAGCGTGGCAGCATGCCGACGGTTTGCGACTCTAGGCCGTTCAAGGCGTTCGCAGCAACACAATCCACGGTAGTGGGCAGGATGTGTCGACTATCAGGCAACCCTCTGTCAAGGGATGCGAAGGCCCCCGACTCCAAGGTTTCCGGGGTCGGGTGACACGACCGACGGAAATTGACGACAGAGCGACCCGCACCCCCCGCCCCCGACGTCACCACCGGATTCACCCCTCGTTCACGCGGGGACCGGGAGGCCTCGGTGACCCCCTGTGCACGGGCACGGCGAAGCCCCCGGCCCGGAGTGCACCGGGCCGGGGGCGACACGCGTCACGCTCAGGCGAGCACGGACTCCAGGGAGACCGACTCCAGGCCGAAGGCCTCGGCGACGGCGGCGAAGGTGATCTGGCCCTCGTGGACGTTCAGACCCTTGGCCAGCGCGGCGTCGCGGCGCAGCGCCTCCTTCCAACCGCGGTTGGCCAGCTCGACGACGTACGGCAGCGTCGCGTTGGTCAGCGCGTAGGTGGAGGTGTTCGGGACGGCGCCCGGCATGTTGGCCACGCAGTAGAAGACCGAGTTGTGGACCTGGAAGGTCGGCTCGGCGTGCGTGGTGGGGTGCGAGTCCTCGAAGCAGCCGCCCTGGTCGATGGCGATGTCGACGAGCACGGAGCCCGGCTTCATGCGGGAGACCAGCTCGTTGGTGACGAGCTTCGGGGCCTTGGCGCCCGGGATCAGCACGGCGCCGATGACCAGGTCGGCCTCGACGACGGCCTTCTCCAGCTCGAAGGCGTTGGACATGATGGCCTTGATCTTCGTGCCGAAGATCTTGTCGGCCTCGCGCAGCTTGTTGATGTCGCGGTCCAGCAGGGTCACGTCGTAGCCCATGCCGATGGCGATGGTGGCCGCGTGCCAGCCGGAGACGCCACCGCCGATGACGACGGCCTTGGCCGGGTGGGTGCCGGGCACGCCGCCGGGCAGGGTGCCGCGGCCGCCGGCCGGACGCATCAGGTGGTACGAGCCGACCTGCGGGGCCAGGCGGCCCGCGACCTCGGACATCGGGGCGAGCAGCGGCAGGGCGCCGTTGGCGAGCTGCACGGTCTCGTACGCGATGGCGGTGGTGCCGGAGGCGACCAGCGCGTCGGTGCCGGCCCGGTCGGCCGCCAGGTGGAGGTAGGTGAAGAGCGTCTGGCCCTTGCGCAGGCGGTGGTACTCCTCCGCGATGGGCTCCTTGACCTTCAGCACCAGGTCGGCGGTGGCCCACACCTCGTCGGCGGTGGGGAGGATGGTGGCGCCGGCGGCCACGTACTCCTCGTTCGGGATCGAGGAGCCGACGCCGGCGTTGTCCTCGATGTAGACCTCGTGTCCGTTGCGGACCAGCTCATGCACACCGGCAGGCGTGATGGCCACGCGGTACTCGTGGTTCTTGACCTCGCGGGGGATGCCGACCTTCACGGCTAAACACGTCCTCTTGCCATGGGGGTCCCTACCGGAGAAGACCGGCGGGCCGCGCGCACGGGGGAAGCCTCCGGAAGACACCGGGGCACGGATTGCTGCGCGCTGAGTCGAGTGTAATGAAGCCCAGGCGGCCTGTCAGCCTTCCAATGTGAATAAATCTGCCGGACGCATTGGCAGGTTCGTAGGCTTCCCTCGCGATCTTCCTACCAAAGCGGTGCCGACCGGGCATCTTCGACAATACTCCCGAAAAGCCCGCTACCACCCGGCCGAGACGCGTTCCCGCAGCTCCGCGAGGGCGGTGCCGACCGCCTCCCGGCCGTGCTCGTCGCCGAGCCTGCGCAGCACCGCGAGGGACGCCCGGTACTCGCGCTCGGCCTCGTCGAAGCGGCGCTGCGCGCTGTGCGCCTCGGCCACCCTGGCCAACAGCCGGGCCTCGGCGGCCTGGTCGCCCATCGACTGCCGCAGGCCCAGCGCCCGGCCGTACCAGTCGGCGGCGCGCACCGCGTCGCCGAGCGCCCGGTGGCAGCCCGCCGCGCCCTCCAGCGCGCGGGCACAGAGCGCCTCGTCGTCAGCGGCCCTGGCGTGCTCCAGGGCGGCCCGGTAGTGACCGCAGGCCTGCTCCCAGCGGCCGGCGGCGGCCTGCAGGTCGCCCAGGTTGAGCAGGGCGGCGGAGGCCCGGCGCGGGCGGCCGTGCCGCTCGGCCACCGTCAGCACCAGTTCGTGCAGCTGGTGGAGGTCGGCCGGGGCGGCGGCGCCGGTCAGCGGCAGCGACCGGAGCAGGGCGGTGACCAGTCGGCCGGCCGAGCCGTCGAGGTCGCCCTGGCCGATCGCGTCGGCGACCGCGCCGAGAAGTACGTCACGTTCGCCGAGCAGCCACTGCCGGGCGTGCGCGGCGGACGTCAGCCGCAGCGGACCGGGCAGCGGATCGGGGCTCGGTCCGGCGGAGGGGTCCAGCAGCGCCCGGGCGGACTCGGTGAGCCGGACCAGCCGCTCCAGCAGCCGGGCCCGGGCCAGCTCGATCTCGGCGGGCCGGTCCTCCCGCGCGCGCAGCCGGACCAGCCGGGGGTGCAGCCGGCCCGGCACCCGGTAGCGGGCGGTGCCGTCGGCGGCCGGCGGCTCCACGGTGAGCAGCTCCCGCTCGGCGAGCGCCGCCAGCGTCCCGGCGGCCTCCGGGGCCGGGCAGCCGACCAGCGCGGAGGCGGTGCGCAGGTCCGCGCACTGGGCGGGGGCCAGGGTGAGCGCGCGCAGCATCCGGGCCTGCGCGGCGGGCAGGCCCGTGTAGGCGAGGGTGAACGCGCCGATCAAGGGGTCGTTGTCCGGCACCGGGACGGGCTCGGCGGGCTCCGGCCCGGGCCGCACCCAGGCGGCCGGGTCGCGGGCCGGCTCGGCCGGGGGCGCCACGGCCACGACCGGAGCGGGTACGGCGGTGCCCGGCTCCTGCGCGGCCCCCTTCCGCCGCCGGCCCGGCGCGTTCTTCGCCGACTTCGCGGACTTCGCCGCCGTCTCCGCCTTCGCGGGCTCCTCGGCCCTCTCCGCCTTCTCCGCCTTCTCGAACTTCGGCTCCGTGCCGGGCTCCCCCGCGTCCCGGGCCGCCGACGAGGACGCCTCGGCGACGGCCCGTACCAGCTCCTTCGCCGCCTCCGTGACCGCCAGCTCCGGATTGCCGCGCAGCCGTCCCGCCATCAGCCGCAGCGCCGCCGGCTGGGACCCGCAGGCCTCCGCCAGGTCGGCCCCGCCGACCGGGTCGCAGCCGATCCGCGTCCCGCCGACGAGGTCCCCGAGCAGTTCGGCGGCCGCCGGGCGGTCCAGCCCGCCGAGGATGACCGGGTCGATGTCCTCGATCCCGGTGAGCGGCCCGGCCGTGGTGGCGAGCACCAGGCAGCCCGGCTCGTCCGCGAGCAGCGGCCACAGCTGCCCGGCGTCCCGGACGTCGTCCAGCAGCAGCAGGACCCGCCGCCCGGCCAGCGCCCCGCGCAGCGCGACGCAGGCCGGATCGTCCCGGCCGTCCTCGACGGCGGCGGGCAGCGGGACGCCCGCGGTGTCCGCGCCGAGCTGCTCCAGCAGTCTGCGGGCGACCCGGGCGGGCGGCACCCGGCTGCCGTCGGGCGCGGACAGCCGGGCGAAGAGCACGCCGTCGGGGTACTGGGCGGCGGCGGTGACGGCGAACCGCACGGCCAGCGCGGTGCGGCCCGACCCGGGCCGGCCGGCCAGCACCAGGACCGGGCTGCGGCCCTCCGCCGGGCGCGCGGCGGCGGCCCGCAGGGCGGCCAGTTCGGTGCGCCGGCCGACGAACAGGGCGGGGCCGACGGGCAGCCGGTCCAGCCCGGGAACGCGCTCGGCGGGCGCGCCGGCCCCGGCCTCCATCGTCACCGTCTTCCTCGCCACCCGTGCCACTCCCGACCTCGCCAGCGCTCACCGAAGGCGCCCCGCAGTGGACGCCCCGTCTGCGAAGCGTAGTTCGACCGTCCGCTCCGGCCGAGGTGACATCCGGTCGTACGAACCGGCGAATCACCCCGCCGGCCGAGCCGGGGCCTTCGGAGGGCCCGGGACCCGGGACGCCGGGCCCCGGGACGCCGCCCGGGCCCCCGGGGCACCCGGCCCCGGGACGCCGGGGCCTACGCGAAGGGCCGGGCGGGCCAGGGCGAGTCCGCCTGGCGCAGGGCGTCCAGGCCGCCCGGGCCGTGCAGGGCCGCGTAGAGCGCCAGGGTGCCGGTGATCAGGGTGGGGTTGTGCAGCCGCCCGGCGTGGATCAGCCGGACCAGCTCCTCCACCGGCACCCGCGCCGACTCCAGCTCCAGCTCCTCCCCGTGCGCCTCGTACCGCTGCCCCTCGGCCTCGGCGAGGTCGGTGGCCAGGAAGAGCCGCAGCGCCTCGTCCGTCCCGCCGGGCGAGGTGTAGAAGTCGACCAGCACCCGCCAGCTGCCCGCCTTGCAGTGCGCCTCCTCGTACAGCTCGCGCTGGGCGGCGTGCAGCGGGTTCTCGCCGGGGACGTCGAGCAGGCCGGCCGGCAGCTCCCAGAGGCGCTGGCGCACCGGGTGGCGGTACTGGCGCAGGATCAGCACCCGCTGCCGGTCGTCCAGGGCGAGGACGGAGACCGAGCCGGGGTGGGTCTGGTAGTCGCGGCGGGCCCAGCTGCCGTCGGGCATCCGGACCTCCTCGCTGCGCACGCCGGTGACCCGGCCCTGGAACGGTGTGGTGCTCCCCCGGATCTCCCACTCCTCGGCCCGGTCGGCGACCTCGGCGGTGCTGCGCTCGTCCATCACGTCTCCCCTTTTCGTCAGTACGACACAATCTAACGCCGAACGGCGGCCCCGCAGGAATCGCGGGGCCGCCGTCCGATGGAACGCGGGTGACCTACTCGGCGTCGGCCGGGGCCGTCTTGATCTCGATCGCGGCCTTCACCAGACCCGCGAACAGCGGGTGCGGGCGGGTCGGCCGGGACTTCAGCTCCGGGTGGGCCTGGGTGGCCACCAGGTAGGGGTGCACCTCGCGCGGGTACTCGACGTACTCGACCAGGTCGCCCTTCGGGGAGAGGCCCGAGAAGACCAGGCCGGTCTTCTCCAGGTCGGCCCGGTAGGCGTTGTTGACCTCGTAGCGGTGGCGGTGGCGCTCCTCGACGTACTGCTCGCCGTGGTAGACCTCGCGGACGATCGAGCCCTCGGCGAGCTTGGCCGGGTACAGGCCCAGGCGCATGGTGCCGCCCAGGTCGCCCTTGCCGTCGACGATGGCCAGCTGCTCGGCCATGGTGGAGATCACCGGGTGCTTGGCGGCGGCGTCGAACTCGGTGGAGTTGGCCTCGGGCAGGCCGGCCAGGTTGCGGGCCGCCTCGATGACCACGCACTGCAGGCCCAGGCACAGGCCCAGCAGCGGGACGCGGTTCTCGCGGGCGTAGGTGATCGCGCCGACCTTGCCGTTGACGCCGCGGTCGCCGAAGCCGCCGGGGATGCAGATCGCGTCGACGTCACCGAGCTGCTCCTGCGCACCCTCGGGGGTCTCGCAGTCGTCGGAGGTGACCCACTTGATCTCGACCCGGGCGTTGTTGGCGAAGCCGCCGGCGCGCAGCGCCTCGGTCACCGACAGGTAGGCGTCCGGCAGGTCGATGTACTTGCCGACCAGCGCGACCTTGACGATGTGCTGCGGCTCGTGGACGCGGCGCAGCAGATCGTCCCAGGTGGTCCAGTCCACGTCGCGGAACGGCAGGTCCAGGCGGCGGACGACGTAGGCGTCCAGGCCCTCGCCGTGCAGCACCTTGGGGATGTCGTAGATCGACTTGGCGTCGATCGCGGCGACCACGGCCTCCTCGTCGACGTCGCACATCAGCGAGATCTTGCGCTTGATGGCCTGCGGGACCTCGCGGTCGGCGCGCAGCACGACGGCGTCGGGCTGGATGCCGATGTTGCGCAGCGCGGCGACGGAGTGCTGGGTCGGCTTGGTCTTCAGCTCGCCCGAGGGGCCGATGTAGGGGAGCAGGGAGACGTGCACGAAGAAGACGTTGTCCCGGCCGACCTCGTGGCGGACCTGGCGGACGGCCTCCAGGAACGGCAGCGACTCGATGTCGCCGACGGTGCCGCCGACCTCGGTGATCACCACGTCGACGTCCTCGGTCGCCATCCGGCGGATCCGGGACTTGATCTCGTTGGTGATGTGCGGGATGACCTGGACGGTGTCGCCCAGGTACTCGCCGCGGCGCTCCTTGGCGATGACGGTCGAGTACACCTGGCCGGTGGTGACGTTGGCCGAGCCGTGCAGGTTGGTGTCCAGGAACCGCTCGTAGTGACCGATGTCGAGGTCGGTCTCGGCGCCGTCGTCGGTGACGAAGACCTCACCGTGCTGGAACGGGTTCATGGTGCCCGGGTCCACGTTGAGGTACGGGTCGAGCTTCTGCATCGTGACGCGCAGGCCGCGGGCCTTGAGCAGGGCACCGAGGCTGGAGGCGGTGAGGCCCTTGCCGAGCGACGAGGCGACACCCCCGGTGACGAAGAGGTGCTTGGTCGTCACGGCGCGGCCGTTCGATGCCTTGCCGGAATGGGGCTGTGCCAAGAGGGGGCTCCCGTGGGTCGCGAGTCGAAGGTGACGTGGTGGGAGGCTCGCGGCTCGCCGTCCCGACGAGGGAGGCGGTGCGGGGGCACGGCGCCCGGAGGTCGTCGGTTCGGCCGGTCCGGGGCGTTTGATCCCACCGGTCCACGGGATACCAGGGTAACAGTGCCCCGGCCCGAACGCGTTCCGGGCCGCCCCCGCGCGGCGGCGGGCGCCCGGTTTCCCGGGCCGGATCCGCCGGGACGCTCCCGGGGCGTACGCCGGGCGCGCCACCGGCGCACCACCCGGCGCAGACGCCACACGCGTCGCACCACCGGCCCGAGCGGGCCACTCCCGATGGCCCGGATCGGCTCGGGCGGGCCATCGCCGGATCCCCACTTCGTGTCATCCGGAGCTGATCCTTCCGAGCCATCCTGGCGGCCTCCCCCGCGATGCGCGGTATTTCCGCCGAAATGCGGCGCCACACCGCGCTGCGCCCGCGTGCTTCGCCCCTTTCGTCCGTCGTAAGCTGCTCGGACGCATCGCCGACAACATGAGCCGCGGAGGGCGTGGGAGGGTCAGGAACCTCTCGGTCCCCGATGCGCGACCGGACCTCCCCGTTATTTCCCGCTCCCCCCACCCACCCAGAGGCTCGATCGAGCCCTCGCGGACACTCCAGCAAGGCCCGCCACCACCCGACGGAGGGCCGGACGTCCCGGGGTGGCACCGGTCCCGCCGTACCCGCAGGCTCCCCCTCGGATCGCCGATGCGTCGTGACCACATTGCGAACTGGAGATCACGTGGCCGGCCGTATCGAGGACTACGCACTCATCGGGGACATGCAGACCGCCGCCCTCGTCAGCAGGGACGGCGCGGTGGACTGGCTCTGCCTGCCCCGATTCGACTCGCCGGCGGTCTTCGCCGGACTGCTCGGCACCGACGAACACGGCTTCTGGCGAATCGGCCCCGCCGAGGCGGTGGCCGCCGAACTGCCCTCCCCCGCCACCGAAGCGGTCCCCGCCGACCCGACCACCGCCGGCCCGACCGCCGACGACCCGCGGATCCCGCCGACCGCCGCCGCCCCCGCCCTGCCGGCCGACCGCCGCCGCTACCGGGGCGACTCGCTGATCCTGGAGCAGGAGTGGGACACCCAGGGCGGCACCGTCCGGGTGATCGACTTCATGCCGCCCCGCCCGCTCGCCGGCAAGGACGCCGTCCCGCAGGTGATCCGGATCGTCGAGGGCGTGGCCGGCACCGTCCGGATGCGCTCCGCGCTGCGGATGCGGTTCAGCTACGGCCGGATCGTGCCCTGGGTGCACCGGGTCGAGCAGCCCGACGGCGGCCACCGCACCGTCGCCGTGGCCGGCCCCGACTCGGTCTGGCTGGACGGCCAGGCCGACACCTACGGCCGCAACCTCACCACCTACGCCGACTTCACCGTCTCGGCCGGCGAGCGGATCGCCTTCGCGCTCACCTGGCAGGCCTCCCACCTGGAGCCGCCCAAGGCCCCGGACGCCGAGGAAGTGCTCGACGCCACCGCCGACTTCTGGCACGAGTGGGTCGGCCAGTGCACCTACCAGGGCCCCTACCGGGAGTCCGTGATCCGCTCCCTGATCACCCTCAAGGGCCTCACCTACGCCCCCACCGGAGGCATCGTTGCCGCCCCGACCACCTCACTGCCCGAGGACATCGGCGGCGAGCGCAACTGGGACTACCGCTACACCTGGCTGCGCGACGCGGCGATCACCCTCTCCTCGCTGCTGCGCACCGGCTACCGCGAGGAGGCCCGGGCCTGGCGCGAGTGGCTGCTGCGCGCGGTGGCCGGCGACCCGGAGAACCTGCAGATCATGTACGGCATCGCCGGCGAGCGCGAGCTCACCGAGTCCTCGCTGGACTGGCTGCCCGGCTACGAGGGCTCCCAGCCGGTGCGGATCGGCAACGGCGCGGCCGGCCAGCTCCAGCTGGACGTCTACGGCGAGGTCGTCGAGGCGCTGCACCTGGCCCACATGACCGGCCTGGTCCGCAACGACCACGCCCACCACCTCCAGCTGCGGCTCATCGAGTACCTGGAGGAGCACTGGCAGGAGCCGGACGAGGGCATCTGGGAGGTGCGCGGCCCGCGCCGGCACTTCGTGCACTCCAAGGTGATGGCCTGGGTGGCCGTCGACCGCACCATCAAGCTGCTGGAGCAGACCCCCGAGGACGCCCCGGACGGCGGCCACCTGGAGCGCTGGCGCGAGCTGCGCGAGACCATCCACCGGGACGTCTGCGACAAGGGCTACGACCCGGAGCGCAACACCTTCACCCAGTACTACGGCGGCAAGGAGCTGGACGCCTCGCTGCTGCTGATCCCCCAGGTCGGCTTCCTGCCGCCGGACGACAAGCGCGTGATCGGCACCATCGAGGCGATCCAGCGCGAGCTGTCCACCGAGGACGGCTTCGTGATGCGCTACCCGACCCACGACGAGACCGGTAACAACGTCGACGGCCTCAGCGGCCACGAGGGCGCCTTCCTGGCCTGCTCGTTCTGGCTGGCCGACGACCTCGCGATGATCGGCCGGGTGCAGGAGGCACGCGAGCTGTTCGACCGGCTGCTGGCGCTGCGCAACGACCTCGGGCTGCTCGCCGAGGAGTGGGACCCGCGGCTCAAGCGGCAGGTCGGCAACTTCCCGCAGGCGTTCAGCCACGTGCCGCTGATCGACACCGCGCTGCGGCTCACCGCCTGCGGCGGCGCCTACCTCTCCGCCCAGCCGGACGGCTCGGCCGCCGACCGGACCGGCGAGCAGGCCACCGTCTGACGGCGGAAAGGGCCCGCACCGGTCGGTGCGGGCCCTCAACCTCGTACGTGCTCCCGACGGAACTCCGATCAGCTCACCGGACGGTGGCGGGTCGGAGCACCGCACGGCCCCGTGGCGCGACGGGTCAGTTCCAGACCATGCCCTTGAAGTAGCCGCCGGTGCCGCGCTCGTAGTAGTGGCTGCCGTAGAGGCCGCCGACGCACTTGCTCTTCGTCTCGGTCGGGTTGGTGGGGAAGGAGCCGACCAGCACGCCCGTGTCGGCGTCCCACAGCTCCGCACGGCCCCAGTACGACAGTGCCTTGTGCGTACCCGAGAAGCAGACCTCGTGGTTGCTGTTGGACCCGATGCTGGCGGAGGTGCAGATACCGCCCCAGCTCTCGCACGTCGCGTTGGCGGCACTCGCCGAGGAGGCGCTGAACAGCCCGAACGCCGCCACCGCAGCGGTGGCCGCGACCACCTGGACGATCCTCTTCTTCAGCATGTTTCCGACTCCGTTCGTTCGATGTCCTGTTGTGGTCCGTCGGACTTCACCGCCCGGACACGACTTCGAGATTAGGAAGCGGTCGTTCGTACAGATGTACGCTCCGTGCGGGGATCCTCGACGTTCGGCGCGATGGCCCCGGCGAGGCTCAGCCCCCGGAACTCGGTGGGAGTGAGCCCGTAGGCCTGGCGGAACGTCCGGCTGAAGACGGTCGCGCTGCTGAACCCCCAGCGAGCGGCGATCACCTGCACCGGGTACGTGTGGAGCCGGGTGCTCCCGAGGTCCCCGCGACAGCGCTCCAGCCGCCGGCGGCGGATCCAGGCGTGGACGGTGTCCGGCTGCGCGTCGTGCGAGCGGAACAACTGGTGGAGGCTGCGCAGCGAGATGTTGTGCCGCGCGGCGATGGCGCCCGGGGTCAGCTGCGGATCGCCGAGGTTGTCCTCGATGAAGGAGCGGACGCGCTCCAGCAGCACCCGGGCCCGGACCTCGGCGGGCAACTGCCCTGCGGCGTCGAGCCGCTGGGCGAGCAGGGCTCCGGCGAGTTCCGCCGCGACCGTGCCCAGCCTGCGCAGCTCCGCCACCTCGCAGCCGTCGCCGTGCGCCTCCAGGCAGTCGAGGAAGTTCGTCAGCACGGCCGCGACCCCGCTTCCGCCGGCGAGCCGCCCGGCCAGCAGTCGTTCCAGGCGCCGGCCGGGCAGCGGGAGCAGGGTGTGCGGGAACTGCAGCATCGTCAGCCGGACCGGGCCGGGTCCGGGCAGGATCCGGGTGTCGGACGGGCGCGAGGTGTCCCAGAGCACGAACTCGCCGGCCCCGATCCGGTTCTCGTTGCCCGACTGGGACAGCACCGCGGCGCCCCCGCGGATCAGCGCCAGCTGGTACTGCTCCGGGTCACCGCGCCGGATCAGGGCCGGTGTCCGCCGCGAGCGCAGCGGTGAGAAGGCGAACCGGGCCATTCGCACCGATCCCAGGTCCAGCATCTCGGCCTCGGCGCGGAACTCGGCGGACGGTTCCGGGCTCATCACCGTCGGCATCACCGTCCGCGCGACCGTGTCGTTGAACCAGTCGAACCGTTCGCCCGGCCGCACGGTTTCCGGCAGCAAGGAAATCCACATACCGCTTTCCCCCCGAAAAGTGGATGACGGGGACTCACGTCCCACGCGGAACGCCGTTCCGCCGGGGGGCATCGTGCCACCGAAGAGCGCTCTCCCGGGGGAGGCCGACGCGGTGTGTTCCGGCCGTGTCGGCGCCGGGCCCCGGGGCCTACCGGTTGCGCTGCACCAGTTCGTCGTAGGTGCTGAGCACCTGGGCGACGGTGGCGGCCTCGTCCGGCCAGGTCTCCGCCTGCTGCCGGCCGGCCGCCACCAGGCGCTCGCGGCGCGCCTGGTCGGCCAGCAGCTCGCGCACCGCCCGGCCGAGCGCGGCCGGGTCCCCGGACGGGACCAGCACGGCGGCGTCGCCGACCAGTTCCGGGATGCCGCCGACGGCCGTGGCGACCACCGGCACGCCCGCCCGCATCGCCTCCTGGACCACCAGCGAACGGGCCTCCCAGCGGCTGGAGACCACCAGCACGTCGGCGGCGGCCAGCAGGTCGGGCACGTCGGTGCGGTAGCCGAGCAGCCGCACCGGCAGCTTCTCGGCGGCCACCCGCTCGCGCAGCCCGGCGGCCTCCGGGCCGTCCCCGGCGACCACCAGCAGCGGCTGCGGGGACAGCGTGGACAGCTCCCGGGTCGCGTCCAGCAGCACCCCGAACGCCTTCTGCGGGACGAGCCGGCCGGCCGCCAGGACCACCGGGCGGTCCGGCCCCGCGCCGAGCAGCGCGGCCCGGGCCCGGGCCCGCTCCAGCCGGCCCTCGGGCATCGGCGGGGCGGCGACCGGGCCGAGCCGGGCGTCCGTGGCGCCGAGCTCCCGCGCCCGGGCCACCAGGTCCGAGGAGGCGCCGAGCACGAGGTCGGCGGCGCGCGCCACCCGGCGCTCCATCAGCCGCTGGAGCCGGCGCTCCATGCCGGTGGCGAGCAGCGCGTGGTGCGCGGTGACCACCAGCGGCGTCTCCGGACGCAGGCCCGGGAAGCGGCCGGCGGTGCGCAGCGCGAGGTCGGACAGCAGCGCGGCGCGCAGGCCGTGGGCGTGCACCACGTCGGCGCCGGTGAAGGCGCGGCGCAGCTCGCCGATGGCGGTGGCGTCGCTGCGGGCGCCCGCCGTCGGGGTGATGTCGACGAGGTGGAACCGGGCGCCGGTGCGGGAGAAGCCGAACAGCGCGTCCGCGTCGGCGGGGGCGCAGACCGTGACGGTCACTCCGTGCGCGACCAGGCCCTGTGCCAGCGAGCGCACATGCGCACCGATGCCGCCGGTACTGGCGGCCAGGACGAGGACCACGTGCAGCTGCCCCGGTTCGGGGGTGGCCGCGGCGGCCCGGGCGGCGGAATGGTCCACGTCGTCTCGCATCCGACTCGATCAGCTACGCGCGCCCCGGGCGGGGGTTTCCCGCCGGCGGCGCTCGGGACAGGGAGGCCAGTGTCCAGCGGCCACCATGCCAGGTCGGCGGCCCTCTTGGACAGTCGGCGCCCCCGGTGGGGCGCGTCGTGGCCGGTCCGCGAGGGCCGCCCCCGCGGACCGGCTCCGGGCCGGGGCCGGAACGGTTGCGGGCTAGCGCCTGCGGGGGGCGCGGGCGGCGGCGAGCAGTTCCTCGGCGTGCGCCCGGCCGAGCTCGGAGTCCTCCAGGCCGGCCAGCATCCGGGAGAGCTCGCGCACCCGCTCCTCGTCGTTGAGCACCTTGACACCACTGCGGGTCACGGTGCCGTCGTTGGTCTTCTCGACCACCAGGTGGCGGTCGGCGAAGGCCGCCACCTGCGGAAGGTGGGTGACCACGACGACCTGGGCGCTCTCGGCCAGCTTGGCGAGCCGGCGGCCGATCTCGACCGCGGCCTTGCCGCCGACGCCCGCGTCCACCTCGTCGAACAGGTAGGTGGGGACGGGGTCCGCGCCGGCGAAGACCACCTCGACGGCGAGCATCACCCGGGACAGCTCGCCGCCCGAGGCGCCCTTGGCGATCGGCCGGGGCTGGGCGCCCGGGTGCGGGGCCAGCAGCACCTCGACCTCGTCCACGCCGTGCGGGCCGTAGGCGACGGTGCGGCCCTCGATCTCGATCCCGGACAGGTCGTCGACCTGGCTGATCGCGAAGGTGACCCGGGCGTGCGGCATGGCCAGCTCGGCGAGCTCCGCGGAGACGGCCTGCGCGAAGCGTCCGGCGGCGCCCTGCCGGGCCGCCGACACCTCCGCCGCGAGGTCGGCCAACTCGGCGCGCAGCAGGGTCTCCTGGGCGCCGAGCTCGTCGATCCGGTCGTCGTCCCCGTCCAGCTCGGCGAGCCGCGCGGCGCCGGTCTCGGCCCAGGCGATCACCTCGGCGAGGGTGTTCTCCGGGCCGCCGTACTTGCGCAGCAGCTGGGCCAGGACGGCCCGGCGGTCCTCGACGGCGGCCAGGCGCACCGGGTCGGCGTCCAGGTCGTCGGCGTAGCCGGCCAGGTCGCCGGCGACGTCGGCGAGCAGGTAACCCACCTCGTTCAGCCGGTCGGCGAGGGCGGCGAGCCGCTCGTCGTGGTGGCGGACGGCGTCCAGGGCGCGGCGGGCCTGGCCGAGCAGGGTGCCCGCGTCCAGCGCCTCCGGGTCGGCCGGGTCGCCGGCCAGCGCGGCGTGCGCCAGGGTGGCGGCGGAGGAGAGCGCGTCGGCGTGGCCGAGCCGCTCGGCCTCGGCGGACAGCTCCTCGTCCTCGCCGGCCACCGGCTCGGCGGCGGCGACCTCGTCGAGGCCGAAGCGCAGCAGGTCGGCCTCCTGGGCGCGCTCACGGGCCCGGGTGGTCAGCTCCTCCAGGGTGGCGGAGACCTCGCGCAGCCGCAGGTGGACCTCGCGGTAGCGGGCCAGCGGCTCGGCCACGGACTCGCCCGCGTACCGGTCCAGGGCGCCGCGCTGGCGGGCCGGGCGCAGCAGCCGCTGCTGGTCGGTCTGGCCGTGCACGGCGATGAGGTCCTCGCCGAGTTCGGCGAGCAGGCCGACCGGAACGGACCGGCCGCCGACGTGGGCGCGCGAGCGCCCCTCGGCGGAGACGGTCCGGCTGATCAGCAGCGCGCCGTCGTCCAGTTCCGCGCCGGCCTCCACGGCCCGGGCGGCCACCGGCGAGCCGGCGGGCAGTTCGAGGCGCCCCTCGACGACCGCGCGGGCGCTGCCGTTGCGCACCAGGCCCGGGTCGGCGCGCCCGCCGAGCAGCAGGCCGAGGCTGGTCACCACCATGGTCTTGCCGGCGCCGGTCTCGCCGGTCACGGCGGTGAAGCCGGGGGCCAGCTCGACGACCGCGTCGTCGATGACCCCAAGATCCCGTATCCGCATCTCGTCCAACACGGAGACGACCTTACGAGGTTCCGCCCCCGCCGCGCGACGAGCGACAACGGCGCGCGGCAACTCCGTGCCGCGAAGTTCATCCGTTCCGGGAGTCCGCAGCCGTGGTTCCCCGGCCCCCGACGGGGCCTGCGACGGGCGCCGCGACGGAGCCCGGGGCGGGAACCGTGCACCAGGGCAGGAAGAACTGCGCGAGCGGGCCGATGGCCAGCGCGTAGGCGACGGTGCCCACCCCGACCGTGCCGCCGAGCAGGACGCCCGCGGCCAGCACGGTCAGCTCGATGCCGGTGCGGATCAGCCGCAGCGAGCGGCCGGTGCGCCGGTGCAGGCCGGTCATCAGGCCGTCGCGCGGGCCCGGGCCGAGCCGGGCGCCGATGTAGAGGCCGGTGGCCAGGCCGTTGAGCACGATCGCGCCGACCATCAGGGCGATCCGCGCCGGCAGTGCCCCGGGGGCGTCGACGACGCGCACGGTGGCGTCCATCGCGGCGCCGATCACCAGCACGTTGGCGACCGTGCCGAGGCCCGGCCGCTGGCGCAGCGGTATCCACAGCAGCAGCACCAGCGCGCCGCAGATGGTCACCCAGGCGCCCACCGAGAGCCCGACGGTGCCCTGCAGGCCCTGGTGGAAGACGTCCCAGGGGTCCAGGCCGAGTCCGGAGCGGAGCATCAGGCCCATGCTGGCCCCGTAGAGGGCGAGGCCGACGAACAGCTGCGGCACCCGGCGGCCCAGCGCGTGGGTGTCGCCCAGCACGCGGACGGCGAGACCCGGCCGCCCGGGAGCCGCGGCGGACGGGGAGGAGGACAGCGACGGGGACGGGGGCGGGGACGGGGACGGGCGGGTGCTCGCGGGGGTGGCCATGGAATCTCCGGCAGGTGGTGCTGCACCATCGCGACACACGGCCCCGATGGTGGCGGACTCGATGGCCGCCCTGCCATGATGGCCAGGCCAATACGGCCCACGACAGGGCCAATCCCCAGCAAGTGGACTGATGAGCCTTGGCCGACTGGCAGACCACCGTGACGTCCCCGGCGCTCGCCCGGCTGCTCTCCACCGCGCGGCTGCCCGATCCCCCCGGCGCCGCCCGCCGCCCCGCCTACCGCACGCTGGCCGCGCAGGTCCGGCTGCTGGTCTCCGAGGGCCGGCTGCCGGTCGGCGCCCGGCTGCCCGCCGAACGCGAGCTGGCCCTCGCCCTGCGGCTCAGCCGCACCACCGTGGCCACCGCCTACGAGGCCCTGCGGGCGGACGGGTACCTGCGCAGCCGCCGCGGCTCCGGCAGCTGGACCGCGCTGCCCGAGGGCTCGGCCCCGCCCAGCGACGCCCTGCACCCGGTGCCGCCGGACGAGCAGGGCCGCGTCCTGGACCTCGGCGTCGCCGCGCTGCCCGCACCGCAGCCCTTCCTCTCGACCGCCGCCGCCCGCGCCGTCGAGCAGCTGCCCGCGTACGCCGCCGGGCACGGCCACTACCCCACCGGCGTCCCGGTGCTGCGCGAGGCGGTGGCCCGCCGCTTCACCGAGCGCGGACTGCCGACCACCCCCGACCAGATCCTGATCACCATCGGCGCGATGGGCGCCCTGCACCTGGTGCGCCAGGTCCTGCTCGGCCGCGGCGACCGGGTCGCCGTAGAAGCGCCCAGCTACGCGCACACCCTGCAGGCCCTGCGGCTCGCCGAGGCCCGGCTGGTGCCCGTCCCGCTCACCCGCGGCTTCCACTGGGACCTCGCCGAGTGGCGGCGGGTGCTGAGCGGGGCCGCGCCCAAGGCCGCCTACGTGATCCCCGACTTCCACAACCCCACCGGCGCGCTGATCGACGAGGAGCAGCGGCGCGAGCTGCTCGCCGCCGCCCGCTCCGCCGGCACCGTCGTGCTGGCCGACGAGACCACCGCCGAGCTCGGCTGGGGCCTGCCCGAGGGCGTCACCCCGCCCCGCCCCACGGCCGCCCTGGACCGCGCCGCCCAGGTGGTCACGGTCGGCTCGGCCGGCAAGCTGCTCTGGGGCGGCCTGCGGATCGGCTGGGTGCGCGCCGCGCCCGCCCTGGTCCGCCGGCTGGCCGGCGCCCGGGTCTACAGCGACGTCGGCGCGCCGGTCCTGGACCAGCTGATCGCCGCCGAGCTGCTGACCACGCACCTCCCGGCGGTCCGCGCCCACCAGCTGACCCGGCTGCGGGACACCGCCGAGGCGCTGGACGCCGCCCTGCGGGAACGGCTGCCGCACTGGCGGTTCACCGTGCCGCCGGGCGGGCTGTCGCTCTGGGTCGGCACCGGCGGGGTGTCCGGGGCGGCCCTGGCCCGGGCCGGCGAACGCGCCGGGGTCCGGATCGCCGCCGGGAACCGGTTCGGCTCCGACGGCGCGTTCGAGCACCACATCCGGATCCCGCTCACGGTGGCCGCCCCGGCCGTGCCGGACGCCGTCCGCCGGCTGGCCGAGGTCGCCGCCCGGGCCGAGCAGGAGGGCCGCTGGCAGGGCGCCGACGACACCCAGCCCCTGGCGGTCTGACGGGTCCGGCGGACCGTCGGGGGCTGTCGGACCGTCGGACCGTCAGGCTGTCGGACGGCCGAACGGTCGGACCGTCAGGCTGTCGGACGATCGAACGGTCGGGCCGGGTCGGTCAGTGGCTGTCCGTGCGGCCGCGCCACCCGGTCACCGGGAGCGCGAACTTCGCCACCAGCCGGTCGGTGAACGGCGCCCGGTGCAGCCGGGCCAGCCGCACCGGCGTCTGCCCCCGGCGAACCTCCACCCGCGCCCCGGCGGGCAGTTCCACCGAACGCCGGCCGTCGCACCAGAGCACCCCGTGCGGGGTCTTCGGCTGCACCTCCACCGCCAACACCGAGTCCGGCGAGGTCACCAGCGGCCGGGCGAACAGCGCGTGCGCGCTGATCGGCACCATCAGCAGCGCCTCCACCTCCGGCCAGACCACCGGCCCGCCGCCGGAGAACGCGTACGCGGTCGACCCGGTGGGCGTCGCGCACACCACCCCGTCGCAGCCGAAGTTGGAGACCGGACGGCCGTCCACCTCGGTCACCACCTCCAGCATCCGCTCCCGGGAAGCCTTCTCTATCGAGGCCTCGTTGAGCGCCCAGTCGTGGTGCACCACGTCGCCGTTGGTGCGGACGATCACATCGAGGGTCATCCGCTCCTCGACCTCGTAGTCGGCGTCGACAACCCGCTCGACCACCACCGCCAGGTCGTCCCGCTCGGCCTCGGCCAGGAAGCCGACCCGGCCCAGGTTGATGCCGAGCATCGGCAGGCCGTGCTCGCGCGCCAGCTCGGCGCCGCGCAGCAGCGTCCCGTCCCCGCCCGCGACCAGGATCAGCTCACAGCCGTCCGCCGCCCCCGGACCCCCGGCGACCGTCTCCACCCCGTCCGGCAGGTCCAGGTCGACCGCCTCGGCGGCCAGCAGTCTGATCCGGATCCCCGCCTTGAGCAGACCGTGCACCAGTCCTTCGACGCTGCGCAGGGCCGCCTCACGGCCCGTGTGAGCGATCAGGAAGACCGTACGTTCATCACTCATGCCCGCTGCCCTCTCCCTACGCCGTCCGGGTCCCCGTCGGCCCGGTACGGCCGCGCCACCCAGCATGACGGACCGGACGTCCGCAGAGCACCCTATCGGGGGCCTTCGGCAACAGCCCGGTCCACATCCGCCAGGTCCAGCGGCGGCGCGTCCCGGCGCATCCACAGGAAGTACTCGACATTTCCGGACGGCCCGGGCAGGGGGCTCGCGGTGACCGCCCGCACGCCCAGTCCGAGCTCCCACGCCTGCCCCGCCACCTGGCGCACCATCTCGGCGCGCAGCTGCGGGCTGCGCACCACCCCGCCGCTGCCCAGCCGCTCCTTGCCGATCTCGAACTGCGGCTTGACCATCAGCACCAGGTCCGCGTCCTCGGCGGCGCAGCCGGCCAGCGCGGGCAGCACCAGGCCCAGCGAGATGAACGACAGGTCGCCGACCACCAGGTCGACCGGGGTGCCGCCGATCATGTCCAGGGTCAGCTCGCGGACGTTGGTGCGGTCCATCACGGTGACCCGCTCGTCGCTCTGCAGCGACCAGGCCAACTGCCCGTAGCCGACGTCCACCGCCAGCACGTGCGCGGCGCCGGAGCGCAGCAGCACATCGGTGAACCCGCCGGTGGACGCGCCCGCGTCCAGCGCCCGGCGGCCCTCGACGACCAGGCCCTGCGGGACGAACGCCGCGAACGCCCCGGCGAGCTTGTGGCCGCCGCGCGAGACGTAGTCGGGGTCGTTCTCGTCCTTGGCCACCACGACCGCCGCCGAGGTCTCCACCTGGGTGGCCGGCTTGGTCGCGGTGGTCCCGCCGACGGTCACCCGGCCGGCCGCGATCAGCTCGGAGGCGTGCTCCCGCGACCGGGCCAGCTTGCGGCGGACCAGCTCCGCGTCGAGTCGGCGTCGTGCCACTGCCACTGGTGTTTCAGCTCCTACGGATGGTTGTGCTTCGCCCGGTCAGTCCCGGTCGAGGGCGGCCAGCGTGTCGGCCAGCCGCCGATGGACATCTTCGTACACGGCGACGTGCGCGTCGGTGGGCACCCCGTCCAGCGCCTCCAGCCGGGCCAGGCCGGCGTCCACCTCGGGGTGGCCGGTCGGGCTCAGGTCGACGCCCAGCGGCAGCGGCTCGCCGGTGCCGGGAACGGGCAGGGGAACGATCTCCTGGAGGGGGTCCGGCACGGGCCCGGCCGGGTTCTCGGGATCAGGCATCGGGCTTCTTCGTGGTGGTCCGGCGGACGGTGGTCTTCCTGGTCGCGGTCCGCTTGGCGGGCGGCTGGTCCTGACCGGCGGCCTCCGCGGTCTTCTTCGCGGCGGTGGTCCGCTTGGCGGTCGCGGTCTTCTTGACGGCCGTCTTCTTCACGGCCGCCTTCTTCGCGGGCTGCTCCTGCGCCGCCGTCCGCTTCGCGGCGGCCGGCTTCTTCGCCGCGGCCTTCTTCGCCGGAGCCGGGGCCGGAGCCGGGGCTTCCGGCGTCTCCGGAGCCGCGGACACCACCGGAGCGGCCGGCGGCACCGGCGGATCGACCTCCACCGGCTCGTCCACCGCTATCCGCTCCGCCTCCGCCGAGCCCGCCGTCTCCCGCTCCCAGCCGTCCTCGAACAGCCCGCCGGCCCGGGGCGCGGGCGCGGCCGGCGCGGCCCCCTCCCGGCCCGCCGCGTCGTCCTCCTCGACCTCGCGCAGCTTGTTCTCCAGGTAGGCCAGCACCACGCCCACCTTGGTCACCTGGTCGCCGACCCGCTCGAAGGCCTTCTCGACCTCACCGCGCGCCACCCCCACCGCGAGGTCCACCCCGGCCCGGCCGGCGGTCACCGCCTCCTCGGCCAGCGTCTGGAGCGACCGCGCCGACGGCGGGAACTGCCCGCCCAGCCGGCGCTCCACCTCGGCGACGTCGATCCCGCCCTTCTCCAGCAGACCGGCCGCCGTCCCGACGACCCGCTTGCCGACCTCCTCCACCAGCACGGCCGCGGCCGCCACCGCTCCTCGCACCGTCCTCGGCAGCATCCGGGTGCCTCCCATTCGCCTGCGCGCATCGTTCCGTCGCCTCGACGCCCGGACGGATCCGGGCATCCCACGGACGACGCTACCGCCAAACACGTCCTGCGGTACCGTGGCCCGGCAGTCACGGCCGCCGGGCCCGGCCGTCCGGCCGCAACGCCGCGGCCCGTCGAAGGAGGGGATCCGCCGCCATGGCCGACGCCGAGGAGTGCCGCGAGGCACTGGAGCAGCTCAGCCGCAACCTCGCCAAGGCCACCGGTGACGTCCGCAAGGCCGCCGAGCTGGACCGCTCGCTCAGCTGCCGGATCACCGACCTCGACCTCACCTTCACCGGGCGACTGCGCGAGGGCAGCATCCAGGACCTCGAAGAGGCCCCCGGCAGCCCCGCCGGGAAGGCCGACATCCGGCTCACCATGAGCAGCGACGACCTGCTCGCCCTGGTCGGCGGCCGGCTCAACTTCGCGTCCGCCTGGGCGACCGGACGGGTCAGGCTGGAGGCCGGCTTCCGCGATCTGCTGCGGCTGCGCACCCTGCTCTGACCCGACCGGTCCCCGGTTCTCCCCGGGCTCTCCCGGGATTCTCCCGGGGTTTCTAGAACCCCAGCTCGGCCAGCGCCTTCCGGCCGTCCACCGGCTCGCCGTTCGCGTCCAGCGCCGTCCACGCCGCCGCGCACAGCGCCCGCAGCCCGTCCCAGCGGTCCGCCCCGACACCCTCCAGCCGCAGCACGCCGTCCTGCGCCGCCGCGACGAACCCGCCGCAGGCGAACCCGCCGTCCGGGCGCGCCGTGACCGGCGCGTGCCCGGTCAGCAGCCCCCGCAGGTCCTCCGCCAGATAGGTCGGCCGGTGCTCGGCCGGGGCCGCCAGCAGCTGCGCCGCCGTCGTCACCCCGGTGAAGACCAGCAGGCTGTCCACGCCGCCGTTGAACGCGCCCTCGATGTCGGTGTCCAGCCGGTCGCCGACCACCAGCGGCCGCTTCGCGCCCGTCCGCAGCACCGTCTCCCGGTGCATCGGCGGCAGCGGCTTGCCCGCCACCTCCGGCTCCACCCCGGTCGCCGCCCGGACGGCCGCCACCAGCATCCCGTTGCCCGGCGCTATGCCGCGCGCGGTCGGCACCGTCACATCGGTGTTGGACGCCACCCACGGCAGCCCCGACTGCACCGCGTAGGAGGCCTCCGCCAGCTGTGCCCAGCCCACCGAGGCGTCGAAGCCCTGGACCACCGCCAGCGGCTCCTCGGCCAGCGTCCGGACGGTGACCAGGCCGCGCTCGGCCAGCGCCTCCTCCAGCCCCAGACCGCCCACCACCAGCACCTTCGCCCCGGCCGGCAGCTTCTCGGCGAGCACCCGGGCCGCCGCCTGCGCGGAGTTGATCACATCCGCCGGCTCGGCCGGCACGCCCAGCTCGGTCAGGTGCGCGGCCACCACCCGGGGCGGGCGGGAGGCGTTGTTGGTCACGTACGCCAGCCGCATCCCGGCCGCGCGGGCCGCCGCCAGCGCGTCCACGGCGTGGTCGATGGCGTTCGGTCCGGCGTACACCACGCCGTCGAGGTCCAGCAGCGCCGTGTCGTACGCCTCGGTCAGCGGCAGCTCGCTTCCGCCCGGGGCGGTCCGTCGCACGGTGGTGGCCGTCTCGGTCATGCCTGCTCTACCTCACTCATCGCGTCAGTCCTGCTCGTCGGTGCTGTCGGCGCCGCCGGTTCCGCCGGTGCCGTCCGGGCTCAGCCGTCCTGCCGGTCCCGCTCACCCGTCGGCTCCGGGCCCGCCGTGGTTCCCGGCTTCCGGCCCGGAAGCCGGGCCCGGCGGCGGCGGCCGCTCCCCGGCCGGCGGCTCCAGGTACCCCGGCGCCCCCGGCAGCAGTGGGCCGAACGCCCCGGCCCGGGCCGCCAGTGTCGCCCGGGTCTGCCGCAGCGCGGCCCGGTAGTGGTCGGTCTCCGGCCGCATCGCCACGGCCAGCGCCAGGTGCTCGGCGGAGGTCTCGAAGTCACCCAGCCGGGCCGCCGCCACACCCCACCCGAACTGAGCGTAGTCGTCCGACGGATCGGCCAGGGCCACCGCCCGGAAGTTCTCCAGCGCCGCCGCGTACGAGCCCGCGTCGAACTGCGCCCGGGCGAGCGCCTCCCGGATGCTGCGCGAGGCCGGCTCCTCCGCGGCCGCCCGGGCCAGCAACTGCTCGGCCGCCGCCGGGTTGCCCTGGGCGAGCAGCTTCGCGCCCCGGCGGAACCACTCGTAGACGTCACCCACCGGCTCCCCGGACCGCCGCTGCTCCGGCACACCGCCGTCCCCACCGGCAGCCCCTCCGAGGCCCCCACCAGCGCCGCCACCGGCGCCGTCGTCCACCCGCTCGTCGCGCTCGTCCACGCGCCACCTCGCCCTCGGTCACGACACCCGCCCACCGGACCGGCCCGGGTGTTCCGATCTCTGAACAACGCGTACCCGGTTACGATGCCCAGAATGACCACACCCAGTGCAGAAAGCGGAGCGGAGTCTCCGCACGGCGGCCCCGGCGATCCCGGGCGCGTCGCCACCGCAGGTCTGTCCCTGTCCCCCTTCCGCGGCCTGCGCTACGTCCCCGACCGGGTCGGCGCCCTGGCCGCCGTCACCTCACCGCCCTACGACGTCGTCGACCCCGGCCGCCGGCTCGACCTGGAGACCGCCGACCCGCACAACGTCGTCCGGCTGATCCTGCCGCGCCCCGAACCCGAGGACACCGGTGACCGCCCCGACCGCGACACCCGCTACCGGCACGCCGCCCGGCTGCTGCGCGAGTGGCAGCGCGAGGGCGTCCTGGCCGCCGACCCGGTGCCGGCCCTCTACGTCTACGAGCAGCGCGTGCCCGCCTCCGGCGACACCCCCGAACTGCTGCAGCGCGGACTCATCGGCGCCCTCGCGGTCAGCGGCAGCGAGGCCGGCGTCGTCCTCCCCCACGAGGACGTGATGCCCCGGCCGGTCGCCGACCGGGTCGGCCTGATGCGCACCACCCGGGCCAACCTCGAACCGCTGCTGCTCACCTACCGCGGCGGCGGCGGGGCGTCCGACGTCGTCGAACGCGCCGTACGCGGCGAACCGCTGCTCACCACGACCACCTCCGACGGCACCCACCACCGGCTGTGGGCGGTCACCGAGCACGCCGAGATCGCCGAGGTCGGCAGCGACCTGGCCACCTGCCGGGCGCTGATCGCCGACGGCCACCACCGCTGGGAGATGTACCTGCGGCTCCAGCGCGAGCACCGCCACCTGCCGCGCAGCCCCTGGGACCGCGGCCTGGTGCTGCTGGTCGACACCGCCCGCTACCCGCTGCGGGTGCGGGCCATCCACCGGGTGCTGTACCGGCTGCCGGTCGCCGAGGCCCTGCAGCGGCTCGGCGACCAGTGGCGGGTCAAGGAGGTCCCCGGCCCGCTGGAAACCGCGCTGCAGGCCCTCGCCGAGCAGAAGCGGCACGGCGGCAGCGGCTTCCTGCTGACCGGCGGGGACGGCGTCTACCGGCTCGTCGGCGACCCCGACGAGACCCTGCTCGACGCCACCGTGCCGCACGACAAGCCCGAGGAGTGGCGCCACCTGGACGCCACCGTGCTGCACGCCACCCTGCTCGACCACACCTGGCGGATCCCCGACGGCCCCGAGGACATCGGCTACCTGCACACCGCGGACGCCGCCGAACGCGAGGCCGCCCGCACCGGCGGAACGGCCGTCCTGCTGCACCCGGTGCGGGAGAGCGTGGTGCGCCGGCTCGCCGAACAGGGCGTCACCATGCCGCGCAAGTCCACCTCCTTCGGGCCGAAGCCGGCCACCGGGCTGGTACTGCGCAACCTCGAACTCGGCTGACGCACCGCCCGACCGGCGCCGCCACGGACCGGCCGGAACGCAGTGAGGCCCTGCCGCCCTCCGGGATCTCCCGGGGCGCGGCAGGGCCTCACTCGTGCTCAGGTCCGGCGCCTACTTGCCGGACTCACCGGCCTCGTCGGCCTGCTCGGCCTTCTCGGCGTCGGTGGCGCGCTCGGGGACCACGCCGTCGAAGTCCTCGTCGATCTCGAGGTCGTCCTCGTCGTAGTACTCCTCGACGTCCTCGTCGTCCTCGAAGATGACCTGCTCGTCCGAGGCCTCGCCGCCCTTGCGCTTGGCCGGCTCGGCGGCCTGCTCGGCCTCCTCCTCGGCGAGCTCCGGGTCGAGGGCGTCCACGAACTCCACGCCGTCGATCTCCGCGAGACGCTCGGAGGCGTTGGTGGTGCCGTCGGTGTCCGCCTCGGCGGCCTTGGCGAACCAGTCGCGGGCCTCCTCGCCGCGGCCGGCCGCGATCAGCGCCTCGGCGTAGGCGTAACGCAGCCGCGCGGTCCACGGGTGCACGGCGGGCGAGGCCAGCTCGGGGCTCTGCAGGGTCACGACGGCGGCGTCGAACTGCTCCATGTCGCCGCGCGCACCGGCCGCGACCAGGCGCATCTCGACCTGACCGGCCTTGTCCAGCTGCTTGACCTCGGGCTCCCCGGCCATCGCCAGCGCCCGCTCCGGGCGGCCCAGGCCGCGCTCGCAGTCGGCCATCACCGGCCACAGGTCCACCCGGCCGGTCATCCGGCGGGCGGCGCGGAACTCGGTCAGCGCCTCGGAGTAGCGCTGGGTCACGTACGAGGCGAAGCCGGCCGCCTCACGGACGGCGGCGACGCGGGAGGCGAGCCGCAGCGCGACACGCGAGTACTGGTAGGCCTCCTCCGGCTCGCTGTCGAGCAGGCGGGCGACCATCACCAGGTTGCGGGCGACGTCGTCGGCGAGCGTCTTGGGCAGGCTCTTGAGCTCCTGGCGGACGTCCGCGTCGATCTCGAAACCGGTGACGTCCTCCGGGATCGGCAGGCGCTTGACCGGCTCGTAGTTGCCCCGGCGGTCGTCCTGGTCCCGGCCGCCGCGCTCGTCACGGCCACCGCGGTAGCCACCGCGGTCGTCACGGCCGCCACGGTCGTAACCACCCGACGGGCGGTCGTCGCGACGGAAACCGCCACGGTCGCCGCCCCGGTCGTCACGGCCACCCCGGTAGCCACCGCGGTCGTCACGGCCACCACGGTCGTCACGACGGAAACCGCCACGGTCGCCGCGGTCGCCGCCACCCTGGTAACCACCCGGGCGGTCGTCACGGCGGAAACCGCCGCGGTCGCCACCACGGTCGTCACGGTCACGGAACGGACGGTCCTCACGGCGCGGACGGTCGTCACGGTCGTCCCGACGGAACCCACCCGGACGGTCGTCACGACGGAAGCCACCACCGGCCGGGCGGTCGTCACGGCGGAAACCGCCACGGTCGTCACGGCCGCCACGGTCGAAGCCGCCCGAGGGACGGTCGTCACGGCGCGGACGGTCGTCACGGTCGTCCCGACGGAACCCACCCGGACGGTCGTCACGACGGAAGCCACCACCGGCCGGGCGGTCGTCGCGACGGAAGCCGCCACCGGAGGGGCGGTCGTCACGGCGGAAACCGCCGCGGTCGCCACCGCGGTCGTCACGGTCACGGCCGTAGCCGCCCGAGGGGCGGTCGTCGCGACGGAAGCCGCCACGGTCGCCGCCACCCTGGTAACCACCCGGGCGGTCGTCACGGCGGAAACCGCCACCCTGGTAACCACCCGGGCGGTCGTCACGGCGGAAACCGCCACCCGACGGGCGGTCGTCACGGCGCGGACGGTCGTCACGGTCGTCCCGACGGAACCCACCCGGACGGTCATCGCGACGGAAACCGCCGCCGGCCGGACGGTCGTCACGACGGAAACCACCGCGGTCGTCACGGCCACCGCGGTCGTAACCACCCGAGGGGCGGTCGTCGCGACGGAAGCCGCCACCGGAGGGGCGGTCGTCACGGCGGAAACCGCCGCGGTCGCCGCCACGGTCGCCGCGGTCGCCGCCACCCTGGTAACCACCCGGGCGGTCGTCACGGCGGAAACCGCCGCGGTCGCCACCGCGGTCGTCACGGTCACGGCCGTAACCACCGGAGGGGCGGTCGTCGCGACGGAAACCGCCGCGGTCGCCGCCACGGTCGTCACGGTCACGGCCGTAACCACCGGAGGGGCGGTCGTCGCGACGGAAACCGCCACGGTCGTCACGGCGGTCGTCGCGGCGCGGACCGCGGTCGTTCGACCAGCCCCCGCGAGACCGGGGCTCGTACCCGCGGCCGTCGTCCGATCGACGCTCGGGGCGGTCCTGAGGCTGGTTCGCCATCGTGGTGACTCCTTCTGCTGCTTCATCTCCACCGCGGACCGGGCAACACCACTGCCCTCACGCGGTTCGGCGCCGGCCTTCTGGCCGTGCACCATCTCCATTGTCCGGCATCCGGAGGCCCCCCGCGTCTGGGCGGAAGTCCCGTTCTACCGGTCGTGCACACCTGCGCACATACGCAAAAAAGCCGCGGCCCCCAGCGAATCGCTGGGGGCCGCGGCTTTGAATAATTGTTCGGCGGCGTCCTACTCTCCCACAGGGTCCCCCCTGCAGTACCATCGGCGCTGTGAGGCTTAGCTTCCGGGTTCGGAATGTAACCGGGC
>NZ_JBHVGL010000036.1:0-42648 GCF_042800875.1 Kitasatospora sp. NPDC057595 | reverse complement strand
GGTCATGGGACCGGCCGACGGGGCCCTCGGCTGTGGTGGCCGTCCTGCGTGGGGTGACCGCCCCGGGTGCGGTGGCCCGGTCGGGTGGCCGTGCCGGGGCGCCTCGGGGGCGTCAGTGCTGTTCGCCGTTGCGGCCCGGGGGAAGGGAGAGCAGGCTGCGGTGCCGGCCGCCACCGCCGGGCGGGCCCGGGTCGGCGTGGCCGAAGGCGGCGCCGACGGCCGGGGCGGGGGCCGGCACCGGAACCGTCACCGGCGGCGGTGCGGGGACGTGCGCGGCCACCGGCGGAGGGGCGGCGCCGAGGTAGCCGCTCGCGACCCAGCCCTGGCCGGTGCCCGCCTGGGCGCCCGCCGGCCGGCCGGGGGCGGGGGCGGGGTGGAAGCCTGTCGTGTAAGGGCCCGCCGGCCGGCCGCTGCCTCCGCCGCTCCGGCCGGCGTGAGTGGCGGAACTGTGCTCCTGAGGGCCCGTCGGGTGGCCGGTGCGGCCGCCGCGGCTGTCGTGGTCGCCATGGCCGGCAGGTCCGCCGTGGCCGTCGTGGCCAGCATGGTCGAAGGCCGGCTGGTCGGGCTGAGCGCGGCCGTGGTCCGGTCCGCCCGGGCGGCCGGGCACGAACTGCGGGATGCCGATCGCCTGGCCCGCGTACGTCTGGAACGCCTGGTGCTGCGGCGGGTACGGGCGCGGGTCGGTGCGGGCCGGAGCGGTGTCGCGGACGGCGAAGCCGGTGAACGTCAGGTCCTCCTCGCCGGAGCGGTCGCCCGGCAGTGCGCGGAAGAGCCGGCGGTACTCGGAGTACAGCTCGTCGTAGATGGGTGTCGCCGAGTGCGGGTGCTCCGCGTCGTAGGACGGGCGCATGCCCGGGATGGCGCGGGAGGCGGTGGCGGACCGCCGGGAGGAGGGGACGTCGTAGCTGTACACGCAGGGCCCAACGAGCGAGGCGGCCGGGGGATGCGGGCGCCGGGAGGGCCGGGAAGTGGCCCTCCCGGCCCTTCCGGCCGTCCCGCCGCGGGCTCGTGCGCCCGCGGGACGGCTCACGTGCCGGCGAGCGGGAGGGAGGCGGCGACCACCTGGCCGAGCGCCACCGCCCGCTCCAGCGCCTGGCGCAGCAGGTCCTCGCGCGGCTGCCGGCCGACCGTCCCGGCCGGGACGGCGTACATGGTGACCTCGCCGAGGTGATTTGCGGCGAACCGCCAGGCGTCGGTCACCTGCAGCGGCTGGTGGGCCTGCCACCATCCGGTGCTGCCCCCGGCCGCCGCGGGCTGGAGGACCGCGTGCAGCTTGCCCATCGCGACCAGGACCGACCAGCCGGGCAGCTGGTCCGGCGTCTTGTCGAGGTCGGTGACCGGCTGGAAGCCCGCGTCCTGGAGCAGGTCGAGGAACTCGTCCTCGCCGGTGGTGTTGCCCGGGCGGCCGACCGGTCCGGTCGGCTCGACGACCAGGGAGGCGTGGCCGGTGTCGCCGTGCAGCACCAGCCCGCAGGTGATGCCGAGGATCGCGGCCTGCCCGGGCGCGCCGGGCCGCCCGGCCGCCGGGTCGGCCGCCGGGGCGGGGAGCGGAGGCTGCGGGCGGGCCGTGGTGTCCGGTCCGGCGGCCGGGTCGACCTGGGCCTGGCTGATGCTGCGGACGGCGCCGGCCAGCTGCTCCTCGGAGACCGGGACCACCTGGGAGGGGATGCAGCGGGCGTGTGCGAAGGCGAGCACCGCCGTCTCCTCGCCGACGAACAGCACGGTGCTGGTGGGCTCCTGGAGCGCGTCCCCGGGGGTGCGGCAGGAGGTGCACTCGTAGCTGTCGGGCGCGTGGGCGCCGCCGAGCAGGCGGTCGGCCTCGTCGTCGCCGATCTCGGAACGGACCTCGTCGCTGACGTCGAGCATGCGCGGCACTGGGTTTCTCCTCGGTGCGGTGTCGGGGTCGAACGGGGTGGACGGGGGTGGCCGAGGCCCGGCCCTGTTCGAGCCGGCGGCGGGGGCGGCCCGGCCGTCCTGCCCAACGGACCCTTGTGGCCGGGGTCACGGGTGGGGGGTCGGGGTGACGGGAATTGCCTCGGATTCGATCGCGGAGGGTGCCGGTGGCATCGCAATGTGTCGATGTCGTTGGCGGGAGTGCCGGAATCGAAGTGTGAGGTGAGCCACGGCCTGTGGAGGTTTGATCTAGGAAATGACGCCTAAAACGGACATTTAGGGCGCGAATGCCAGGCGGTTACCGGCGGTAATGCCCCGCTGAGCTGGGGAGACCCCAAATTGTTTGGATCCCCGGCGGCCGACTCGTAGCTTCTTTGGCGGTGCAACGAGCACCACCCGGGTTCACCCCCGACGCACAGCCCGCCGGTTCACCCGGCGCCGGCCGTGCCCGCCGATGCGACCGCTCGAACAGGTCGCCGGTGCGAGGCGGGTGGCCAGGGGCGGCGCGGGACGTCCGACACGTCTCCGGCCGCCCGACGGACGCGGCGAGCGATTCCAGTCCCCTTCCAGGGCTTGGTTCCGCATGCCCGCCCGGGGCTGTCGAGAGGAACCCCATGACCTTCCGTAACGAGTCCGCCGCTGCCACCACCACCGCCGCCACCAAGCGCAACCGCGTCCGGATGGCTGTCGTGGCGGGCGCCGCTGTCGCGGCCCTGCCGGTGGCCGGCCTCGTCACGGCCACCTCGGCCTCCGCCGCCTCCGTCTCCACCTGGGACGCCGTCGCCCAGTGCGAGAGCGGCGGCAACTGGGCCATCAACACCGGCAACGGTTTCTACGGCGGTCTGCAGTTCACCTCCAGCACCTGGGCCGCCTTCGGTGGCACCGCCTACGCCTCGCAGGCCAACCTGGCCACCAAGGCGCAGCAGATCGCCGTCGCCGAGAAGGTCCTCGCCTCGCAGGGCCCGGGCGCCTGGCCCGTCTGCTCCGTCAAGGCCGGCCTGACCAAGGGCGGCGCCCCGGCCGCGGTCGACACCGCCGCCCCCGCCGCGAAGCCGGCCGCCCCGGCCGCCACCGCGACCCCGAAGCCGGCCGCGCCGAAGGCCGCGGAGGCCCCGAAGGCCGTCGCCGCCCCGAAGGCCGCCGAGGCTCCGAAGGCTGCCCCCAAGGCCGCCGAGGCCCCCAAGGCCGCCGCCGCGCCGAAGGCCGCCAAGAGCTGGACCGCGCAGGACGCCAAGCAGGCCAACGGCTCCTACACCGTCAAGGCCGGCGACACCCTGAGCACCATCGCCGCCGCCCAGGGCGTCGACTGGCACGACCTGTACGGCAAGAACGCCAAGGTCATCGGCGCCAACCCGAACCTGATCTTCCCGGGCCAGACCCTCACCGTCTGATCCGACCGGTTTCCCGGCCGCCTTCCCGCCGCAGCGCGGGGAGGCGGCCGTCGGCGTGCGGGTGCCGCTCCCACGTTGTTCCGGCGTCGCTCCGGCCTGGCTCCGGTGTTGCGGGCCCGTGGTCGGAGGGACGCGTTTGCCGGAGGGCCCCGTTGTCGGAGGGGTGCGCGAGGATGGGGGAGTGACCCAGGGCGAGCTGTTCGGCGGCTCCTTCGACGCGACGACCGGCGGGCGCGGGCGGTCCGAGCCCGCACCGGGTGCGGTGCTGCTCCCGGGCTGGCTGGACGCGGCGGCGCAGCTGCGGCTGGTCGCCGCCTGCCGCGAGTGGGCCCGTCCGCCCGCCGGGATGCACACGGTCCGGATGCCCACCGGTGGGCTGATGTCGGTGCGGATGGTCGGGCTGGGCCTGCACTGGTACCCGTACGGCTACTCCCGCACCGCCGAGGACGGCACACCCGTCAAGCCGTTCCCGCCCGCGCTCGGCCTGCTCGCCCGGCGGGCGGTGGCCGAGGCGTACGGCGCGGGCGTCGGCGGGATCGCGGGCGCGGCCGGGTACGCGCCGGACATCGCGATCGTCAACCACTACCCGCACGGGGCGCGGATGGGCCTGCACCAGGACCGCGACGAGCGGGTGGACGCCCCGGTGGTCTCGCTCTCGCTCGGCGACTCGTGCGTCTTCCGGCTCGGCAACACCGAGACCAGGACCAGGCCGTGGACCGACCTGGAGCTGCGCAGCGGGGACCTGCTGGTGTTCGGCGGGCCGGCCCGGTTCGCCTACCACGGTGTGACGAAGACGCTGCCCGGTACGGCGGACCCGGCACTGGGGCTGACCGGGCGGCTCAACGTCACCGTGCGGCAGTCGGGGCTCTGAGCGCCGGAGGGCCGTGCGTTCGGGTCCGCTCGGGCGCGCTCAGGTCCGCTGGGGCCCGCTCGGGTCCGCTCGGGTCCGTCATGTTCGACCTCGTTCGAGTGAATCGGCGTCCGCGGTCCCCGTGCGGGGAATGCCCCGGCTCGCTGAGGAATTCGATTGAGCTGGAGAATTCGAGAGAACGGGTTCGCGGCAGCCGGGCGGAAGACCTCCGGCCGGGCGGCGGCCCGGAGAGGACGTGTTCCATGGGTACCCCGGTCGACGATCTCGTCGCGCTGCTGGATCTCGAGCAGATCGAGCTGAACATCTTCCGCGGGCGCAGCCCCGAGGAGGCGCTCCAGCGCACGTTCGGCGGGCAGGTCGCCGGGCAGGCGCTGGTCGCTGCGGGGCGCACCGTGGACGGCGACCGGCCGGTCCACTCGCTGCACGCCTACTTCCTGCGTCCCGGCGTGCCGGGTGTGCCGATCGTCTACCAGGTGGACCGGCTGCGGGACGGCCGCTCGTTCACCACCCGCCGCGTGCTGGCGATCCAGGGAGGGCGGTCGATCTTCGCGCTGACCGCCGACTTCCACGCCCCGGAGCCGGACAGCATCGAGCACCAGTTCCCGGTGCCCGAGGTCCCGGCCCCCGAGACGCTGCCCAGCGCGCTGGACGAGGTCGGGTCCCGACTGGGCGAGCTGCCCCCGTTCATCAGCCGGCGCCAGCCGTTCGACATCCGCTACGTCGACCGGCTGCGCTGGAGCACCGAGGAGCTCGAAGGCGTCGAGGCGCGCAGCGGTGTCTGGCTGCGGACCAACGGCGACCTGCCCGACGATCCGCTGATCCACGTCTGCGCGCTCACCTACGCGAGCGACATGACCCTGCTGGACGCCGTCCGCGCCCCCGTCGAGCCGCTCTGGGGCACCCGTCACTTCGACATGGCCTCGCTCGACCACGCGATGTGGTTCCACCGCCCGTTCCGGGCCGACGACTGGCTGCTCTACCAGCAGGAGTCCCCGATATCCCACGGCGCCCGGGGCCTGGCGCGCGGGGAGATCTTCGACCGCAGCGGCCGGCTGGTGGTGTCGGTGGTGCAGGAGGGCCTGTTCCGCCGGATCAAGGGCTGACCGGGAGGGTGTGTCCGCCGCGTTGAGCGGTGTGACCGGTGTGTTGACCGGTGTGGCGGTCGTACGACGGTCGTACGGCGGGATCCGGAGCCGGGAATGCCCGGACCGGGTGTTCGGCGTTCGATGGGGTGACGGGGGAAAACGGACGGCCCGCCCGGCGGGCCCTGGACGACAGTGGGAGGGCGAGCCGATGACGGCGACGGCCGCGGAGGAATGGAAGCACTGGAGCGATCGGCGGGCGGCGACGGTCAGCACCCCGCACGGTCAGCTGGCGCTCACCGGTACGCACTGGCTGGAGCCCGAGCCCGCGGAGATCCCCGGGCTGCCCGGGGTCTGGTGGACCGACGCGGAGGGCATCCGGGTCCGGGCGGCGGCCGCCGACGGCCTCACCGTCGCGGGCGCGTCCGCTCCCGTGGACGGTGAGGTGCTGCTGCGGCCGGACACCGACCCGGCGGCGGACACCGCCGCGCTGGGTGATCTGCTGCTGGTGCCGATCGAGCGCGAGGGCGAGCTGGCGCTGCGGGTCTTCGACCCGGCGGCGCCCCGGCGGGCCTCGTTCGCCGGGATCTCCGCCTACCCCTACGCGCCGGAGTGGGCCGTCCCCGCGGTCTTCACCCCGTTCGAGGGCGAGCAGGCGCAGACGGTGGTCGTCCCGAACGCCGACGGCAAGGAGCGCCCGCTGGCCGTCGCCGGGAAGATCGAGTTCACCGTCGCCGGTGAGCACCGCACCCTCACGGTCAGCGGGTCGGGCGGCAGCCTGAGCGGCGTCATCGCCGACGCCACCAGTGGCAAGGACACCTACCGGTTCCGCTTCATCACCCTGCCCGAGCCGGACGCGGACGGCCGCACGGTCCTGGACCTGAACCGCGCCTACCTGCCGCCGTGCGCCTTCGCGGACCACTTCATCTGCCCGTTCCCGCCGCCCGGCAACCGGCTGGACTTCGCGGTGGAGGCGGGCGAGAAGCAGGTCCTCACCCGGTAGTTCCACAGCTCCACGGCTCCACAGCTCGGCCGCCCGACCGGCGGGCGGGGCCGCCTGCGGTCCCGCCCGGGTCCAGGGCGGCGAGCGCGCACCGGGCACGGCGCCCAGGAGCGCCGCTGCCCGGCGCGTCCCGTACTTGCGCTCACACCGCACGACGGCTCGCCCGCCCCTGCTCGTAGGCCTCGCACGGCTCGCCCGTCTCGGCTCCCGCAGTTGCGTGCTGCGTGTCCCACCGGCCGCGTGCGGTAGAGGAGTTACCCTCCGTGTTCGCGTTGACAGCCTCGCAGTGCGCGTGGTGGTGACGGCCTACGGCCGACCGCCCGCGATGCCGGTGATCAGCGACTACCGGTCGGACGTCCCGCCCCGGCCGGACCCTCCAGCAGAGGAGCGCGCCGACCATGTCCACCGCCGCCCGCATCCGGGTCACCGGGTTCCAGAGGTTCGGCAACAAGATGATGGAGGTCTTCCACGGGATCGGCCTGCCGGTCGGCCCGATGCGGCTGCTGAAGGTGAAGGGCCGCAAGTCCGGCCGGGAGTACACCGATCCGGTCGCCCCGGTGGAGGTCGGCGGTGCCGTGTACATCCTGCAGGCGTTCCCCGGGTCGGACTGGGTGAAGAACGTCAGGGCGGCGGCGAGGGGGTCCTGGTCCGCGGTCGCAGGGCGCAGCGGGTGAAGCTGGTGGAGGTGCCGCCGAACGAGCGCGGGCCGATCGCCCGGCACTTCCCGACCCAGGTCCCGATGGGCGCACCTTCGTCAAGAACGGCGTGGTGCCGGACCGGAACCTGGAGAGCTTCGAGCAGGCCGCGCGGGACATCCCGGTGTTCCGGGTCCTCCCGCTCTGAACGTCCGCCGCCGCGAGCGTCCGCCGCCGGCCCCCGCGGGACAGTGACCGGGGTTGGGTGTGGGCCACCGCCCGGGGCTGGTCGAGGTACCGGCCGGCGCTACGCTTCGCAGAGGATTTCGTGACGAATGGGAGGTTCGGATGCCCGGCCGGCCGAGCGAAGAACGGGTCGCTGCCGAGGCGGACGCCGGCCCGACGTGGCTGCGGAGCAGCGTCGCGCCGAAGCTGCACCTGACCGCGAAGTCCTGTCGGGCGTTCTTCGAGGAGCGCCTCGCCGAGTCGGGGGCGACCTTCGCGGCCTGGACGGTGCTGGCCGCCCTGAAGCTGGAGGGTCCGATGATCCAGCGAGCACTCGCCCAGTACCTGAGCATCGAGGGGCCGACGCTCTCCCGCCACCTGGAGTCGATGGAGCGGCGCGGCCTGGTCGTGCGCAAGCGCACCGGCGTCGACCGCCGGGCGGCGACCGTGGAGATCGCGCCCGACGGGGAGGAGATGTACAACCGGATCTCCTCCGTCGCGGTCAACAGCCAGCAGGAGATGCTCAAGGGCCTCAGCGACCGGGAGGTCGCCCAGCTCGGGACGCTGTTGGACCGGATCCTGGAGAACGTCGGACCGCGCTGACGGGGCGGGGCGGCGGCGCAGTCGCGATCAAGCCGCCGCAAACGCACCCCGGTGTCCGCGCCGCGGGCGGGCGGCGCGACGATGGAGCACTGTGTCGACCAATCATCCTGCCAATTCCGCGGCCGACGGGGACGCACCGCCCACCCCCTCCGACGCCCCCTCCCCGGCCTGGTACCGGCGGTTCGCCCGTGGCGCCTTCGCCGACCTGAGCCCGCTGCGCGACCACGCCGACTACCGGCGGGTCTGGTTCGGGCAGTCCGTCTCCTCGATCGGCCAGCAGATGACGGCCGTCGCCGTCTCCGTCCAGGTCTACGACCTCACCGGCTCCACCTTCGCGACCGGCCTGGTCGGCCTCTTCTCCCTCGTCCCGCTGGTCGCCTTCGGCCTCTACGGCGGTGCGATCGCCGACACCGCCGACCGTCGCCGCCTCGGCCTGATCGGCGCGGCCGGCCTCGCCGCCGTCTCCGCCGTCCTGGCCGCCCAGGCGCTCGCGGGCCTCGGCCTCGTCGTGGTCCTCTACGCGGCCGTCGCCCTCCAGGCCGGCTTCTTCGCGCTCGCCTCGCCCGCCCGCTCGGCGATGATCCCGCGCCTCGTCCCCGCCCACCAGCTCCCCGCCGCCAACGCCCTGAACACCGTCAGCATGAACCTCGGCCTCACCGTCGGCCCCATGCTCGGCGGCGTCCTCATCGGCGCCTACGGCGTCCAGGCCGCCTACCTCGTCGACACCGTCGCCTTCGGCGCCACGATCTACGCGATGTGGCGCCTGCCCGCCATGCTCCCGCTCGGCGAGCGCAAGGGCCGCGCCTCCGTCCTCGACGGCCTCCGCTTCCTGCGCGACCAGCCCAACCTGCGCACCAGCTTCCTCGCCGACCTGGCCGCGATGATCTTCGGCATGCCGCGCGCCCTCTTCCCGGCCCTCGCCGTCACCTTCTACGGCGGCGACGCCCGCACCGTCGGCCTGCTCGCCGCCGCCCCCGCTGTTGGCGCCCTGACCGGCGCCCTCTTCTCCGGCTGGGTCGGCCGCATCAACCGCCAGGGTGCCGCCGTCCTGGCCGCCGTGATCGCCTGGGGCCTGGCCATCGCCGCCTTCGGCCTGGTCCGCAACCTCTGGCTCGGCCTCCTCCTGCTCGCCGCCGCCGGCTGCGCCGACACCATCAGCATGATCTTCCGCAACACGATGATGCAGGTCGCGGCCCCGGACGAGATGCGCGGCCGCCTCCAGGGCGTCTTCATCGTGATCGTCGCCGGCGGCCCGCGCCTCGGCGACTTCGAGTCCGGCGCCGTCGCCTCCCTCACCAGCCCGGCCGTCTCCGTCGTCAGCGGCGGCCTCGCCTGTGTCGCCGCCATCCTCCTCCTCGCCGCCCGCCGCCCCGCCTTCCTCCGCTACGACGCCCGCCACCCAACCCCCTGACCCCCACCCCCACAACCCTGCAGCGAGCACCCCCCGACGTGCTGTATTGTTTTCCTCGTCGCCGGGACAACCGGCCGACAAGGTCGAGAAACCCGAAGGCCGAGCCCCCCAGGCTCCGCCGAGGGCCACGAGACCACGGGACGTGGCGCAGCTTGGTAGCGCACTTGACTGGGGGTCAAGGGGTCGCAGGTTCAAATCCTGTCGTCCCGACTTGCATCACTGCAGGTCAGAGGCCGTTTCCGCCGGATGGCGGAGACGGCCTTCATGGTTGGTGGTCGCAGTGTGGTCGTGAACGCCCGTTCACGTCGCACTCGGAGGGCGCTACCTGTACTCGGGGGCGTCTCAGGGCGCCTGGCTCCTCCTTCGTTGGCGAGTTGAGCGCGGCGGGCAGGCCGTTCGGACGCGGTTCCGCGTCGGAGTGACGTTGATTCTTCTGCGGGCGGGCATGCTTGTGAGACCCGCGGCAGCCGTCTGTGAGCGGCTGCTTGAGTGGACGTCAGCCGTGGACCGGCTGACCGGTGTTGTGCGCCCCCTTGGCGAAGGGCGTGGCTGTAGCGCCGTCAGGCGGCGTGGCTGAAGAGCGGATTCGGTGCCGGGCCGCTGAGGGCGAGGACGTCAACGCCGCGCGCGCGGGCTTCGACGAGGCAGAGCCTGGCTTCGATGGTGTGGACCGCGGCCATCGCCACTTCCCAGGTCAGGTGGCTGTAGATGTTCGCAGTGGTCGAGAGCGTGGAGTGCCGCAGCGTCTTGGAGATGACCGCCATGGAGACGTTGCCCTCCAGGGCGAGGGTCGCGGCAAGGTGCCGCAGGTCGTGGATGGTCACGTGGGGCAGGCCGGCCTGCTCGCGCAGCTCGTGGAAGCGCCGGCGGACCGCGGCCGGGTGAAGGGGCTTGCCGTCCGCGCCCTGGAAGACGTGGTCGTTGCCGGTGGAGGTGCTCCTGGCCATGGCGCGCTGGAGGGCGGCGGCGACGCGCTCCGACAGGGGCACCCAGTTGAGGCTCTTCTTCGTCTTCGGTGCGGTCAGGACGAGTTCGTGGTTGTCGATGGCGGAGAGGGTGTGGCGGATGTACATGACGCGGTCCTCGATCCGGACGCACTGGCGTTGAAGCCCGAGCGCCTCGCCCTTGCGCAGGCCGGTTCCGATGATGACCTCGAAGAGGTCGGCGAAGGCGGGGTCGACGTCGCGGCAGTGGGCAAGGAAGGTGACGGCCTGCTCCGCGTTCCAGGGCACGCGCTCGTCGGCACGGGGCCGGCGCATGGGCAGGGGCTGAGCCGCGTTGAAGGGGAGCCGGTGGGTGCGGACGGCGGTCCCCAGGGCGCTGGAGAGCGTGGCCAGGCAGTGGTAGACGGCTTGGCGGCCGCGGCCGGACTCGAGCTGCTCGTGTGTGTAGGCGGCGATGTGGTCGTGGGCGAGCTCCTCCAGGCGCATCTTGCCGAACACGGGGATCAACTCGCAGAGCACGTAGGTGCGGTAGCGGGCGTATGTGGTGGGCTTGAGCAGGAACTCCATCGACTTCAGCCACTTGGTGAGGTAGGCGGCCACCGTCTCGTGCGGGTCTGCGTCGAAGCCCAGCTGGCGGCCTTCGAGGAAGCGTCGCAGCGCGCTCTCGGCGGCGAAGTCGTCCTCGAAACCGCCGCGCCGCACCGTGCGCCTGCGACCGCTGAGCGAGGGGATGTCCACGGCGAAGGTCCACGTGCCGTGCCCCTCCTCGACCAGGCGCGGGCATCCGGCGCCGAGCTGGCGCCGAGCCGCGTCGCGGCACCCGCACCGACGGTAGACCCGACCCCGCCGCCGCCCCGAACTGCGCACCACTTTCTCCTGCCTCCTGCGGTCCTGACTTTCTCAATCAGCCCGCGAGGCTACAGATTTCACGTCTGGATGGCCGACTGCGACCACCATGCGATCACCAACACGGAATTTGTGGCCTGACCTGCGACTTCCGGTGAGCACCCGCACCTGGACTTGATGGCTGCGCCTCGTGCAGCGCGGCGCGGTTCCTGGCAGGTCAACGCTGGCGCCCTGTCACCCTCGGTGGTTGATGTCGCCTACGAAGGCGCGCCCTGGCCGATTCCCGTTACGCTGCGTTGTCGGCATTGGTACAGCGCCGCCAGGTGTCGGCGTTCCGCACGGGCCCGAGCCCATCTGGAGCCACGCCTCGATCTGGTCGAGCCATCGAACAAGCAGTAGTTGGCGGCTATGACGCCACCATCACCAATGTGGGAATGAAGAGGAGTGGGCGAGGCAGGCTCCGACGGTCAACGATCCGATATTGATATTGCCCAGTCTGAAATGGGTCGCCCGTTGCAGCGCCACGCGAGGTTGTCTACCTTCACTTCTTGCGCCAGCAATCGCGCATCGGCGATCGCCGCCCAGCACTGCACAGTTGGCCTTGTGATCGAGCAGCCTGTGCGACAGCGAACGCTTCCACGGCTCGGGCCTTCGCCCTGATGGGGGGGCACGCTGATACTGGATCTGCTTGATCCGGAGGAAGCGAAAACACCGCCGATAGCGATGGAGGATTACTCGGACGAGTTCAGGGCCGATACCGTGGCCCTGTACGAGTCCACGCTCGGAGCGACGTACAAGGACATTGCCGCTGACCTGGGCATCAACAGGGCGACGCTGCGTGAGTGGGTGCTGCGGGACCGCGAACGCCGCGGTGTCGTCCCCACCGTCCCCAGGTCGGGTGGGAAGGCGGCCCTGGCAGGACAACCGGCCGTGGCCGCCGATCCGGCCGAGCGGACCCGGCAGTTGGAGGCCCGTGTGGCCGAGCTCGAGGCCAACGAGCAGAAGCTGGCCACCGAGCGGGACATCCTGCGCAGGGCGGCCAAGTATTTCGCCGGCGAGACGAACTGGTGAGCCGCTTCCAGTTCATCCACGACCACCGGGACGCCTACGAGGTGAAGCGGCTGTGCCAGGTCCTGGACGTCAACCGCTCCAGCTACTACAAGTGGCTCAGCGGTGCCGATGCCAGAGCCGACCGCAGGTGCCAGGACGAGGTCCTGGCCGAACGGATCCGCCGGATCCACGCCGATTCCGGCGGTGCCTACGGCTCGCCCAGGGTGGCCGCGGAACTACGCGGGACCGGGACTCGGGTCAACCACTACGAAGCCCTACCCGCCTGCTCGGAAAACCATGATCCATGTCGCGATGATCGGCCTCATGACCCGCCGCCTCACCAGTGAAACCACCCCGACCTGGTGCGGAACCTGAACCCCGTCATCACGGCGAAACGCCCGGTCAGAACACAGGTCCCGTGGATACCGGTGTCCTCCATCGTCAGGCACTGCGTAGTTGCCGATCCCCTCGTCAGCTGTGGGCCGTCTCGGCCTCGTCGTCCGGCGTCGTGGATAGTCCGGCCGCGTCGGCGAGGTCTGGGTCCTCCCTGATCTGGTCTCCGGCGGGTGTGTGCGACTCCTCGTTCAAAGTCTGGTCGCCGTCGGCGAGTGTCGGGAGGACGTATGCCTGGGCCTGCCCCGCGAGGTGGAGGGGGAGGGGGAGAGACAGGGCGGCGGCGTAATCCGGGGCCTGGCGGAGCTGGTGCATGGCGAGGGCCAGCGCCTCGGGGTCGTCGGACTTTTCCAGTACTGGGGCTGCGGAGTCGTCGTCCTCGTGGCAGCCCAGTACCGCGATCTCCACCAGGGTCGGGTTCCAGGCGCTGGTGCCCGCCTGTGAGGTGAGGTTGCCTGCCGCGTTGACCCGGGTGGCGAGGCGGTCGAGTGCGGGGGAGATCGCATGGGTTCCGGGGCGTTCGGTGGTGCTGTAGAAGACCCGCTCGCGCGACGAAGCCCCGTCCCCGTACCGCTGCTGGGGATTCTGTGTCCAGAAGCCGGCCGGCTGCCCGTGGGGCTTGCCCGGGTCGGCCAGGCCCCACCACTGGGCGCTCTCGCGACCGCCGCACCCGCGCACGCGCACGAGGCGGAGTTCGTCGTCCAGTCGGCCTGCAGGGGCGTGGCCGGGCTTGATCAGGTCGCGTTCGATCTGGCCGTCCTGGAGCCATGGCCAGTGGAGTCGGCTGTTCTGAGCATGGGTGATCAGTGCGGTGGGCTGCCCTCGGAGGGAGTGCAGCACACGTTGGAGGAAGGCCGCGGTCTCCCTGCGCTGTTGGGCGAGGTTACTGCGCCACTGCTTGCCGGTGACCCGAGGGGCATCGGGGCGTGCGTCATCGTTTGAAGTCTCGGGTTCCGTGAACGCTTCGGGGCCGATCTCCGCCTGTTTCACCAGACCGAGGAGGAACTGAGGGTAGGGCACCCATTCCCCCGCGGTGTCATCCCAGCCGCGTACGGCTGCAAGGCCTTCCCCGGCCGGGAGCGGGGTGACGAGGACGGCCACAGGCAGGTGCTTGGGCAACCGGGTCGGGCCGTCCTTGCGACGTTTCACCATCCACACCGCCGCGTATTGCAGCGAGTCCGGAAGATCGTCACCGAGGGTGTGCTGGGGCAGGACGCGGACACCGAGCTGGCGCAGTCCGTCGAGCCACGAGCTGTACGTGCGGTGGTCGAGGCTCTCTGCATTGTCGATCTGCCGATCGGTGGACGGGGTGACGACGAACTGAGTCAGCAGGCCTGCGTCGGCGCACCCGAGGCGGATGGCGAACTTGGGGTCCGTCGACGCCGGGCGAAATGTACTGTGGTGTGCGACTTCCACGAGGGCGAGTTCGGGACGGGAGGGGTCCGCGCCGTCCGCGCGGAGCCAGGCGCGTAGGGCGCGGCGCCGTTCAGCGATGGCCGCCGCGAGTGCCGCGCCTTTGCCCTTGACCGCCGGGTCGGGCACGAGCCGGTCGCCCAGTCCGTCGGCGAGGGGCAGGCAGCGCAGCCGCAGTGTGACCTCCGCCGTCCGCCACTCCAGGACCACCGGTGCTCCGGGCGTGGCCTCGTCGAAGTCCCGGTCCGTGACGTGGGCGGCACTGGCGCCGCCGTCGCCGTCGAGGCCCAGGGCCTTGGCGAACTGTTCCACTGCCTCGCCGCGTACCTCGGGCGACTGCCACAGCAGCCGGGCTTCCACCACGGGCGGGTCGGCCTGTTCCGGGCCGTGGGAGGCGATCCCTGCCTGTGCCGCTAGTGTCACGCGCCGTGCCCGGGTCTCGCGCACCAGCTCGGTCTTCTTGGCCTCGTCGGTCCTGGGCTTGGGCCGCCGGTTCTTCGGAGCGCCGATGCCCTTGCCGCGTCCGCGCGTGAGGTCGGGTACCCGGGCCAGTGTTTCAGGGAGGGCCTGCTCGGCCCATTCGGTGAGCCGGGCCCGCTGGTTGGGCATGAAGCCGGTGCCGATCTCGTGCTTGCCCATTCTGGTGCTGTGGACCACGGCGGCGCGGACGCCGCGGCCCTCGCCGATCCAGGAGACCGGTTCGGTGAGGAGCTGTTCGGGGTCGGGGAAGTTGCCGGCGAGGCTGAGTCCGCGCAGGATGCCGGCGGTGTCGTTCTCCGACCATACGAAGGTGTCAGCGGCCCGGTCGCGGCGCAGGCGTGCCAGCGCGTAGCGCTCGGTGGCTGGTGCGCCGGGCAGCCATGGGATGGTGGGCCGCAGGTAGACAGTAGTGGTCTCTCGGTAGGGCAGGTTGAGGCGTTTGGTGGTAGTCCGAGGGTGGGTCGCCCAGCGGCGTACGCCCCAGTGCAGGTGGAGACGCGGCCTAGGGTCGAACGGCGTGGTGTGCAGGGAGATGTTCAGAAGGACAGAGAACCACCACTCCTTGCGTTTGACGGTCCGGCACAGGGGCTGCGACATGAGTTCCGCGCCTTGGTCGCGAGGTCCGCGGGGCAGTGCCCGGAACCGCAGCTCCCCGCCCTCGAACGGGAAGGGGTCGAGGGTAAGGATGCGGCGTGCCAGGGCGTCGGTGGCGAGTTGGAACTGGCGCGGTTCCGGGGCGGCAGTGCCGCCCCGGGCGGTCGGGGTGGTGAGGAGTTCGACGCCTCTGACGGGCTGCCACTTGGGCAGGTTCTGCTTCAGCTCGGTGCTGCTCGCGAGCAACAGCGAGCGGAACCTGGGATCCTGTGCGGAGTCCTTGGGGCCGAGGGTACGCAGCCAGGCGTCGAGGAGTTGCTGCATGGAACGGCCCGGGAGGGGGTCGGGCGCCGAGGCCGGTACATACATCCAGAAGTCCTCGGGGGCCTGCGGTCCCGGTTCCACGGGGGTCCGCGGCCGGGGGCGGACGATCACGTCGGGGGCGAGGGTCTGGAGCACACCGTCGAGTCGGCGGGTGGGCAGCGTCGGCTGCCGCTTCTCCTCGTCCCGCCCGTGGTTGTGCAGTTCGAGGAGTCCGGCGTGCCAGTGTTCGGGGAAAGGGAGTGCGTGGAAGTCCTCGGTCCAGGGGGTGCCCTCCTCGGCCAGGTGGTACGCGGATCGGCGGATGTTCTTGTACATGTGGGTTCTCCCTGCGATGTCCGTACGTGGCGGGTGCGGTTGCCCGCTAACAGTGCTGCCCAGGGCGGTGGTTGGCGTGCTTCAGTCGACCGACCGCGGGCTGGGTGACGTCCCCATGGCGCACAGTGCTTCGTACAGCGGGCGGTAGAGCAGCTTGACGAGTGCGGCGTCGGCGGGATCGGTGCGCGCGCCGTACCCGACGGTGCCAGTGTCCGTGTCGGTGTGCGCGAAGTACGGCGCCAGAACGTCCCGTAGCCTGACCAGCAGCCCGGGGTCGCCTGCGCGGCGTGGACGCCGGTTCTGGCCGGTGAAGGGGGCCTGTGCCTCGGCGAGTCGCGGTGCGAAGGTCGCGTCGACGAACACGACGCGGGCGGGTACGCCACCGCGGACGAGGCGCCCGATGACCTGCCAGATGGTGACGAGCTGGTCCCAGACGAAGGACTTCTTCTCGTCATCAGAGAGCGAGGAGTAGATGTAGGGCCGTGACAGTACGTGCCGCCACACGCCGCGTGCGGTGGTCCTGAAGGCACTACCTGCCGCGTTCAGGTCCCCGGCCTGGGTGACCATTTCGCTGAACGTCCCTGCGTCCGGCAGCTTCAGCTGACCGCGTACGAACCGCGTCGCCCAGTCGTTGATGGCGAAGACCGCCAGGGAGAGGTCGTCAGGGCGGGGGTGCGGGCGGACCAGGAAAAACACCGTTCCGAACGCCGCCACCTTTTCCTCGCCGGGCCGTTGGGGGACGGTGAGGATGTTGTGTCCTCGTTCCACGGCGAGGAGGGGTGCCACGAGCAGTTCGGCGTCCGGGTCGTCGGCGAAGGACGCGAGGTCCCCACGCCGGACCGCTCCCGCACCTGATCCCGTGCTCGGCGCCTGGCGCCCCGTCGGCGCCGCCCCGTCGACGGCGGCTTCCAGTTCGGCGTCGTCGGCGACCAGAACGCGTACCCGGCCACGCCAGCGCGGGATCTCGTTGAGGGCTGTGGCGGCCACCTTGGCTTCCGTGTAGCTGCCCACCAGAAGCAGAGCACGCTTGCGGCGCTGGTCGGAGATTCGGGCGAGTTCGCTCTGGAGAGGGGAGGAGTTGCCGTCGCTCCGGGATCGAGCGAGCCGGTCGATCATCAGGCGCAGGACGTCCTCGCGCTGGTCGGGGTCTTGGCCGGAGAGCCGGATCGGCTGTCCGGCGGCGTCGTAGAGGAACTCGGTGCGGAACACGGTCTCCCGGATGGCAGCGAGAGCCTTGCGCTGCGGTTTCAGTACGGCGCGGACGGGGGCGAGGACATGGGCCCGGGTAGAGGTGCCGGCCCAACTGGTGCCCGACATCAGCAGCACGTGTGGGCCTGCCTTGCCGAGACCTGGGTCGGCGCCTAGCTGGGGAAGACCCAGGAGCAGTTCCCGGCCCACGCCCGCGCACCGGAAGAAGCGCAGGGTGCCGGTGCGGTGCCCGTCCTTGTCGCGGGCGGCGGCCCGTTCGTCCACCAGGTACTGGAAGCCCAGGACGTTACCCATGGGCGCTTCGGGCAGCAGTGGCGCGTAGTCGAGGGGCGGGCGGCGGGTCAGTTCGTGGGCCGCGGAGTCGAGCCGTAGCGCTGCCTCCACCTGGGGCCACAAGAACGTTACCCGGTCCAGGCGTTGATGCAGGGCGGCGAGGACGAGAGTGAACTCCAGACGCCGTGCGTTGAGTTCCCGCCACTCCACAGTGAGTGGTACGTCCTCGGGGGCAGGCTTCTGGCCTCGCTCAGCGGCGGGCACAGGGCGCTGTTCCGGGCTCGGCGCTCCTACGAGGAAGGAGTCGAGGAGCGCGCGTACCCGGCGCCGTGTCTGCTTCTCGTCGAGGGTGTGCAGGACGTCGTGGGCGAGGGCGGTGAGCTCGTCGGCGGGGGTTCCATAGGGGCCGCGTCCGCCGAGCGGATCGTCGCGGAACGTGTCGAAGAACCCGGTGATCTCCGTGCGTCGCTGCGCCCAGGGAGCGTCGGGGACAGGGGAGTCGCCATCGGCCCCGAGCCCTTCCTCATCCTCGTAGAGTGCGCTCTCGTCCTCGATGTCCCCTTCGCTCGTGCTGTCCGGTCGCCCGGCGGCCTGGCCTCGCGTCAGCGGGTACCAGGCGTGCAGCAGCTTCTCCTGGAGCGTCCACGCGCTGAAGTAGTCGATTTGCGCCCAGTCCCGCATCGCTCCGTCGTCGATGAGCATGGCGTACAGCCGGTCCGCGGCGGAACCAACGACGTCCAGAGCGGCGGACCACCGTTCCACGTCTTGGTTGGAGAGCTGCAGCCGTCCCTGCCGGGCGAGTTCGGCGATTTCGTGGGTCTGCAGCTGGTCGAGCCAAGAGGCGGAGACACCGGTGGTGACGAGGGTGGCCGACGGGGCGAACATCTGGTCGAGCTGCATCTGTACGCGGTCGGCCTCGTCGACGACGACGATGTCGCTGCGCAGGCAGGCCAGCTCCAGATAGCGCAGGCGCTCGGCGTTGAGCTGACGCGGAACCGCGGTCTGGACGAGACTGGCCGGGTTGGCCACCCAGATCCGCGCGTCCACGAGGTCACGCGCGGCGGAGTGTCGGGGGCAGACGCTCCACAGCGGGCAGGCGTGCGGGATGCCCAGGTCCTCTTCGTCGGCCTCGGTGTTGTCCGTGGCGCCCTCCCCGTCGACGGCGCCTCGGGCTCGTTCGAGCTCGCGTACCGCCCGCTCGGCCGCGGGCTCCTCGGCGGTCTCCTGGCGCCGAGCGGGGTGAAGGGCACCGCACGGCGCGTCGGCGTAGCGCAGCGGCTCGGACGTGTCGAGTGCGCGCAGGGCGTCCAGCGGGCAGGCGGTGCTGAGGTGGGCGAAGACGGGTTCGGTGTGAGCCAGCAGGGAGTGTTCTCCCCGTGCGGCGAGTCTGCGGTGCAGCCGCTGGGTGTGCTGGGGCCGCGTCGTGCCCCCCAGCACCAGGGCGGCGCTCAGGCCGAGTGTGCGGAACAGCTCGGTCAGTGTCAGCTGTTCGGCCACATCGCCGACGACGAGAGTGATGCGCAGGCCGTTGTGGTACGCCCAGGCGGCGAGCAGGGTCATCAAGGTCGACTTGCCGGCGCCGACCATACCGACGAGGTGGGTGAGCCGATCGAGCGGTAGCGCGGACGCGGCTTCGAAGGCTGTCCCGTCCGGGGCACGGGTGTCGAGGTTGAGCTGGGCGAGACGCTGCTCCCAGTTCCCCGCCTTGAGCCCCCGCCGCTGCTCCTCCGCGTCCATCCACCGTGCGATGTCAGCCAGTTCGTCGAGTGGCACGTCGAGGGGCCCTGCGGTGGCCGGGCGTTCGGCGGTGAGGGGGTGGCCGGGGAAGGGGTCCCGCACGAGATCGGCGGGGACCGTGACGGAAGTGCGCCGGTGACGGCGGTCCATGAAGCGGTGTTCGCCCGCCTCCGCAGGGGGAAGCACCTTCGTGGCGAAGCTGGGGAGGTTCGCGAGCGCGTCGTCGTAGGTGGTGAAGCGGTCGGCCGCCACCTTGAGGGGGAGCCGATGGGCGGGCTCCCCGGCCGGGACGCGGTACGCACGCAGCCGTTCGGGCAGTTCCAGGTAGGCCTCCAGGCTCTGCTGCCACATCCGGCCGCGGCGCATCGGCCAGAGCAAGTGTCGGGCCGCGGCCAGCGCGACCTGTTCGGTGGTGTCAGCGGGGAGCTTCGAGGCCCGCGCGAAGGCGAGACCGTAGCCGCCGAGGAGCGTCCACGCCCCGTCGGCAGCGTGACCGGGCGCCACGGTCTCCATCAGCCGCAGAGCGAGCTCGACCTGGCAGAGCAGAGCGGGCCGGGTCCCGGCGTGTTCTTCGGGCCAAGGCCTCAGTGCGGCGACGACCGGCTGGTACCAGCTGCTGCGGTCACGCATGGTCTGCTCCCTTCTTCCCGGCGCCGTCGGTCGCCGCCGCCGTCTGACTTTCGGACCAGGACGACGCCGTGCGGGCCCCGTCGTGCTCCCTTGTCGGAGGCACGGTCTGCAGGGGCGCGATGGACGCGTCCGGCCCGCGTTCGTTGGACAGCCGCAGCCGCGCGGCCCGTTTCAGCTGGTCGTCCGTCAGCAGCCGCAGACCGCAGGCCCCCGGGCCCCGCTCCCTGGCATACATGGCCAGGTAGTCGCGGCGGGCACGCACCCGGAATGCGGGCACCACCCAACAGGCTTCGTCGTACGGGGGCTCGGGGCGGACGGCCGTAGCGGTGCGTCCGAGGAAAGCGGGGTGTGCCCAGTCCTTGACGTCGACGGCCCACACGTGACCGTCGGGGAAGGTGATGCGAAGGTCGTACGCGTCGAAGCCGGGCCACATCTCGACGGTGAGGCCCAAGGCGCGTAGCTCGTCCTCCAGGGAGACCTCGGCACGTCCCGGCCCGGTGACGAACTGCCTCAGAGGTTTCCGCAGTTGACGCAGCTCGCCCACCTCCGACGCGACGAGTTCCCGGCCGTGCGGCGGGGGACCTTGGTGCCGACACTGGTCGCGCTCGCACCACCACTCGGTGTCGGACACCGGATGGAGCAGGGTCAGGCAGCGGTGACAGCACAGGTACGCGCCGTCCCGGCGGAACCCGAGGGGGACGGGGGCGTAGATCTCCTCGATGAGGAAGCGCACGGGATCGAGGAAGAGGTCAGTGCTCACCTCGGCCCAGTCGGCTTCGGTGAGGACGGGCCGATTCACCAGGAGGCGACGGAAGGCCGTGTACGACTCGGGTGACGACACGGCCCGGCAGGCGCGCAGGGCCTCATGGATCACCAGGCGGTCGTACTGCCGTCCGGTGCTGTCCCCATATCCCCGCACGGCGAGCTCGTGGCAGAGCTGCGTGGGCTCTCCGGAATCCTCGTCGATCATTCGGTCTGCGGTGTCGAACAGGTCCGCGGGCAGCCGGTCGAGGGGCCAACTGCCCAAGGGACGGGCGCGGGCCCAGCGCATCATCTCGGGCACACCGGCCGGGGGCTTGGCACCGCTGCGCAGGCACTGAAGCACTAGGGCATCCAGGGCCCGCTGCGCGCCGGCCGGGTAGGGCAGAGCGAAGGAGTCAAGACGGTCGACGGCCGCCAGGTGCAGAACGGCGGTGGCCACGTCCCGCAGAAGGACGACATCGGGGTTGGACAGCCAGTCCGGTACGAGTTGTTGGTCAGGCATGGGGCGGGGTGTCCCCTCGCGGCGAGGTCTGCGTGTCGGGGCTCGACGGGCGCGGATGGTCAATGACGTAGGCGATGCCGGGCCGACACCACGTCCGGGCCTGACAGCCGTGGCAGTGGCGTCCGGTCCTCGGTTCGTAGGTAGTGTCGTCCAGGAGGGGCTGGGCGAGTTCGGCGATGACGGCCCGGGCTTCGTCGACGATCTCGGCGCGGCCGGGGTCGATGGGTTCGAGTCGACTCTCCCCACGGACCTCACGCAGATGCTCCAGTTCGACCCAGGAGCGGCGCGGGTCGTCGCCGAGCGCGCCCGCGTGGAACAGCAGGACACCGAGGGCGAGTTGGGGATAGGTGCGGAGCAGGGAATCGCGTTCCCACAGCGGTCGGGCCGACGTCTTGGTCTCGCGCCAGATCCACCGGCCGCGGTGGGTGTACACCAGGTCGGGTACGGCGAGGACGACTATGTCGAGTTCCGGCACGTAGGCCGTGACCCGATGCTGTACGAGCACCTGCTCGTCGGCGTCAAGCCCGTTGAGGGGGCACAGCAGCCGATGTTCCGCGAGCATCCCGGCAGCCTCGCGTGCGGAGGTGTCGTCGAGCCCGGCCCTGGCCCGTACCGCCATCGGCTCGGGGATCTCGCGGTCCCGGCAGCCGCGCACCGGGCGTTCGGCGTGCTCTGCGTCGAGCCAGGCGTCGACGGCTCTGCCGCGCCGGGCCCCCCGGTCCTCGGCCGAGAGGTCGTTGAGGTGCAGTCGTCGCACCAGGTGATACTGGGCGGGGCACTCGGCGTGCAGTCGGAGGTCCCAGACGGAGATGGAGCGGCGTTCGCGTGCGAGAGCCGGAGGGCGCCCGCCCCACAGCCGTGGGGTGCGCTTCAGATCCGCGCAGCCGGCGATGGCCTTGCAGTTGACACAGCTCTCCCCGGGCCGCACGCCGGGTTCGGTGGCAGCCGTGACGAAGGCAGGCGCAGCGTCGGTCCTGAACCGCTGTCTCGCCTCGTCGGGGCCTCCGGAGAGCAGCTCCTCCACGGACCCGTCGGCGCACCCGATGTCGAAGACACGGACCAATTCGGGCGGGCAGGTGCTTTCGGTCGCGGTGGGCGGGGGCTGGGCGCGTTGTTTGCGGCGAGGTGTGGGCACGCCGAAGGCCATCACCTGCGCCACGGCCCCGAGTTCCGCGTCGGGGCGGCCGGTCTTGGCCCGGCCCATGGAAGGCAGCCACAGGTCGCGCACCCTTCCGTCAGAGGAGGCGTACATGCGGCCCCAGAGGGTGTGCTCGTACTGCCGGGCGCCACGGGCGTCGGGAGTGTCCGTGCGGGGAGTGCGCCACGTCCATGCCTGCTTCACCGGCTTGGTCTCAGGCAGCCCGGCCTCGACGGCGGCTGCCTGTTCGCGGGTACGGGCGGCTACGTAGCGCTCCAGGGCGTGGGCGGTCCAGGCCAGGTGGGCGAGGTGGACCGGGGCGCCCCATCCCCGGAAGGGACCGCGGGTGCCCCGGAGTTCCTCGCGTACCCGCTCCACGGGCCATCCGTCGTGTTCCACCAGGTCGAGGGCGGTGAAGAGCGGGCCGAACCCGAACTCCTCGCGGGGTGGCCGCCGGAACGGCACCGTCGGGTCGGCGACGAGCAGGGGCCGCATGGCGGTGCGTCGGTGGGTGGGACAGGCTGCGTCATCGGGCCGGGCCATCCGGGGGCTCGCCCTGATCAACCAGTCGTGGCCGGCGACGCCGGGTGGATTTCGCATGGTGACCTCCTTGGCAGGCGGTATGGGCAGGAGGGTGCCCAGGGCAACGGGAGTCCGAGGACGTCCGGGCACCACTTGAGCATAATAGATTTGTGAACTGAGTCCATGGACGACCCGTGTTCAGAATCTTTCACGCTACGCTGGTGGGTCTGATGCGCAGTGGTGCGAAGGGGCACAGTGGTGGACGCGGATACGTACAGGCCCGGCGTGGGTGATCTGGTCGACGGGCGCTACGAGTTGAAGAACTCTCTGGGCAAGGGTGGGATGGCCCAGGTCTGGCGGGCCCGAGAGGTGTCCGGGGGGCGGGAGGCGGCGGTGAAGTTCCTGCGCCACGACTCCGAGGCCCTGTACTGCCTCGACCCGTACGAGCGAGATGCCGAACTCGCCGTCAGGAACGCCCGGTTCCGGCGCGAGGCCAACCTCCTAGGCACGCTCGACCACCGGGGAATCACCGAACTGTACGGGAGCGGATCGCACCAGGGTGTCCCCTACATCGCCATGCGCCTGGTGACCGGAGTGAGTCTGCGGACCTTCCTTGACGAGCACAGCCCCCTGCCCCTGGCCACGGCGGTCGCCGTCGCCATCCAGGTGACAGGGGCGTTGGCCTGCGCACATACGCTCCCGGTCGTACACCGGGACCTCAAGCCCGCGAACATCATGATCGATGAAGAGGGGTGGGTCGTCCTCATCGACTTCGGCATCGCCAGGCCGCTGCACGCCGACGTCACCCGTTACACGGCGCACGGTTCGACGCTTGGCACCCGCGGTTATCTGGCGCCGGAGCAGCTCCTGGAGCGCGAGCCCACCACGCGCACGGATGTTTACTGCTTCGGCTGCATCTTCTACGAGCTCCTCACCGGGCGGCCCCCGTTCCCGCTCGGCGCGGAGTCCGGCCTGACCGACAAGCACCTCAACGAGGTGCCGCTGCCACCGAGCACGTACGCCGCGGGCATCCCGGAGCCGATCGACGATCTGGTGCTGCGCATGCTCGCCAAGAAGCCCGAGCAGCGCCCGGCCGTTGACGAGGTCCTGGAAGTCCTCGACCCGTTCGCCCCGGGGGTTGGCGATCCCGAGCCCCGGCCCCGCACCCACCCCGACCCCACAGCCCCCATGCGTCGGCCGCGGGACCGGGCTGCTCGTCTGCGCCCGGTCGCTCTCACGCTGCCTGTCGCGTCCGCACCAGCAGATGAGTGGCTGGACGCCCGCGTAGTGGAACAGCTCTGCGCGCAGGCCGAATCGGAGATCGCGACCGGTGAGCCGGGCGACGCGATCGACCGGCTGCACGGTCTGACAGAACGGGTCCGCGAGGAGTGGGGTGAGAAGCGCCCTCTGGTGCGTCGCGTGTGGCAGGGGGCTGCGGACGGATTCCGCCTCTCCGGCAATTTCGGCGCTGCGGCCCGCCTCTATCAGGCCGTCGACGACGGTCTCATTCATGGGGACGGGCCGGCCGAGCAGGCCGATCGCGCGCTGATTCGGCTGCGCATGGCTGAATGTCGACTCGCCTTCGGGGAACTGGAGGCGGTCATCGCGGCGGTCGACACGGCGGGCCGGACGGCCGCTGGCCTGCCAGCGGAACTCGCGGCTCGTGTCGAGGCCCTACGCCGCGCGGTCGACGCCCAGCTCACGGCCCGCCTGGCCGAGCCCCGGCGCAGGGAGGCGTGACGCTGACTGGTGTTGGCGAGCCGATGTGCTACGCCCGGTTGGCCAGCCGCCCCGCCGCCAGCTCGTCGCCGAGATCGCGGACGAGGCTCGTGCCGAGGTCGGCTGCGCGACGCAAGAGCCGTTCGAAGGCGGTGAGTTCGCGGAACGCCTCTCCGTAGCGCCGCTGTTCTCCGAGAGGGATCTGGCGGATCTGGAGACGGCGGACGTCGATGCGGGAGGAGCTCGTGGTGTGGGTGCCGGCCTGCCGGGCATTGGCGGGAGCCCGTAGTGAACCGGCTAGGAACCAGGCGTCGAGCTGTTCGGGCTGTACTCGCACGGCATGCAGTTGGGGACCAAGGGCGGTCGGTGGCCCCTCGTTGACCCAGGCGGAGAAGGCGCGGGCGACGCCCACCACCACGATGTCCCCGGGTTCGGCGATGACGGCCTCTCCGGCCGCCGCGGTGCCGGGAGCGAGCCAACTTCGGGGTTCGCCGTCTACCAGAAGATCGGGGACGGTGAGGAGGGGGATGTCGTCGTCGGACGGCGGGCCGGCGTGGATCGATTCCTCCGGCGGCTGCTGGCCGCCGCGCAGGGTGAGCGCTCCGGCTCGGGCGAGCTCGGCGACTGTGGTTGCGGTCGGTGTGTCCGCCTCGGCCGTGGCGAGGTCGAGCGCCGCGAGCAGCCTGGCCAACTTGTTCACGTGCGCGGTGAGCCCGGTGAATTCCCGCCAGGATTCGGCCAGTCGGGGTGCCGTGTCCACCGGCGACGGGGCGATGTGGCGTCCAGGGGTGAGGTCGACCTCGTCGTTGAGGAGTTCGATGACGGGCACCTGTCGCACATAGGCAGGGGCCTGCGGGGAGTCGGCCTCTTCGACGGCCTCGCGCACGAAAGCGCTGATTGCTGCCCAGTCGGGGGTCCACTTCTCCTCCGGGTCCCGGGGGAAGCGCGAGGCGGCGTCGGCGACCAGCAGCCGATCGCCCACCGGTGTGCCTTCCCCGTGGGCGGGCATCCGCAGTACCCACAGGTGCAGGGAGACGCTGTGCGGGGCGGCGCAGCCCGGCGGCAATGCGACGACGGCTCGCAGTTGCCCGGTGCGCAGCAGCGAGCCGCGGATGCGGCGGCCGGCCTTTCTGGCCGCGACGGCGGGCGGCAGCAGTAGTACCGCGGTGCCGCCCGGCCGCAGCTGTGCCAGGCAGTGCTGGACCCAGGCGAGTTCGGGCTCGGTGCGCGGGGGAAGGCCGTGGCCCCAGCGGGCGTCGGTGGCCAACTCCTCGTATCCCCAGTCCCGTTCGTTGAAGGGCGGGTTGCACAGGACGATGTCGGCGGAGGTGCCGGAGAACGGGTCGTCGCGTAGGGAGTCCGCAGCCCGTACGGAGACCTGCGCCCACTCCTTCTGCCCGTGGCCCTCGCTCTCGGCGAGGGCCATGCGGGAGTCCGCCAGCGAGGCGAGGACGGCGTCCCGGTCACTGCCGAGCAGCGTGAGTGCCCCTGTGCCGGACGCCCTCACGGCGTCGGCCGCGGCCAGGAGGAGATGCCCGGGGCCACACGCAGGGTCCATGACCGTTGTGTCGCCGGAGCTGCCTGGGCTGTCGCCCGCCACGTCGTTGGCGGCCCTGAGGGCGAGTTGTGCCATGAGGGATGCCAGCGGTTCCGGGGTCGTGGCGATCTGGCGCACATGGACGTCGAGCCAACGGCGCAGCAGAAACGCGAACGTTTCCGTGCCCCCTTCACGCTGTCCGAGATCCACGGCCCGTTCGATCAGCGCCCGTGTGTCGGCACGGATCTCCTCGCCTTCGTCGTTCGCCCGCCTGGAGAGGAGCCGTCCTACCTCGGCGATCGCGGCCCCGGTCTCGTCACGCCCGCCGAGCGCCTCGAAACCGGGCCATAGCCATTCCCTCTCGGCGGACTTTTTCAACTTCTTGTTGTCGCGCAGCCAGCCCTCGATGTCGGTCAAGGAGAACTGAGGGTTGGTGTCGGTGCCGGCGATCCGCTCAGGGAAGGACGGATGCCGCCGCCGCCAGTTGCTCACCGCGGCTCGTCCCACACCCGCAAGGCGGGCGATTTCGGCCAAGGTCACCGGTACGGCGCGCGACGTGGACATCTACACTCCCAGGGCATTTCTGGTGGAGGGAGGACTTTCCCCTCGGTCATGGGTGTGTGATCAAGCCACCCTTCCTCTGAACTGCATCGGTCAGCGTACATGACCATTGACTTTGTTCACAGATGCACCATGGCGGGTTTGGGGGCGTACGTCGCGTTCTGGTCGGTCAGGCGCGCGGGTCAGCGCGACGGCTGGTTGTGCCGCCCTGGCGTTGCCCCCGTCCGCCCGGGTCGGCTGTTCCGCCCCGATGTTGCCCATGCCCGCACAGGCCGGGCTTCGGGCCCCATCGGGTGGGTGAAGGGCCGCAGCGGGTCCACTTCGGCCCATGGGACGAGTGCCTGTTCGGGGGTACGGCGCTCGGGTAGCCACACGGCGAGACGCTGCCACACCTCGCCGGCGTGGGCGGGGCGCTCGTCGGGGTCCTTGGCCAGCAACTGGAGCACCAGGTCCTCCAGTTCGGAGGGGATGCCTGCGCGGAGCCTTCCGGGCGGTACGGGCGGCTGCTCAAGGATCATGCCGGGCAGCATCAGTTCGGACTCGTGCGTGAAGACCGGTTCGCCCGTCAGCATCGCGTACAGCAGACAGCCCAGCGCGTACAGATCGGTGCGGGGGTCGACCGGCTTGCCCTGCACCTGTTCCGGTGCCATGCACTCCAGGCTGCCGGGGTGCTCACCGGTCGTGGTGAGGCCTGTGGTGCCCGGGTCGAGGAAGGCGGCGACGCCGAAGTCCAGGACCTTAACCACGCCGTCCGTGCGGATCACGACGTTGCTGCCCTTGAGGTCGCGGTGCACGACCTCGCGAGCGTGCACCGAGCCCAGGACGGAGGCGATCTGGACGCCGACCGACGCGATCTCCTCGATGGAGAGCGGGCCCTCCTCGGCGATCCGGTCGTCGAGCGGGGGCCCGATCACGTACTGCATGACGAGAAAGCGGGTGCCGTTCTCCTCGCCGAGATCGTAGACGGTGGCGAGGCCCGTATGGTCGAGTCGCGCGACGGCCTGCGCCTCCCGGCGGAACCTTTCGGCGTCGCGGGCGCGCTGCTCCACCGTGAGTCCCGGATCGACGTTCATGGTCTTCAATGCCACGTCGCGGCCCAGGTTCTCGTCGTGGGCGAGCCAGACGACTCCCATGCCGCCCCGGCCGATGAGGCGTTTGATCCGGTAGCGACCGGCGATCAGTGTTCCGGTGTCCATTCGCGCTGCGGCCCGTCCCCTCCGTGCCCTGCCGTGCCCTGCCCGGGCTGGTGTCGGGAAGAGTGTGACACGGTGGTGCTTCGAATGCCGCCCGCGCGGCGCTTTGTTCGTTGACTTAGTTCACACGCTATTGCTCTAATGGGGTGAAGGCGGGGCGGTTCGTCCCGCGCGCCGCACCCGCTACGGTGATGCGGGGATTACGTCGGGAGCTAGTGAGGATCACGTGGACGTCTTCGAGGTGCACCGTCGGCTCATCCAGGACTACAAGGAATACACGTCCGGTTCGGTGGTGATCGACGACCCGCGGATCGGCGAGAAGGTGTCCAAGTCCCTTGCCGACGGCGACCAGTGGCCTGACCCCTGGCTCTCGCTCAACCCGAGCTTCGCGAGCGGCGGCACCGTCGACCACCTCGCCGACGACCTCGGCCTCCTCCACCCCGAGTGCAAGCGGATCTTCCGCACCGGCAAGGACAAGCGGGGCACGACGATCCGTCCCATCCGCTTCCACCAGCACCAGCGCGATGCCATCGAGGCCGCCGACTCGAAGGACTCGTACGTCCTGACGACCGGCACCGGTTCCGGAAAGAGCCTCGGCTACATCGTGCCCATCGTCAGCCGGATCCTGAGCGAGAAGCGGCCCGGAGACCCCCCGAGCATCAAGGCGATCATTGTCTACCCGATGAACGCGCTGGCCAACAGCCAGCGGGGCGAGCTGAGGAAGTTCCTCACCGACGGATACGGCGTGGGCAACGAGCCCGTCACGTACGCCCGTTACACCGGCCAGGAGAAGCAGTCCGAGAAGGACGCGGTCCTCGACACCCCCCCGGACATCCTGCTCACCAACTACGTGATGCTGGAGCTGATGCTCACTCGCCCCGAGGAGCGCAAGCGTCTCATCGGCCGGGCCAAGGGCCTGCGCTTCCTCGTCCTGGACGAACTGCACACCTACCGCGGCCGTCAGGGCGCCGACGTCGCCCTGCTGGTCCGGCGCGTGCGCGAGGCCTGCGAGTCGCCCGCCCTGCAGTGCGTCGGCACCTCCGCCACCATGTCCACCAAAGGCACCCCCGCCGCCCGCCGCCGTGAGGTCGCCGAGGTCGCCTCCACCCTGTTCGACACGGAGATCTCCCCAGACCGGGTGGTGGGCGAGACCCTGGTCCGCGCGACCGGCGACACGACCCCCACACGTGCCGAACTCGCCGCCCGCGTGATGGAGAACAACCCTCCGCTGGAGTACGACGCACTTGAGGCCGACCCTCTGGCCCACTGGGTCGAGACCGCCTTCGGCCTGACCGAGACCACCGACGAGGACGGCACCCGCTTGCTGGTGCGCGCCAAGCCCACCACCGTGGAGCTCGCCGCGCGCGTCCTACGCGAGGACGCCTTCGACATCCCGCGCGACGCGCCCGAGGACGAGCCGTACATCGCCTGCGCCAAGGCCATCCGGTCCACCCTCCGGGCCGGCACACAGGTCCGCGACGCCGACGACCGCGCGCTGTTCGCGTTCCGCCTCCACCAGTTCCTCTCCAAGGGTGGCTCGGCGTACGTCTCCCTGGAGCCGGCGGACAGCCGCCACATCACCCGCACCTACCAGCAGCGGGTGCCCGGAGAGCCGGAGAAGCTCCTGCTGCCGCTGTCCTTCTGCCGTGAGTGCGGCCAGGAGTACCTCACCGTGGCCCGCGAGCAGAGCGACGACGGCACGGTCTCCTTCCGCACCCGTGAGGACGCGGACGACGAGCAGGGCTACCTCTACCTCTCGGCCGCCAACCCCTGGCCCGAGCGTGTCACCGACGCGATCGACCAGCGCCGCTTCCCCGACAGCTGGCTCACCCTCGACCCGAAGAAGGGCACGCCCGTCCTCACCGCGAGCCGCAAGAAGCGCGCTCCACAGCCCGTGTGGGTGAGGCCCGACGGCACGGCCGTGAACAGGGACGGGGACGGCCTGTACGCCGCCTATGTGCCCGCCCCATTCCTGTTCTGCCTTGAGTGCGGGGTCAGCTACGAGGAAGTGCGGGAGCGGGATTTCGCCAAGCTGATGACGCTCGACCAGGAGGGCCGGTCCACAGCCACGTCTGTCGTCAGCGCTTCCATCGTGCGCCACCTGAAGAGCCTGCCGGAGAAGGAACTCGGCAAGGACGCACGCAAGTTGCTCACCTTCGTCGACAACCGGCAGGACGCCAGCCTGCAGTCCGGTCACTTCAACGACTTCGTGATGGTCACCCAGCTGCGGGGTGCGCTGTACCGCGCGATGCTGAAGGCGAGGGATAAGGGGCTGCGCTGGAAGCGGCTGGGCGAGGAGGTCGTCGAGGCCATGGGGCTGGCCCCGCACGAGTACGCCAACAACCCCACCGAAGTGGAGGCGCTCGCCGAGGAGACGCGGGACGCGCTGGCCCAGGTGGTCGAGTACCGGCTCTTCCTGGACCTGGAGCGCGGCTGGCGGGTCACCATGCCCAACCTGGAACAGACCGGTCTGCTCGGGCTGGAGTACGCGGGGCTCGACCAGATCGCCGAGGACGAGGAGCGCTGGCAGCGGGCGGCAGAGCCGCTGCGCACCGCCACTCCCGCCACCCGGCTCGATCTCGCCCGGGTCCTCATGGACGAGCTGCGCCGCCAGCGGGCCGTGGACACCCCGTACTTCACCGAGGCGAAGTTCAACGAGCTGCGAAAGGAGTCGGCGAAGCTCAACGACGCCTGGGGGATCGCCGACACCGAGGCGGCACCTCCCACACCGACCGTCGCCCTGCCGCGCGTGGGGCGGCCTGATCGCAGCCGCAGCGAGAAGAACCTCACCGGCCGCGGCGCTTTCGGCCGCCACGTCCGCAAGCCGGAGACCTTCCCGCACTGGAGCCACGACCTTTCCCTCGACGACGCCCAGGACGTGATCCGCGACCTGCTGGAGGTCCTCGCCGACGGAGGTGTCCTGAGCCGGATCACCCAGGGTCGGGGCGAGGACCCCGGCTACCAGATCCACCACCCGGTGATCCGCTGGCACACCCGCGACGACGACCACGGCGCGGTGGATCGGCTGCGCCGCACCTACCGCACCGGCCGGGGCCCCCGCGTCAACGCCTTCTTCAAGGGGCTCTACAAGGAGGTCGCGTCCACCTTCGCCGGACTGCACGCTGCCGAGCACACCGCTCAGGTCCACCCCGACGTCCGCGAGGAACGGGAGAAAATGTTCAGCAAGGGGCTGCCGCTGCCCCTGCTGTACTGCTCGCCCACGATGGAACTCGGCGTCGACATCGCCAGCCTCAACGCCGTCAACCTCCGCAACGTCCCGCCGACCCCCGCGAACTACGCCCAGCGCTCGGGCCGCGCGGGCCGCTCGGGCCAGCCCGCGCTGGTCACCACGTACTGCGCGACCGGCAACAGCCATGACCAGTACTACTTCACCCGCTCCGACCAGATGGTCGCGGGCACCGTCGCCGCGCCCCGCCTCGACCTGGCCAACGAGGACCTGCTCGCCTCGCACGTGCACGCCATCTGGCTCGCCGAGACCCGCCTAGAACTCGGCCGCACCATGACCAAGATCCTCGACACCGACGGCAAGACCCCCTCGCTGGAGCTGCTGCCCGGGGTGCGGGAGCAGATCGGCGGCTCGGCCGCCCAGCAGCGCGCCCTCCTGCGGGCCCGCACCGTCCTCGCGGGCTGCGTCGACGCCCTGCGCGAGACGTCCTGGTGGCACGAGCAGTGGCTGGAGGACACCGTCGCCAAGGCCCCCGGCCGTTTCGACGAGAAGTGCGGACGCTGGCGTAACCTCTACCGCAAGGCCCTGGAGGAGCGGGAGATCCAGCACGACAACATCCGCAACCGCACGGCGACCGGCCGCTCCCAGGCTCAAGCCGTCCGCCGCCGCGCCCAGGCGGAGAACCAGATCGCCCTTCTGGAGAACAGGCAGGGAGGCGAGCGCACGGTGCTGTCCGACTTCTACCCGTACCGCTACTTCGCCTCCGAGGGCTTCCTGCCCGGCTACTCCTTCCCCCGGCTCCCGCTCGCCGCGTACATCCCCGGCACCGGCCGCACCAGCCGCGGCTACGACGGCGACTACCTCCAGCGGTCCCGGTTCATCGCGATCCGCGAGTTCGGGCCGGGCGCGCTGATCTACCACGAGGGCAGCCGGTTCAAGGTGGACCGGGTGCAGCTGCCGCCGGACACCAGCGGCGAACTGACCACCGAGAGTGCCAAGGTGTGCCAGGGCTGCGGTTATCTGTCCCCCGAGGAGCGGCGCGAGGACACCTGCCTGGGCTGCGGCACCTCGTACGGCGACCCCCGTACCGGGTTGCTGCACCTGCACACTGTCTTCACCCACCGGCGCGACCGGATCTCCTCCGACGAGGAGGAGCGCCAGCGCACGGGCTACGCGGTGGAGATCTCCTACCGTTTCAAGCAGCATGAGGACGGCCGGGACGGTTCGCTGCGCGCCGAGGCGAAGGCCGCGGCCGGCCGCCTCCTTGCCGAACTGGTCTACGGCGACAGCGCCACCGTCCGTCTCACCAACCTGGGCTACCGCCGCTCGGTCGCCAAGGGTGACATCGGCTTCTGGCTCGACCCGGTCACCGGTCAGTGGCTGGCCGGCTCCACCGGCAGGCCGAGCACGAGCGCGCCCGGCCGGGAGACCCCGGTGGAGGACGAGGGCCTCGCCGACGCGGAGAAGGTCGTGCGCAAGGTCCCCGTCATCCCGTACGTCCAGGACACCCGCAACATCCTCGTCCTCAAGCTCGCGGCCCCCGTCGACAAGGACACCGCGATCACCCTTCAGTACGCGCTGGAGCGGGGCATCGAGGCCGAGTTCCAGCTGGAGGACTCCGAGCTGGACACCGAGGAGCTGCCGCCGCATGACGGGCCCCGCGAGCGGCTGCTGTTCATCGAGAGCGCCGAGGGCGGCGCGGGCGTCCTGCGTCGCCTCCAGGCCGAGCCCGACGCGCTTGCCCGCGCCGCCGGCCGGGCCCTGAAGATCGCGCACTTCGACCAGGTCGGGCGCGACCGGGGAGCCGAGAAGCGCAATGGCGACCCGTGCGAGAAGGGCTGCTACGACTGCCTGCTCTCCTTCGGCAACCAGCGCCACCATCGGATGATCGACCGCCACCTGGTGAAGCAGCTGCTGATGGACTTCGCGGGCGGCGAGGTCGGCTCCAGCCATGCGGGCCGCAGCCGCGACGAGCAGGCCGACGTGCTCATTGAGGGCGCCGACTCCTCCCTGGAGGAGCGATTCGTCGCCTACCTCAGGACCCACGGCCACCGCCTGCCCGACCACCAGCAGGTCAGGCTGAGCGCGGCCCTGTCCAAGCCGGACTTCGTCTACGACACCTCCTTCGGCCCCGTCGCGGTCTTCGTCGACGGCCCGCACCACGACCACGCCGAGACGACCCTGCGTGACGAGGAGGCCGCCGAGCGGCTGAAGGAGATCGGCTGGGAGGTCATCCGCATCCGCTACGACGACGACTGGTCGAAGGCCGTCGCCGACTACCCTTCGGTGTTCGGCGACGCGCGCCGCTGACCTCGGGGAGGGGCGGACCCCATCGGCCCGCCCCCTCCCGCGGCCCGCCGACGAGTGCTCCGGCCACTGCTCCGGCCGACCCGCCCGAACGACCCCTACCGCCCCGACCCGGAAGGCCCGCATGACCACCGCCGCCCAGTCGACCCGGCAATACGCCGTCGGCTCCCTCGTCCACGCCCGGGGCCGCGAGTGGGTCGTGCTGCCCGACTCCACACCCGACCTCCTCGTTTTGCGCCCGCTCGGCGGCGCCGACGACGACATCGCGGGCGTCCTACCCGGCCTGGAGACCGTCGTCCCCGCCACCTTCGCCCCGCCCACTCCCTCCGACCTGGGCGACCAGCAGGCGGCCGGGTTGCTGCGCACCGCCCTGCGCATCGGCTTTCGCTCCGGCGCGGGCCCCTTCCGGTCGCTCGCCTCGATCGCCGTCGACCCCCGCCCGTACCAGCTTGTGCCGCTGTTGATGGCGCTGCGCCAGGACACCGTCCGGCTGCTGATCGCCGACGACGTCGGCATCGGCAAGACGGTGGAGGCCGGGCTGATCGCCGCCGAGCTGCTGGCGCAGGGTGATGCCCGAGGCCTGGTTGTGCTGTGCTCGCCCGCCTTGGCCGAGCAGTGGCGGGCCGAGCTGTACGGCAAGTTCGGCGTGGACGCTCGTCTCGTGCTGCCGTCCACGATCGGCCGTCTGGTGCGCGAGACCCCGTACGGCCAGTCGGTGTTCCGCCCTGACGGCGCGTACGTCGTCTCCACCGACTTCATCAAGTCCCCCCGCCACCGGGAGGACTTTCTGCGAAACTGCCCCGACCTGGTGATCGTCGACGAGGCGCACTCCTGCGTCTCCGACACCACGGTCGGCGCGTCCGCCCGCTCCTCCCAGCAGCGGTACGCGCTGCTGCGCGCCCTCGCCGACCGGACCGACCGCCACCTCCTCCTCGTGACGGCCACTCCGCACAGCGGCAAGGAAGAGCCCTTCCGCCGTCTGATCGGCCTGCTCGACGACCGTCTGGCCGCCGCTCCCCTCGACACCGACGCGGGCCGCAGGCTGCTCGCTGAGTTCTTCGTGCAGCGCCGCCGCGCCGACATCCGCGAGGACTTCCAGGACGGTGCGCACTTCCCGTCCTCCCGGGACACCGCCGAGACCGCCTACACCCTGCACCGCGACTACAAGACGCTCCTCGACGAGGTCCTGTCCTACGCCCGCGAGACCGTACGCGCGGCCGACGGCGCCCTCCAGCAGCGTCAGCGCTGGTGGTCGACCCTCGCCCTGCTGCGCACGCTGTCCTCCTCCCCGGCCGCCGCCGTGCAGTCCCTGAACACGCGCGCCGGCGTCGAGGAGGCGGACACCCCCGCCGAGGCGGACCGCACCGGGGAGCGCACCGTCTCCGACCCGGCCGACAGCGAGACCCCCGAGTCCGCGGACGCTGTACCGGGCACCCGCCTCCCCACGGCCACCGGAGCCGCGGCCACCGGCACCGAGGCCGACGACGAGGAGAGGGCCCGCCTGGTCGCCATGGCCGAATCGGCCAAGAAGCTCTACGGCCCGACCCGCGACGCCAAGCTGAAGAAGCTGATCACCACCGTCTCCGACCTCCTCGACAAGGGTTACCGGCCCATCGTCTTCTGCCGCTATATCGCGACCGCCGACTACGTGGCCGACCACCTCAAGAAGGTCCTCAACAAGAAGGGCACCGAGCACCTGGTCGCGGTGGCCTCCGTGACCGGCGGACTCTCGCCCGACCAGCGGGTCACCCGCATCGCCGAGCTGACCGGCACCGACGAGGAAGGCAACCCCGCGCCCGAGCGCCGCGTCCTAGTCGCCACCGACTGCCTCTCCGAGGGTGTCAACCTCCAGGAGTCCTTCGACGCCGTCGTCCACTACGACCTCGCGTGGAACCCGACCCGCCACGAGCAGCGCGAGGGCCGCGTGGACCGCTTCGGTCAGCGCACCGACATCGTCAAGGCGCTCACCCTGTACGGCGCCGACAACCCGGTCGACGGCATCGTCCTCAACGTCCTGCTCCGCAAGCACGAGCGCATCCGCCGGGTCACCGGCATCTCCGTGCCCGTGCCGCAGGAGTCCGAGAGCGCCATGCAGGCCGTGTTCGAGGGCCTGATCCTGCGCGGCGAGCGGCCGGTGTACGAGCAGGAGGGGCTGTTCGCGCAGGAGGAGGTGGCCGAGCAGCTGGAGATCGCCTGGCAGTCCTCCGCCGAGCGGGAGAAGCGCTACCGCTCCCGGTACGCCCAGCTCACCATCAAGAAGGCCGAGGTGGCGGCCGAGGTCGACGAGGTCCGTGCCGCGCTCGGTACCGGCGAGGAGGTACGGGATTTCACCCGCCGCGCCCTGGGTGCCCTGCGCGGCATGCCCGCCGCCACGAAGCAGGGCGGCTTCACCGCGCACACCGACGCCCTCCCGCTGGGCCTGCGCGACACCGTCTCGCACGCGCTCGGCCCCCGCCACCCCCGCCCGGTCGTCTTCCACGACGCCCCCAGCGCCCCGCGCGGCGAGGCCGCCCTCACCCGCACGGACCCGGTGGTCGCCGCCGTCGCCCGCTTCGTCCTGGACGCGGCCCTGGACGACGCCGGCAAGGTCCCGGAATGGCAGCGCCCGGCGCGCCGTTGCGGAGTCATCCGTACGAAGGCCGTGGAGCGGAACACCACGCTCCTGCTGGTGCGCCACCGCTTCCAGCTGAACCTGCCCGCCCGTGACGGCTCGGTGCGCGAGCAGCTCGCCGAGGACGCCCGAGTGGTCGCTTACCGCGGCAGGCCCGACGCCCCAGAGTGGCTTCCGGAGGACGAGGCCGTGGCCCTCCTCGAAGCCCGCGCCACACAGAACACCGACCCGAAGTTCGCCACCGAGCACATCGCCGAGATCCTGACCGCCCTGTCCGCGATCATGCCCGAACTGCGAGACCAGTCGGCCGAGTTGGGTCGCAACCTGGAGGCCTCGCACCGCAGGGTCCGCACCGCCTCCCGCGCCCGTCTCGCCGGCCTGAAGGTCGTCCCCCAGGGCGACCCGGACATCCTGGGCGTGTACCACTACCGCCCGGCCCCGACGTTCTCCCAGGGAGTGGGCGCATGAGCACCGCCAGGACCCTCGTCACCGACACCGTCGCCACCGTCGGCGGCCTCCTGCCATACGACCTCCTGGTCCGGATCAAGGAGGGCAAGGAGCAGACCGGCTCCAAGCCCGCCGACTACCGCCTGTACGCCAAGGGCGACTCGGTACGGGACGCCGCCGAGCGCTCCTGGGGCTACCTGCGCGGGGTGTGGGCCGCCTACCAGGACGCCCTGGCCCGCGACGGTGCCGACGCCGACCCTGGCGTGCACGCGGTCGGCGTCACCACCGAACGCTGGTTGCTGCCCCTCTTCGAGCAGCTCGGCTTCGGCGCCCTCACCCCCGTCCCCGCGCCCGGCCTGCCCTCCCACGACGGCGAGAAGGACTTCGAGGTCAGCCACCGCTGGGCGCACGTCCCCGTCCACCTCACCGGCTGGAACGTCCCCCTCGATACGCGTACCACTGAACTGGCCAAGCAGGCCCCCCAGTCGATGGTGCAGGAGTACCTCAACCGCTCGGCGGACTCCACCCTCTGGGGCGTCCTCTCCAACGGCTGCCAGCTGCGCCTGCTGCGCGAGTCCGCGTCCCTCACCGGCGCCGCGTTCATCGAGTTCGACCTCCAGGCGATTTTCGACGGCGACCGCTCCGACGACTTCGTCCTCCTATGGCGCCTGCTGCACCGCACCCGCTTCGAGCCCCGTGCCGAGGGCGAGCCGGCCGCGACCTGCCCCCTGGAGAAGTGGCGCACCGAGGCCATCGATAGCGGCACCCGCGCCCTGAAGGAACTCCGCAAGGGCGTCGAGAAGGCCCTGACCGTGATCGGCACGGGCCTGATCGCCCACCCCGACAACGCCGGCCTACGCGACGCCCTGCGCACCCGCGACAAGAACGTCCGCGACGACCTCCACCCGGCCCTGCTGCGCCTCGCCTACCGCCTGCTGTTCCTCTTCGTCACCGAGGACCGCGACCTGCTCCTGCACCCCGACGCCACCGAGAAGGCCCGCGAGACGTACGAGAAGTACTTCTCTACGGCCCGCCTGCGCCGCGTCGCCCGCCGCACCGGCACCCTTCACGGCGACCAGTGGCAGGCGCTGCGGCTGGTCATCGAGGGCCTCGGTACTCCCGGTGGCCGCCCGGAACTCGGACTCCCGGCGCTGGGCGGCCTGTTCGAGCCCACGGCCACGGACGCGATCCTGGACGGCCTTAGCCTGTCCAACCAGTCCCTGTACGAGGCCGTACATGCCCTGTCCGAGGTGTACGACGCCAAGCTGGGCCGCCCCCGCAAGGTCGACTACCGCCACCTCGGTGCCGACGAGCTCGGCTCGGTGTACGAGTCCCTGCTCGAACTGGAGCCGCGCCTTGGCGAGGGCAACGAGTACGTATTGGCCAAGCTGGACGGCAACGACCGCAAGACCTCCGGCTCCTACTACACCCCGTCCCCCCTCATCGACTGCCTCCTCGACTCCGCGCTCGACCCGGTCATCGAGCAGGCCGTCCGCTCCGGTACGACGAAGAAGGAGCGCGAGGACGCGCTGCTCGCCCTGACGGTGTGCGACCCCGCCTGCGGCTCCGGCCACTTCCTGGTCGCCGCCGCCCGCCGTATCGCCCGCCGCCTCGCCGAGATCCGCACGGACGACCCCGAGCCGAGCGCCGAGGACGTACGGCACGCGCTGCGCGACGTGATCGCGCGGTGCGTATACGGCGTCGACCTCAACAAGATGGCTGTGGAGCTGGCCAAGGTGTCCCTGTGGATCGAGGCGATGGAGCCGGGTCGGCCGCTCACCTTCCTCGACGCCCACATCAAGCACGGCAACGGGTTGCTGGGCACGACGCCGAAGTTGCTGGCCGAGGGCCTGCCGGACGATGCGTTCAAGCCGCTGGAGGGCGACGAGCCGAAGCACGTCACCGACCTGAGGAAGCGCAACGCCGCGGAGCGGACGGCGTGGAAGGTCGCGCTGCGCCACGGGGTGAACCAGGACGCGCTGTTCGCGGAGGAGGAAGTGCTGGCCGAGTCCAACGCGGAGTTCGGTGAGAAGGTCTCGGCGATCACGGGCACGAACTCGCAGGAGCTGGAGGACGTCCAGAACCAGGCCAAGGCGTATCGGGAGCTGACCACCTCCCCGGACTACACCCGGGCACTTGAGCTGGCCGACGCGTGGTGCGCGGCGTTCGTCTGGAAGAAGACGAAGTCGGTGACGCCGCCCGCGCTGACCACGAGGTCGCTGCTCGCGCTGCACTCCGAGGAGGGTGGCGCGAGCCTGCCGCACGGCACGGTGGAGGAGGTCGTACGGCTGCGGGAGGAGTACCGGTTCTTCCACTGGCATCTGGAGTTCCCGGAGGTGTTCCGGGTTCCGGCGAATGCGAAGGCGCCGGGGGTGGACGAGCGGACTGGGTGGAAGGGCGGGTTCAGTTGTGTGCTGGGGAATCCGCCGTGGGAGCGGGTCAAGCTGCAGGAACAGGAGTTCTTCGCCACCCGTGACGAGAAGATCGCGAACGCAGCGAACAAGGCGGTCCGCGAGCGCATGATCGACGCGCTGGCCCAGAGCGAGGAGGAGACGGACTGCACGCTGCACACCGAGTTCATCGCCGCGCGCCGCCTCTCCGAGGGCGTCAGCCATCTGCTGCGCGACTCGGGCCGCTTTCCGCTGGCCGGACGGGGCGACGTCAACACGTACGCCGTCTTCGCCGAGGCGGCCTCGCTGGGCATCGCGCCGACGGGCCGGCTGGGCCTGGTCCTGCCGACGGGTATCGCCACCGACGCGACGACGGCGCCGTTCTTCTCGGACCTGGTGCGTACGGCGCGGCTCGCGTCGTTCCTGGACTTCGAGAACGAGGCGTTCATCCTCAGCCGGGACGTGCACCACTCCGTGCGTTTCTCCCTGTTCACCGTCACCGGCGTCGGCGCGCGCGTCGACGAGGCGTCCTTCGCCTTCGGCACCCGGTACATGGAGGACCTGGACGGCCGGCGGTTCGCCATGCCCCCGGAGGAGATCCTGCTGGTCAACCCCAACACGGGCACGCTTCCGGTGTTCCGCACCCGGCGGGACGCGGAGATCACCCTCGGGATCTACCGCCGAGTCCCGGTGCTGATGAAGGAGCCGGACGAGAACGGCTGGGGCGGGACCAACCCGTGGGGTCTGACGTTCATGACCATGTTCCACATGTCCAACGACTCCCACCTGTTCAAGGGCAAGCAGGAACTGGCTGACGAGGGCTGGCAGTTGACCGGCAACGTCTTCACGCGCATCGGCGAAGAGGGGAAGACGCGCCGCTATCTGCCCCTGTACGAGGCGAAGATGCTCCACCACTTTGACCACCGCCTCGGTACGTACGAGGGCCAGACCCAGGCCCAGGCCAACGTCGGCACGCTCCCGCGCGTGACGCCGGAACAACACGACGATCCGGACTTCGCTCCGATGCCTCGATACTGGGTGCCGGAGTTCGACCTGGACTCGGGGAAGCGGGACAAGAAGGGCAACCGAATCATGTGGGCGGGGGTGGAGACGCGGCTGGCTGAGCGCAAGTGGTGGAAGGGGTGGCTGATGGGGTGGCGGGACGTAGCCCGTTCCACGGACACCCGCACCATGATCGGGACGCCTCTCCCGGCCTTCGGCGTCGGCCACAAGTTCCCGCTCATGTTCGTGGAAACCGATGCCGCCGCGCTCAGCGGGGTGGTGGCGTCGTTCGCCTTCGACTACGTCGTCCGGCAGAAGGTCGCCGGTACCTCGATGACCTACGGTTACGTCATGCAGTTCCCGGTGCCGCCACTGGACGCGGTGCTGCCGTTCAGCGCCTCGGGGGAAGAGCGGTTGGCGGACTGGCTAACTCCGCGTGTACTGGAACTCTCCTATACCTCGCATGACATGGCCGCCTTCGGCAAGGACTACGGGGACGAAGGAGCTCCTTACCGGTGGGACGAGGCGCGCCGCGAACTGCTCCGCGGGGAGCTGGATGCGGCCATGTTCCACGCTTACGGAATCAGCCGAGCGGACGTGGAGTATGTGATGGATGCATTCCCCACTGTCAAGAAGCGGGACGAGGCCGCCCACGGCGGCGCCTACCGCACCAAGGACCTCATCCTCGACATCTACGACCGTATGGAGGAGGCCCGCGAGACCGGCGACGAGTACCGAACCGTACTCGACCCGCCGCCGGGGAAGGGCCCGCGTCACGAAGCCTGAATACGGCCACCTCGGGTAGGTCGGTCAGAAGCCGTCCTGCCCGAGGTCCGTGACGAACCCGGCCCACTCGTTCTTGGGCTTCCAGTCCAGCTTCACGCCGATCCGGGCGACGCCGGTGCGCATCTTCGTGAGCCTGGTGCGGATTACTTTGACGATCTTCTCGGCTGTGTGAATCCGGATATTGATGTCCTTGCGGAGCTCGGAGAAGCCGACTCCCTTGATCTCGATCTGGACCTGCTCGTTGAAGTCGTCTTCCAGGGAAGTGAAGGCGAGATCGAGATCGGACAGCGCTTGGCGAAGGGTCTTGGCACCGACAGAGTTGGTTCTCGTCCCTTGATTGTGGCCGTGCTCCGTGGCGACGACACGTAGCCATCCGCTGCGGGGGTCCTCCCTGGTGGTCACGTACCGGCAGATCTCCAGCAGCTTCTCCAGGATGGTACGAACCCTGCCTTCCAGGGCACTGCGCGCGGCCTGCTCCGCCCGACAGATCTCCTCCGCGTTCTGGCCGGCGGAGATGCCTCGCTGTTCGGGGATCAGCTGGACTGTGTGAACGGCGTCGGCTGCGGCGCGCCCAGGATCGGCCTGCATGCTCCGGCGTTCGCCTGGTACAACCAGCCGCACTGCCAACTGGTTTGAAGCTCAGGCGGCCTACGCAGCCCGGCACAAGCTCCGAGGGATCCGCTCGCGTCCGGCATCAGCGCGGTCAAGCGCGGCGGCCAGGGCTACGACGGCTTCGTCGGCGGAGTCCTTGAGTAGGTGGCCGTAGAGGTCGACGGTGATGGCGAGGTTGGAGTGGCGCAGGGTCTTGGAGACGACGGCGAGGGGGATGCCGGCGGCGATCATGATGCTGGCCGCGGTGTGGCGCAGGTCGTGCAGGCCGATACGAGGCAGGTCGAGTTCGGCGGTGCGTTTGCGGAGTTGCTCGAGGACCCACTGGGGGCGCAGGGGCTCTCCGTCTGGGCGGGTGAAGACCAGGCCTTCCAATCGGCTGTTGAGATGGGTGGCCATCTGGAGGGCTGCCTGGCGGTGGAGGGCGGCCATCACTCGGGGAGAGAGGCTGATCCAGGCGCGGCTGGCTTCGGTCTTGGGTTCGCCGAGGTGGATCTTCCCGTTGTTCACGGCGGTTAGGGTCCAGCGGACGTAGAGCTTGCGGTCCATGAAGTGGACGTCGGACCAGTGCAGGGCGAGAATCTCGCCGCGGCGCATGCCGGTGCCGAGCATGACCTCGAACAGGTCGGTGAGCCGGTCCGCGTAGTGCTCCGCGTTGTGGCGGAGGAACGCCGCCGCCTGGTCGGGAGTCCAGCAAGTACGCACCGCAGCACGGGGCTTGGGCGGGACGGAGTGCTTGGCCGGGTTGTAGCGCAGCCGCCACGTCCGCACCGCGTGGTTCAGGGCGTTGCGCAGCATGGCCACCGCGTGGTGAACGGTGGTGCGCCCGCGGCCGGCGGCGATCTGCGTGCTTACCCAGGCGTCGATGTGCTTGGGCCGCAGGTCGAGGAGCAGCATGCCGCCGAACGCCGGGACCAGGTCGCGCTCGATGCACGCCCGGTAGCCTGCCCAGGTGTTCGGCGCCAGCGCTGGCCGCTTCGACTCCAGCCACTCGTACAGGAACAGGCCGACGCGCAGCGTGCGATCCTCGTACACGCCCCGGTACTCGGCATCCAGCACCCGCGCCATCTCCCGGGCCGCCTCCGCCCGGCTGGCGAACCCGCCCCGTCGCCGAGTCCGACGCTTGCCGTCCTCCCTCGCCAGGTCCACCGCGTACGTCCACCTGCCGTGCGCCGTATCGGCGGCCAGCCGCGGACACCACGAACCCAACTGCTTCCCGGTGTTGCCGTCCTTGCACCCGCACCGCCGATACACCCGACCACGCTTGGGACACTGCGCCATGGGCTCCTCCTCGAACCAAGTGGTGATGGCGTGTCCAGAGTTGCGGGAGTGGTGGGTGAGTCGGCAGAGCGTGCGGGGCGGGGCGTGGAGCACAGCGAGATCGACTGGCCGGGACACGCGCTGGCGACACGCCGCGAGGGTGATCGCGGAGCGCGTTCGGTGGGTAAGGCAGCTTGATCGCGCAGCGTCGGCCCGCACGGGGGCGCCGCTTCGAAGAGCGGCGGCGGGACCAGGAGAAGGCGGTCTGCCGGTTGGCCGTGGGCTGTTGGGCTCGTACAACCCGGAGCACGTGCGGTGCGGTGGCGCCGAGCCTCGGACCGGCCCTCGGAATACGCCACAGCGAGCCCCGAGAATTTCGTTGAGATAGATGGGGTCTGGGTTTGATGCGGCCATTCTGGCTGACTTTCGGCTCGGGTCGGATTGATTTAACTCCGCGATGCCGGGCCTCTGTCCGGTGACGTCCTGGGCGATCCGCGGGAATCTCTGGATCCACGGCTGGAGTGGCGCTACCCTGGAGATATGAACGCCACCCGGACCCTCCGTCAAGCCCCTGGCCTGGGGACCAGCTGGGGACCACACGTCATGCGCGCTGCCGCACGAGGAGCGCGAAACGTGCTAATCTGCACACGCACGACGTGTGTGTGAGTGCATTTCAGGCAGGAATAGGGAAACCCTTCCTGCTGGGGGTCAAGGGGTCGCAGGTTCAAATCCTGTCGTCCCGACCGGCATTTCTGCAGGTCGGAGGCCGTTCTTATCGAAATGATAGGAACGG
>NZ_JBHVGL010000035.1:0-44381 GCF_042800875.1 Kitasatospora sp. NPDC057595 | reverse complement strand
GGTGCGTCTCCCTCAAACAGACCCCCCCCGGGGCGGGCGGGGGGCCCCGGGGCGGGGGGGCGCCCGCCCCCCCCGGCCCCCCCCGGGGGGGGTCCCCCCCCCGGGGGCGCGGGGGCGGGGTGCCCCCCCCACCACAGCACCGTCCAGCAGACCGTGACGCCCAGGCAGGCCCCGGCCGTCATGGTCAGGTACAGCGGGTCGGTGGAGTGCCGGGCCGCGCTCAGCCGCCCGCCCACGGCGATCACGGCGCCGAAGTACACGAGGTTCAGCGCGAACGCGACGACGCCGTGTCCGGTCTGCTCCAGCAGGGTCAGCGCGGTCAGCGCCAGCGCCGTGCAGCCGAACGACGGCCCGGCCAGCTGGAGGAAGCGCACGGCCTGCCCGGCGGTGGCCGGGTCGTCGGAGAGCCGGGCGGCCAGCGGCGCGCCCGCCGTCCACAGCGCCGCCGTCACGGCGAGGTAGCAGCCCGCGGTCAGCAGGCCGCCGGACCGCACGGCCCGCCGGGCGGCGGTCCGGTCACCGGCCGCGGCCGCCCGGTTGACCAGGATCGCGATCGCGGAGCCGAACCCCACGGCCGGGACGATCACCGCGCTCTGCAGCGTCGAGCCGAGGGTGAACCCGGCCACCGCGCCCGGGCCGAACGGCGAGACCACGCGCAGCAGGGCCAGGTTGACGGCGCAGAGCAGCAGGAACGAGGCAGCGACCGGAACCCCGACGGACAGCGCCGCCGCCCGCACCTCGCCCCGGCTCCCATCGCCCCGGCCCCCGTCGGCCCGGCGCGGCCATGCCGCCCGCAGCAGTCCGGCCCGCAGCAGTCCCGCCCGCCGCAGCAGCACCGCGCCGAGCAGCAGCTCCACCACCCCGGCCACCAGGGCGGAGACCGGCAGCGCGGTCAGCCCCCAGCCCGCCCCGAGCCCCAGCCCGCCGACCCCGGCCAGCAGCAGACCCGCCGAGGTGAGCGTCAGCAGCATCCCCCGTCCGGTCGCGCCGGAGCCCCGCAGCACGGCCGCGCACAGCTCGCCCAGCGCGCCGACGGCGTTCACCGCCACCATCGCGGCCAGCAGGGCGAGGAACGGCGTCCGGTCGGCGGCGGGTACGTCGAGCAGCGCCCCCAGCGGCCCGGCGCCCGCCGCCACGACGGCGCCGCACACCAGGTAGCAGCCCGCGCCGAGCCGGGCCGTGGCGGCGAGGTGGCCGGGCAGTTCGGCACGCCGCCCGCTCCCGGCGGCGCGCGCGGCCACCACCTGGAGCGCGGTCGAGAGGCCGACGTTCAGCGCCACCAGCAGGAAGGCGACGGGCGTGTAGAGCGACCGCAGGTAGAGCGCGTGCCCGCCGGCCGCCCCCAGCATCGCCGCCACCGCGAACTGCGCGCCGAGCGCGATCGCCTCGCTCAGCGCGACGGGTGCGGCGAAGCCCGCGATCCGGCGGACGGTCGGTGGTGGCACGGTCGGTGGTGGCACGGTCGTCTGTGGCATGGCTCCCCCGCCCGTTCGCACGATTCGCACGTCGTCCGCCGACCATGCCAAATTTCCGGCCCCGCACGGAAGCCCGGACGCGCCCGCGGCCCGCCTCCGGAGCGCCCGGCGCCGAGGTGGGAAAAGATGTCGGGAAATCTTGCCGATGGATGTCGAGGCCCGGCGGCCCGCTCCGACCGAGGGGTGAGAGCGCGCCGCGAGGGGCACGCGGGACGGGAGGACACCCGAGATGAAGTACGTCGCCATGATCTACGGCAACCAGGCGAAGTGGGACGCGTTCCCGGCCGAGGAGTGGCCGGCCGCGATCGCCAAGCAGGAGGCGTTCAACACCAAGTACCGGGAGACCGGCGAGCTGTTCGGCGCCTACGGCCTGGCGGACGCCGCCGCCGCCCAGCTGGTGCGGCGCGCGGACGGTCTGCCGGCGGTCACCGACGGGCCGTACCTGGAGACCAAGGAGTACATCGCCAGCTTCTACCTGCTGGACTGCGAGAGCCTGGAGCGCGCCCAGCAGATCGCCGCCGACATGCCGTTCGCGGACGTCGAGCCGGTCGAGCTGTGGCCGATCCTGCACGAGTCCCCGGCCCCCTCGGCGGACGTGTGAACGGCGGCCGACCGCCCGGCCCGGGGGACCTGGAGGGCCTGTTGCGCGATCTCGCGCCACAGGCCCTCGGGGCGTTGGTGCGCCGCCACGGGCGGGGACGTTTCGACGCCTGCGAGGACGCCGTCCAGGAGGCGCTGCTGGCGGCCGCCACCCAGTGGCCGGCCGAGGGGATGCCGGAGAACCCGCGGGGCTGGCTGGTGACGGTCGCCGGACGGCGGCTGACCGACGCCGTGCGCAGCGAGGCGGCCCGTCGCCGCCGCGAGGACGCGCTGGCCCTCGCCACGCCGCAGTCCGCGCTGCTCGGCCCCCCGCCGGACGCGGCGCCCGCCGCCGACCGGGACGACTCGCTGCACCTGCTCTTCCTCTGCTGCCACCCGGACCTGTCCGCACCCAGCCGGATCGCGCTCACCCTGCGGGTCGTCGGCGGCCTCGGCACGGCGCAGATCGCGGCGGCGTTCCTGGTGCCGGAGGCGACGATGGCGCAGCGGATCAGCCGGGCGAAGCAGACCGTCCGGACCGCCGGGCTGCCCGCCGGGCAGCTCGTGGAACGGCTCGCCGAGGTCCGCCAGGTGCTCTACCTGATCTTCAACGAGGGCTACACGGCGAGCAACGGCGACGACCTCACCGCGCCGGAACTCTCCGCCGAGGCGATCCGCCTGACCCGGCTGCTGCTCCGGCTGGTCCCGGACGACGCCGAGACGGCGGGCCTGCTCGCCCTGATGCTGCTCACGGACGCCCGCCGTCCGGCGCGCACGGGGCCGGGCGGGGAGCTGGTGACACTGGCGGAGCAGGACCGCTCGCGGTGGAACCCCGCGCTGATCGAGGAGGGGGTGGCGCTGATCAGCCGTACCCTCCCGCGCGGCCAGGTGGGTCCGTACCAGCTCCAGGCGGCGATCGCGGCCGTCCACGACGAGGCGCCGGACGCCGGGTCGACGGACTGGCCGCAGATCCTGGTGCTCTACGACCTGCTGCTGGCCCGGTTCGGCGAGAACCCCTTCACCGCCCTCAACCGGGTGGTGGCGCTGGCGATGGTCGGGGGACCGGAGGCCGGGCTGGCCGCCCTCGCCCCGCTGGAGGCGGACAAGCGGTTCGCCCGTCACCACCGCCTGTTCGCCACCCGGGCCCACCTCCTGGAACTCCTCGGCGACCCGACGGCGGCGGACGTCTACCGCGAAGCCGCCCGCCGTGCCCCCAGCGCCCCGGAACGCCGCCACCTGACCGAAAACGCCCGCCGGCTGGAGGCCGGCGCAGATCGGAGGAACACATGAGTCAACTACTGCGGGTCCAGAACTTCAACGTCTCGGCCGACGGCATCGGCGCCGGCGAGGACCAGACCCTGGAGCGGCCGTTCGGCCACGTCCGGCCGGAGAGGCTGTTCTCCTGGGCCGGTGCCACGGCGAGCTGGCCGATGCGCACCGACCCGGGCGGCAGCCGGGGGCTGGACGACTACCTGACCCGCGACTACCCCCGCAACATCGGTGCCGAGATCATGGGCCGCAACAAGTTCGGCCCCCAGCGCGGCCCCTGGGAGAACCTGGAGTGGCAGGGCTGGTGGGGGGACGAGCCGCCGTTCCGCACCCCGGTGTTCGTCATGACCCACCACCCGCGGCCCTCGATCACCCTCTCCGACACCACGTTCCACTTCGTCGAGGGCGACCCGGCCACGATCCTGGACCGGGCGAAGGAGGCGGCCCGGGGCAAGGACGTCCGCCTGGGCGGCGGGGTGACCACGATCCGGCAGTTCCTGGACGCCGACCTGGTCGACACCCTGCACGTGGCGGTCTCGCCGGTGGAGCTCGGGACCGGGCTGAAGCTCTGGGAGTCCCCGGACGAGCTGCGCGACCGCTTCCACCTGGACGTCGTGTCCAGCCCGAGCGGGGTGACGCACCACCTGTTCTGGCGGAAGTAGGACGGACGTCGGGGGCCCCGGGCAGTCCGGGGCCCCCGCGCCACCGTGGCCGGCGGGGCGCTACGCCCTCGGGCGGGTGCGCCGGTGGACGCTCCCGCCGGGGACGTACCAGCCGGCCACCTTCCGGACGGTCGGGCTGGGGTCGTGGGCCTGCGCCGAGCGCAGGGCCGCCAGGGCGTCCGCGCTGGTGTGAACGAACTTGCCGACGAGCTCGACGGCCCTGGCCCGGACGTGCGGATCGGGATCGGCGGCCAGATGCCGGATCCCGGGCGCGAGAACCCGGTCCGCGCCCGGCGCACAGGTGTCGCCCTTGCAGCGGTCACAGGCCAGCGCATGGAACGCGGCGATCCGGACGCGGGCGTCGGGATCGTCGGCCATGGTGATCAGCTGGTCCATGGAGTCGACGTCGACCAGGTGGTCGAGGAGCCGGCAGCACCCTTCGCGGACCGCGGCGTCCTCGTGGGAGAGCCCGCCGCGGATCGCGTCGAGCGCGTGGTCGCCGCGGCGCAGCAGTTCCCGGTACGCCGCCACAGTGCGTTGTGCATCGCCCAAGCACGAGACGAGGGCTTCGTTGTCCGTTCTGACGAATCCCAGCATCCCCCCAGGGTGACGACGAACGGTGCTCCCGGCAAAGGGTTTTGGGCCCGCCGGCTTCCTGCGCCGCCACGGCGGGGATAGCGTGATCATCATGACGGAGCTGGAAGAACTGGTCCTGACCCCTGACGAGCGCGCCCGAGGGGTCCGGGTCGACGGCGTGATGTTCGGCATGGACTGGTCCGGGGAGGAGACCCCGGGCGAGCTGGCGGCGTTCGTGGCCGGCCGGGTACGGGCCTTCGGGGTGGATCCGGTGGGCGTCGACACCGGCGGCCTCTACCGCGCGGCCGAGGCCGATCCGACGCCGAGCCGTGGTGACTTCCCGGTCCGCCAGCTCGATCATCTGTCCGCGGTGCTGGCGGAGCTCGGCTGCACGCTCGCGGTGCGGGAGAGCGGCACCGACACCTACGAGCTCCTGGTCGCGGCGACGGGTGAGGGCGAGCTGACCGGGCTGACGCACGAGGACCTCCCGGTGAGGGCCTGGGGCTCGGCGCCCGAGGAGACCCTGATCAGCCTGAACTGCCCGGACTGCGCGCAGATGCTGGTCTGGCAACTGCCGCCGGGCGAGACCCCGGCCGGCGAACACTGCGAGTGCGGGACCCCGCTGTTCGACGCCGTCGGCGGCCCCCTGCCCGGCGTCACGCTCCACGACTGAGCCGGTCCACCCCGACCCGGGCCTACAGCTCCACCCGCCGCCAGCCCTCGCCGGCGCCGTCCGGCTCCACGGGGAGGGCGGCGAAGTCGTAGCGGACGGTCCCGGCGCCGAGGGCCAGCAGCGAGACCGAGGACGAGCCCCAGATCCGGCCGTCCCCGAACTCGCGCCGCTGGACCAGCGCGGCGGGGTCGTCGAGCGCGAGCCCGTCGCCGGTGGCGATCGGCAGCCAGCGGCCCCACGCCTGCTCGGCGCTCGCGGCGCCGGGGTGCGGCTGCGGCCGGGGTTCGGCGGCGAAGCGGGCCCGGAAGTGGGCGGCGCGGGCGGCCATCAGGGTGCGGATCCGCTCGGAGGCGGTGCGGTTCTCGGCCAGCCCCTCCGGCCCGTCGTTGAGGACGACGCTCAGGCCGGTCGGCAGCTCCACCTCGGCGAGCCGGCCGCCGCTCCCGCCCCAGCTCAGCACCCGGGCGCCGGTGGGCCGGACGACCACCAGGTGGAACGGGTCGTAGCGGTCGAGGTCCAGGTCGCCGACCCGGCCGCCCCGGACGGCGAGCAGCGGCAGTTCACCGCGCGACAGCCGCGCCCGCGCCGGTGCCAGGGTGCCGAAACCGTTCAGCAGGCATGCGGCGACGGGCTCCGAACCGCCCGGCCGCACCGCGAGCCAGGTCCCGCCCGCGACCAGGTCCAGCCCGCCGACGGCCGACGGCTGCGCGGGCCAGTGCCGCCCGGGCGGCGCCCACTGCCGCCCGGCGTACTCGTCCCGCACCGACAGCAGCAGCACCGGCACCGCCGCCGCCGGCTCGATGCTCACGAACGCCGTGCACACGTCCCGTCCCCCTGACCTCGTCCGCACCACCCTCCCCGCGATCCTCGCACGCCCGTTCGCCGACCGGGAGTGGTGCGCGCTCTTCCGTCCGGTCGTGCCGGACTCGCCGCCCGCACCCCGGACGTCGGGCCTGAAGTGGCCCATGATTCCGGTGGCCGAACGTACCGGGACAGTGGGCCGCCGGGTTCCTAGGCTGGTGGTCATGACGACGACGAACGACAGCACCGAAACCACCGTGTCGGCCCCGGCGCAGCGGATTTCCCTTCCCGATCTGGCGCCCGAGTACTACAAGGCGATGATCGCCGTGGAGCGCGCCGCCCGGATCGGCCTGGACCCGGTGCTCGCCGAGCTGGTCAAGGTGCACGCGTCGATGATCAACGGCTGCGCGTACTGCATCGACATGCACTCCACCGACGCGCTCAAGAACGGCGAGCAGCAGCACCGGCTGCTCTCCCTCCCCGCGTGGCGCGAGACCTCCTGGTTCACCGCCAAGGAGCGCGCGGCCCTCGCGCTGACCGAGTCGGTCACCCTGCTCACCCAGGGGCACGTGCCGGACGCCGTCTACGCCGAGGCCGCCGCCCACTTCGAGCAGGGCGAGCTGGCCCAGCTGATCGCGATGATCACCACCATCAACGCCTGGAACCGGATCGGCGTGACCTCCAGGCTCAGCCCGGCCGCGAAGTAGGGGCCGCCGCGATGAGCGCCGAACAGCGCGACAAGGCCCGCCGCCTGCACGAACTCCACCGCCCCGGAGCACCGCTGGTGCTCGCGAACGTGTGGGACGCGCTGGGCGCCCACCTGGTCGCGGCCGCCGGGGCGCCGGCCCTCGCCACCGCCAGCGCGAGCGTCAGCTGGGCGCTCGGCTGCGCCGACGGCGACGCCGCCGACCGGGACGCGGTGCTGGCGCAGACCGCGCTGGTGGTCCGCGCGGCCGGGTCGCTGCCGGTCACCGCGGACCTGGAGAGCGGGTTCGCCGACACCGCGGCCGGCGTCGGCGGGACGGTCGCCGAACTGCTGGCCACCGGCGCGGTGGGCGTCAACCTGGAGGACGGCGACCGGCCCGCGGCCGAGGCGGCCGAGCGGATCGCGGCGGCCCGGGCGGCGGCGGACGCGGCCGGCGTGCCGCTGTTCGTCAACGGCCGCACCGATGTCTTCCTGCGGCGGCTCGGCGCGCCGGAGGGGCGTCCGGACGAGGCGGTGGCCCGGCTGCGGGCCTACGTCGAGGCGGGCGCGGACGGTGTGTTCGTGCCGGGGGTGGCCGACCCGGCGGTGATCGCCGCGCTGGTCGAGGCCGTGCCGGCGCCGCTGAACGTGCTGGCGGGCCCGGGCTCGCCGTCGGTGCCGGAGCTGGCGGCGCTGGGCGTGGCCCGGGTCAGTCTGGGGCCGGGCCTGGCGAAGGCGGCGTACGCGGCGGTGCGCCGCGCCGCCGAGGAGGTGTACACGGGCGGGACGTACACCGGGCTCGACGGCGGGCTGGACTACGGGGAGCTGCAGCGGCTCTACGTCACCGGGTGAGCGAGCCCACCGTGCCCGCGACGTGGTCGAGCGCGGTGCCGTCGGCGCAGTGGGTGGGTCCGGCGGCGTGGCTGCCGAGTGCCGGGACGACCGCCACCTCCTGGAGGCAGGTCGCGGCGGCGGTGAAGTCCGGTGCGGGCGCGGGCGTGTCCGCGGGCGCGGAGGCGAACGCGGGCGCCGGCGCGACGGCCAGCGCCAGCGCGCCCAGCACGAGCGCCGCGGGCCGCCGCACGCCGGTCACAAGCCCTGCCCGATCTGGCCGCTGAGGCCCGGGTGGGTCATCTGACCGGTGCCGATGGCCTCGATCTCGGTGGCGGCCTTGCCGACCAGCGGCAGGTCCTTCGCCTTGTGGATGACGAGGTCGGCGGGGGACAGGGTGAGCCCGTTGGACAGGCCGCCGAGCGCGTCGGGGGAGGACGCGGTGGAGGTGGCGGCGGAAGCGGCGGGCGCGGCGGCGGCGAGACCGGCCAGGGTGAGGGCGGCCAGGGTGGCGAGTTTCTTCATGAACCCCCCAACGACCCGGGCCGCCCTCGGTCACTCGGCTGCGACGGGGCTCAGACGGTCACCCGCAGCGTCCGCACGCTGTTGCTGACGAACGAGCCGATCGGCTCCGGCTCCGGCCCGTCCGCGAGCGCCAGCGCGGGGAAGCGCTCGAACAGCAGCCGCAGCGCCGTCTCGGCCTCCAGCCGGGCGAGCCCGGAGCCGAGGCAGAAGTGCGGGCCGTGCCCGAAGGACAGGTGCCGGTTCGGCTGCCGGGTGAGGTCGAAGCGGTCCGCGTCCGGGAAGTGGGCGTCGTCGCGCCCGGCGGCCGCGTAGGAGGCGAGCAGCGCCTCGCCCCGCCGGATCACCGTGTCGCCGACCGGGATGTCCTCGGTCGCGTAGCGGAGCGGGAACTGGCCGACCGGCGAGTCGTAGCGCAGCGTCTCCTCGACGGCCGCCGACCACGGCACCGTGCCGTCCAGCACCAGCCGCAGCTGCTCGGGGTGGGCGAGCAGGGCGCGGACGGCGTTCGTGATCAGGTTGAGCGTGGTCTCGTGGCCGGCCACCAGCATCAGCAGCAGGGTGCCGACCAGCTCGCTCTCGCTGAGCCGGTCGTCGTCCTCGCGGGCGGCGATCAGGGCGGTGGTGAGGTCGTCGCCGGGCTCGGCCCGCTTGGCGGCGACCACCGAGGCGAGCAGCGCGAACAGCGAGCGCTGCGCGGCGACGGCGGCCTCGGGGGTGGCGGAGCTGGAGACCAGGGTGTCGGAGAGCTCGTGCAGCTCGTCCTGCTGCTTGGGCGGCAGGCCGAGCAGCTCGCCTATCACGTGCATCGGCAGCGGGTAGGCGAAGTGCTCGCGCAGATCGAAGCCACCCTCCGTCCCGGCCCCCGACCCGTCGGCAGACCCGCCCACCAGATCGGCGATCCGGTCGAGCAGCGCGGTGGCCCGGGCCTCGACGGCGGGCTGCAGCGCGGCGACCCGGCGCGGGGTGAACGCCTGGGTGACCAGGCCGCGCAGCCGGCGGTGGTCCTCGCCGTCGGCGGTGATCATGCCGGGGACGGTGACGAAGGTGAGCAGCGGCCAGCCCTCGGGCAGCCGCCCCTCCCGGAACGTCGTCCACAGCCGCGGGTCCTTGCCGACCCGGGGGTCGGCGAGCAGCTCCTGCAGGGTGTCGTGGTGGGTCACTGCCCAGACCACCACCCCGCCAGGGAGCTCCACCAGGACCGCCGGACCGGCTTCCCGGAGGCGGGCGTTCTCCCCGTGCTGGTCGCGTCCGAGGGCGTCGAGCCGGACGGGCCCGAACCGGCCGCCGTCTCCTCCACCGAGGCCGGGCCCACCGGGACCGGATCGCTCGGGTCCAGGTCTTCCGGGGGCGGGTACGGCAGCTGCGGCGGTGTCCATGCGGAGGGCCTCTCGGGGGCTGGCGGGCGGGGCGGGGTGAAGGCGCTGTAGAGCACCGGAAGGCTGACCAGGGCGCGCGACCAGGGCGACGGCCGCCAGGCCAGCTCATGGGCCGGTACGGCCAGTTGGAGGTCCGGCAGGCGGTGCAGCAGGGTCTCGACGGCGGTCTCGACGATGATCCGGGCCGGGTGCTGGGCCGGGCAGACGTGCTTGCCCGCGCCCCAGGCCAGGTGCGCCCGGTTGCTGCCGAGCGCGGCGTGCCCGGCCGCCCCGGGAGCCTGGGCGGCCGGGTCGGCGTTGGCAGCGGCCAGGCCGAGCACGAGCATGTCGCCCCGGCTGATGTACTGGCCGCCGAGCACGGTGTCGGCGGTGGCCCAGCGGCCGGGGAAGTTCTGCGTCGGCGGATCGCGCCAGAGCACCTCCTCCAGCGCGTCGGCGACGGTCAGCCGCCCGCCGGTGAGGGTGGCCCGGAACCGGCGGTCGGTGAGCAGCAGCCGCAGCGTGTTGCCGGTCCAGCAGATGGTGGTCTCGTTGCCGGCGACCATCATCACCACCAGGTGGTGCACGGCCTCCTCGTCGGTCAGCGCGGCCGGGTGGGCCAGCAGCCAGGAGGTCAGGTCGGCGCTGGGCGTGGCCCGGCGGCGCCGCACCAGGTCGACCACGATCGCCTGGAACTCCTGGTTGGCGCGCACCGATTCGGCGCCGCTGTCGGCGATGTGGCTGATCAGCCGGATGAGGTGCGGACCGGCGTCGGCGGGCAGGCCGAGCAGCTGGGTGAAGACCAGCAGCGGCAGCCGGCGCGCGTACTGGGTGACCAGGTCGGCGGTGCCGTCCGGACCCCAGCTGTCGATCAGCGCGTTGGCGGAGGCCTCGGTGGTCCCGCGCAGCTGCCGGTGGTCGATCTGGGCGAGCGTGTCGGCGACGGCGGCGCGCAGCCGCTGGTGCTCGGCGCCGTCCAGGTTGAGCAGGGTGGGCCGCCAGGCGGTCATCGGCTGGAGCCGCGAGTCGGGGGACAGCCGGCCCTCGGCGGGCACCCGCCAGCGGCGCGAGTCCTTGGAGAACAGTGCCTCGTTGCGGGTGAGTTCGAGCAGCTCGGGGTAGCCGAGGACGAGCCAGGCCTCCACCCCGGGCTCCAGCTCGATCGGCGCCACCGGGCCGTACTGGGCGCGCAGCCGGGCGTACAGGCCGTGCGGGTCGTCGGCGACGGCGGCGCCGTACAGCGGGGTGAGCGGCACCCCGACGGGCAGCCCGCCGGGCAGCGTCCCGTGGTGGGTCGCCGCGCCGCCGGGGCCGCCCGCGTGGACGGGGCCGCCCGCGTGGGCCGGGCACCCCGGCGGCGGGACGGCGGCCGTGCCGGCGGGCTCGGGAACGGTCATCCGTGCAGCTCCAGTACGGCGGTGCGGTGCAGGTGGTCGACGAAGTCGATCAGCAGGTCGTACGCCGCCCGCCGGTCCCGTGCGTCGCAGTGCAGGATCGGCGCCCCGGGCAGCAGGTCCAGCGCGGCGCGCAGCTCCTCCTCCGGGTAACTGGGCGCGTCGGGGAAGGTGTTGACCGCGACCGCGAACGGGATCTGCTGCTCCTCCAGCCGCCCGAGCACGTCGAAGCTCTCGTCCGGACGGCGCAGGTCGACCATCGCGATCGCGCCGAGCGCGCCGCGCGACAGGTCGTCCCAGAGCGGCCAGAACCGCTGCTGGCCGGGCGTGCCGAACAGGTACAGCGCGAGCCGCCGGTTGAGCGTGATCCGCCCGAAGTCCAGCGCCACCGTGGTGGTGGTCTTGTCGCCGCGCCCGGTCAGGTCGTCCACCCCGGCGCTGGCGGCCGTCATGGTCTCCTCGGTGCGCAGCGGGGTGATCTCGCTGAGCGAGCCGACCAGCGTGGTCTTGCCGACCCCGAAGGGGCCGGTGACCAGGATCTTCACCGCGCCCTGGACGGACGGCGGCAGGTACTGGGGCTCGGCGGGCGGGCCGAAGGGCTCGGCGGCGGGCGGCCCGGCGAGCGCGTCAGCGGAGTTGGCGGAGGCCAACGAGCACCTCTTCCAGGAGAGTGGTGGGCAGGCGCTCGGCCTGCGGGACGGGCGGGAGCACCTGGACGGCGCCGAGGTCCCAGAGGTCGCCGACCAGCACCTTGACGACGCCGAGCGGCAGCCCCAGGTGGGCCGCCACCTCGGCGATCGACAGCAGGCTGCGGCAGAGGTCGACGATCCGCTGGTGCTCGCGGTTGAGCAGGGCGTCCTCGGGCAGTTCGGGCCGCTCCGGTAACGCGCTGACCAGGCTCTCGATCGCGAGCTCGGGGCGGGTGGAGCGGCTGCGGCCGCCGGTGATGACGTAGGGGCGGACCGGGCCGCCGCTCACCGGTGGCCCCCCGCCGCGAGGTCGGCGCGCGGCGGGCTGGTGAGATGGGTGCCGATCCGCTCCACGAGGACCTGCATCTGGTAGGCGACCAGGCCGGCGTCGACGGCCTCGCCGGTCACCACGGCCAGGTGGGCGCCGGCGCCGGCGGCGACGATGAAGAGGTAGCCGCCGCCGTACTCGATGATGATCTGCCGGGTGGAGCTGTGGTGACCGCCGAAGCCCTGGGCGACGCCGCGGGCCAGCGACTGCAGGCCGGAGCAGGCGGCGGCGAGGCGCTCGGCGTCCTCGCGGACGATGCCCTCGCTGCGCCCGATCTCCAGGCCGTCGTTGGACACCACGACGGCGTGCTGGACCTCGGGGACGTTGATGATGTCGGCGAGCAGCCAGCCGAGGTCAGGGTTGGTGGTCATGGAACTCTCCGGAACGCTGGGGAAGCTGGGGGGAAGGGGGAAGGGAAGGGTCGTGCGGGGCCGGGGCCGGGGAGAGGCCCGAGGGATGGACCGGGCCCTGCTCCTGGCCGAACGGGCCGCGGGGGCGGGCCCGGTCCTGCGAGGGGGCTTCGGCCTGGGGCCGGTACGCCGTCTGGGCCTGGGAGTTGGCCCGGGCGGCCGAGCGGCCGCTGGCGGTACCGGCCTGGAACATCGACATGAACGCCTGCGCCTGCTGCGCCGAGCGGTACGGCGGAGCCGGCGGCGTGGCGGCGTTGGCCGCGTGCCGGGTGGCGGCTCGGCCGCGCCGGTGGCTCCGGCGGGGCAGCGGCGGCGGGGTGGTGCCGTACGCGGGGGCGTCGGCGGCCGGCGGGCCGCCCGCCGGGGCCGCGGCGGGCGGGGCGAACGCCGGCGAACCGTCGGCGGCCGGCGGGTGCACGGGCGGGTGGCCGACGGCCTCCGCCGGGTCGTACGGGGCGGTCGCGCCCTGGCCGGGCCGCGCCGGCGGGGCTCCGCGGCCGGCGCCCCGGCCCGGTCCGGCCGGCGGCGGGCCGGGGCGGCGCGGGCCGCCACCGAACACCGCGTCCTCCACGCCGAAACCCGGCACGGTCGGCGGCAGCGGTTCGGTGAGCAGCGCGTTCGGCAGCAGCACCACGACCCGCACCCCGCCGTACGGCGAGGGCGCGGAGCTGAGCGTGACCCGGAACCCGTACTGCTCGGCGAGCCGGCCGACCGCCGCCAGGCCGAGCTGCGGCACCTCGCCGAGCCGGGAGATCTCGACGGTGGAGCCGCCGGCCAGCGCGGCGGAGGCCTTGGCCACGGCCTGCTCGGGCATGCCGACGCCGCCGTCGTCGATCTCGATGACGGCACCGTTGTGCACGGGCATCAGGGTGACGAACACCTGGGTGCTGGGCGGGGAGTAGCGGGTGGCGTTGTCCAGCAGCTCGGCCACCGCGTGGATCAGCGCCTCGGCGGCCGCGCCGACCACCGCGGTCTCGATCCGGCTGCGGATCATCACCCGCTGGAAGGGCAGGATGCGCGACTGGGCGCCGCGCACGACGTCCTCCAGCGAGACCGGCTCCGGCCAGTGGCGGCCGGCCCGGGCGCCGCAGAGCACGGCCAGGGTCTGGGCCAGGCGCGCCTGCTGGGCGGCGGCGTGGTCGGCCTTGAGCAGGCCCTCCAGCAGGGCCGGGTCGTCGTGGGTGCGCTCCATCTCGTCCAGCAGGGCCTGCTGGTCGTGCGCCATCACCAGGATCCGGCGGGCCACGCTGAGGAAGGCCCGCTGGGTGGAGGCGGTGAGCTCCTGTTCGTGCTGGACGGCGGCCAGTTCGGCGCTGCGCCGGGAGAGTTCGGTGGCGAGCCGCTCCCGCAGGGCGGCGTTCTCGCGCTGCTCCCGGCCGACCCGGCGGCGCTGGGTGGCGGCGACCGCGCGGTAGCGGGCGGCGGCCACGAGGGCGAGGACGGCCAGCACGCCTGTTGCCGCCGCGCACCACTGAGTCATCGTCACGCGGCGAATTCTAGGGTGATGATCCTACGAAGGTGTGAACGGATCTCGCCAAGTGACCGGATATCGTCGATATCCCGTCAAGAGCGCGCCAAACCGCACTGCTTCGGGCGCGACCGGACGGTCCGTGGACCTCCGATCGGCGCCCCACCGGTCCCACTAGTGCACAGTGGACAACCGGTGCAACAGCAGCAGCGCCACATCGTCCGGACGCGAACGCCGTTCGATGACGTTCAGGGTGAGCAGATCGGCCAACCTCTCCAGGGCCGGACCGGGCTCCACCCGCACCGGGCCGGCGTTGCGCGCCCACAGCTCAAGACCGCCGAGCATCCGCTGCACCGACTCGTCGTAGTCCTCCTCGCGGTCCTCCACCAGTCCGTCGGTGTAGACGAGCAGCGTCTCGCCGGGTTCCAGCCGCTCCACCGCCAGCGGGTACGGCCGGTCCGGGGCGACGCCCAGCGGCGGGCCGCCGGGCAGCTCCAGCTCCACCGCCTTGGCGTCCTCGGTGACCCTGACCGGGGCCGGGTGACCGGCGCGGGCGGCCCGCAGCGTGCCGTCGGCCGGGTCGAGGGTCAGATACAGGCAGGTGGCGAACAGCTCGGTGTCCAGCTCGGCGAGCAGCCGGCTGGTCCGGGCCAGCGTGGCCGCCGGATCGTGGCCGTCGGTGGCGTACGCGCGCAGCCCGCTGCGCAGCTGGCCCATCACCGCCGTGGCCTCGGCGTTGTGGCCCTGGACGTCGCCGATCACCAGGCCGATCCGGCCGTCCGGCAGCCGCAGCAGGTCGTACCAGTCGCCGCCGATCTGCATGCCCTCGGTGCTCGGCAGGTAGCGGGCGGCGGTGGCGATCCCGGGCAGCCGGGGCAGGCTGCGCGGCAGCATCGCGCGCTGCAGCTCGGTGGCCCGGTGGTGGTGGGTGTCGTAGAGGCGGGCCCGTTCCAGGGACTGCGCGAGGATGCCCGCGAAGGCGGAGTAGAGGGTGCGGTCCTCGCGGCTGAAGATCCGCTCGGTGGCGAAGGTGATCAGGCAGGAGCCGACCTGCCGGCCGGAGGCGACCAGCGGCAGCACCGCCCACGCGGCCGGGGCGAGCGGGCCGCCGCCCCCGGTGCCCGCCTCCCGCGGCCGTCCGCGCTCCGGGGCCCGCCCGCGGCCCCGTCCGCGCCGGGCCGGCTCGCTGAACAGCGGGGTCGAGCGGGCCAGCGCGCGCTGCATCACGCCCTCCGACAGGTCGGCCAGCCGGGTCAGCTCGGTGCGCCGGGGGCCGCCGTAGACGGTGTGCGCGACGGGCAGCAGCCGGCCCTCGTCGACCAGGTCCAGCACGATGCTGGCCGCGCCGAAGGCGGGGCGGGCGACGTCGGTCACGGCCGTGGTGACGTCCCGGACGGTGATCGCCCGGGACAGCGCCCGGGTGAGCGCCAGCAGCAGCGCCGAGCGGGCCCCGGCGGCGGACGTCCCCCCGGCGGCCCCGTCGGCGTTCCCGGCGTTCCCGGCGTTCCCGGTGTTCCCGTCCGACCGGACCCGGCGCCCGGCACGGCGTTCGTCGGGGGCGCGGCCGTGGTCGAGGTCGGCGATCAGCCCGGAGATCCGGACCGGCCGGCGGTGCACGTCCAGCATGACCTCGCCGGTCTCCTCGATCCGGATCACCCCGCCGCCCCGGCGCGGCACCCGGTAGCGGATCCGGTACGGGCCGCCGGTGGAGAGCGCCTCGGCGAGCGCGGCCTGGACGTCCGGCAGGTCCTCGGGGTGGACGACGAGGTCGAGGTTGGGTGCGGGGGCGGGGCCGCCGTCCACCGGCGCGGGCCGGCCGACCAGCCGCAGCGCCTGGGCGTCCCAGTGGGTCTCGCCGGTGACCAGGTCGCGCTCGAAGGCGCCGTGCCCGGCGGCGCGCACGGCGAGCGAGAGCAGCGGGTGGGCCGTCCCGGCGGCCGGGTCGCCGCCCGGGCCGGGGCCGGGGCGCACCCCGTTCGCCGCGCCGCCGCCGGTGCGCGGCGCCCGGGGCGCCCCGGCGTGCTCCAGCAGGTGGGCCAGCCGGTGCGCGCAGGCGTCCGCGAGGGTCTCCAGCACGTCCAGGTCGCGTCGCGGGACGATCCCCCGGTGGGCGAGCGCGAGGACGAGCACGCCGATCGGCTGCTCGTCGACGACCATCGGCAGGGCGACGATGGCGACCATCCCGGTGCCCATGCCGGCGTTGCGGTTGGGGTAGTCGACGCTGGTGCGCTCGGGGCTCAGCAGATAGGGGCGGCGCAGCTTCAGCGCCATCGCGGCGGGCAGCTCACCGGCCGGGTCGACCACGCTGTAGCGCTCGTGGGCCCAGTCGGGCAGGCCGTGGGAGGCGGTGAGCCGGAGCATCCCGCCGGGGTCCAGCAGGTAGAGCGCCGAGCCCTCGCCGGTGATCCAGCCGGGGCCCTCGGCGAGCACGGTGCCGAGCAGTTCGGCGGCGCTGGTGCAGCCGAGCAGTAATCGGACGCAGCGCATGGCACTGCGCGCGGTGGGGCTGCTGCGCGGGTCCACGGGACGGCCGGCCTCTCCGGTTCCTTATGGGGCAGTTAATTCTTAATACCTTATTTCTTAAGTGGGTGAGGCGTGGGGTGAACGGCGCTCTCCGTGGCGTCCGATCGGCAGGTGTACGGGAAGCGGACAGCCGTGTTCGGGCAGCGGGGCGGCCGGTGTACGGGCACCCCCTCCGGGTCCGGTACCCTTCTCCGTACGACGTGCCGCCGGACAGGCGGGTCGGACGGTACGGGGCTATAGCTCAGACGGTTAGAGCGCTTCCCTGATAAGGAAGAGGCCACAGGTTCAAGTCCTGTTAGCCCCACACCATCCCGAAGGGCCCGGAGCGATTCCGCTCCGGGCCCTTCGGCGTTCCCCGGCCCCCGGCCGGCGCCGCTCAGGGGCGGGGCCAGCCGCGCAGACCGGCGGTCAGCACGGTGATCATGCGCTCCTGGGTCTCCCCGAGGTCCTCGGCGAGCTGGAAGGCACCGCCGGTCGACAGCGCGGCGAAGCCGTGGGCCAGCGAGCGGAAGGTGCGGGCGGCGTGGATCGCCTCGGAGCCCTCCAGCCCGTACGCGCGCAGCACCGCGACGATCACCCCGACCAGCCGGCCCGCCGCCGCGACCAGGTCGGCGTCCGGCTGCGGCGCCTGCGGCAGGGCGGCGTAGCGGTGCGGGTGCTCGGTGGCGTACGCGTGGTACGACCGCAGGACGGCGGCGACCGCGGCGTCCCCGCTGCGGCCGAGCGCGGCCTCGGCGAGCCGGTCGGCCAGCTCCGCGGTCACCCGGACGGCCACCAGCCGGCGCAGTTCGGCCAGGCCGCCGCTGACGTGCTTGTACAGCGAGGGGGTGGCGACCCCGGCCCGGGCGGCCACGGCGGCCAGGGTGAGGGCCTCGGGGCCCTGCTCGTCGATGAGGGCGATGGCGTGGCCGACGACCTGCTCGGGGGTCAGTCCGACTCGGGGCACAGCGGTTCTCCTAGCGGGGGGCGGGACGGCCGGTGGCGCTCAGGCCAGGTCGGCGAGGAAGGGCAGCAGGGCGTCGGCGGTCGCCCGCGGGTGGTCGGCCATCGGGTAGTGGCCCGCGCCCTCGATCATCACCTTCCGCGCGTTCAGCGCGGCGGCCTGCCGGTCGGCGACCAGCTCCGGCTTCGAGAAGTCGGGGTCCTTCGAGCCCATCACCACCAGCGCCGGGCAGCGCACGGCGGCGGTCCAGCCGGTCGGCGCCGAGTCGCCGCGCACGTAGCCGCGGGTGGCGGTCCGGCGGCCCGGGGTGCGCATCGCGGCGACCAGCCCGGCCACGTACTCCTCGTGGTCGGCCGGCTTGGGGCCCGGGTAGGCGGCCTTGCGGTGGTAGAGGCCCCAGAACGCGGGCGAGCGCACCAGCAGTGCGCCCATCGCGCCGACCACCAGGCGCTGCAGCGCGCCCGGCGGCACGTTCTCGACGAAGGCGTCGATCAGGACGACGCCGGCGACCCGCCCGGGGGCGTCCCCGGCCGCCTTGACGACGCTGGCTCCGGTGTAGGAGTTGCCCGCCAGCACGGCCCGGTCGACGCCCAGGTGGTCCAGCAGGGCGAGGACGTCACCGGCTATCGAGGCGGGGGAGTAGTCGTCCCAGAGGATCGAGGACTCGCCGAAGCCGCGCAGGTCCATGGTGATCACCCGGCGGCCGGCGGCGGCCAGCAGCGGGCGCAGGTGGCGGTAGGCGGCCCGGCTGTCGAGCATCCCGGGGAGCAGGACGACCGGGACGCCCTCGCCGTGCTCGGTGTCGTCGAAGGCGATCCGGCCGCCGGGCAGGTCGAGGTGGTGGGTGACGGGGGCGAGGGTGCCGTTCATGGGGAGCCTCCTGGGGCGGGATCGTCGGCGAGGCGCCGATGGCCATAAAGCTAAGGCTAATAGCCTTAGCCGTCAAGCTATCGGTCGTTCTCCGTGTGACCGGCCCCGCCGGTGGAGACCGGTCAGACGCCTTCCACCTTGAACGGGTCGTGCTCGGTCAGCAGCTTGTCCAGCCGCGCCTGGTCGACCCGGGTCACCAGCTCGGAGGTCTCCTGCCGGTCCCGGACCACCTTGGAGAGGGTGAACGTCGAGGTGATCGTGTAGAGCAGGCCGAGGGCGAGGAACGCCCGGGTCCACGGCTCCACCGGGAGGAAGGCGATCCCGACGCCGAGGGTGGTGCCGGAGAGGGCGAAGGACAGCACGGCCTGGATGTAGTACGCAGGCGTGGTGCGGGACTGCATCGGTGCGCTCATGGCGTCAGGATGGCCGCGCGGAGCCCGGCCGCACATGAGTAGGCGTACTCAAGTGAGGGGCCGTTCGTTGACGTCCTGACACGTTCGGTAGTGTCAGTTGTCATCAAACGTCCCAAATCGCCCACCGGACCGCGTGGTGTCCGGTCCGTATCGGTCGTCACCAACGGATGGCTTGGAATCGGGGGCCTCTCGGATTAACGTTTGATAACGCAGCGCGGTCGCAACGCCGTACCCAGACGGCACCGTGCGCCGTCGCCTAATCCCACCGGCCGGCCTTCGGGCAGGCCAGGGAGCCGGGGAACCACGTTCCTTGGGGTGAATCGGCCGGGCCCAGGCCCAGCCGTAGGAGACCTTCCTGCTCCGAACCCGTCAGCTAACCCGGTAGGCGCGAAGGAAGGAAAGGAGCGCGCCTCCGTGGCGTCGACGCACACCCCGGCACATCCGTCCGGTTCCTCGGCCGGTACCCAGCTGCTCGACCACCCCGGCCCGTTCACCGGGCAGGGCCCGTTCGGCGGCCCCGCCGACGAGACCGCTCCGCCGGCCGCCGAGACCAGCCGGCACCGGATGCCCCGGCAGGGCCGCGGCACCGCTCCGCTGCTCGGCGTCACCGCCGTCGCCGCCACCCTGGGCGCCACCGGCTTCGCCTCCGCCACCCCGGCCGCCGCTCCCGCCGTCGAGACGCCCGACGAACTGCCGGTCGCGCTCTCCGCCGACCCCGGCCTCGCGCTCGCCGCCCGCATCCAGCAGCAGGCCGACAGCCAGCGCACCGCGGCCGAGGAGAGCGCCCGCGTCCAGGCCGCCCAGGAGGCCGAGGCCAAGCGCGCCGCCCAGGTCGCCCAGCAGGAGGAGGCCAGGCGGGCCGCCGAGGAGGCCGAGAAGGCCAAGCTCGCCGCCATCAAGCTGCCGGTGCGGGACTACAACCTCTCGGCCCACTACGGCCAGAGCGCCCGCTACTGGGCCCACCTGCACACCGGCCTGGACTTCGCCGCCGACACCGGCACCCCGGTCTACGCGGTCGGCCAGGGCACCATCACCTCAGCCGGCTGGGCGGGCGCCTACGGCTACCGGATCGTCGAGACCCTGCCCGACGGCACCGAGATCTGGTACTGCCACCTCTCCTCGATCATCAAGGGCTCGGGCAAGGTCGTCCCCGGCCAGCAGATCGGCAAGGTCGGCGCGACCGGCAACGTCACCGGCCCGCACCTGCACGTCGAGGTCCGCCCCGGTGGCGGCGCCCCCGTCGACCCGGAGAGCTGGTTCGAGCAGCGCGGCGTCACCCCCTGACGCCGCCCCGGACACCCTGAGCACCCCGCCCCGCCGGACGTGATCCGGCGGGGCGGGGCGCTGTCGGGGATCGGATCAGCAGGTGACGGGCGCGGTGACGGTCGCGGTCGCCCCGTAGCCCCAGGTGGTGGTCGTGAGGGTGGCCGTGACGGTGGAGCCGCACGGCGCGGTGGCCGCCAGGTAGCCGAAGCCGCGCCCGCCGGGCGGGAGGATGCCGCTCCCGGTGTCGGTGCCGAGCGAGGCGCCGCCGACGACGCCGAGGGTCAGGGTGTACGAGGCGGACTGCGCGGTCCAGTCGGAACGGGTCGGCGAAGTGTAGCCGCCGGCCGTCACGCCGGTGCCGTCGATCGTGACGCAGACCTGGCTCCGGAGTGCACCGACGGGGCCGTCGGCACAGGTGGTGGTCGCGGTGGTCGTGGTGCCCGCCGTCGTGCCGGTGGTCTGCGCGGTGGCCTGGGCGGCACCCGCGAAACCGAGCGAGGACAGCGCGGTACCGGCCGCCAGGACCGCGACGAAACGCTTCATCAGGGTTTCTCTCCTTCGAAAACGGTGGCAGGAGGAGCAGTGGAGCGCGTGTGATATGTCACGCTTCACATGGCGGATGATTCCACCGCACCCGATCCATCACTCCTGACCGGCCCCGAATCCCTTGAGGAGTACCGGAATTGACCGCTCGGTGGCTCGAATCCACGGCCGTGCCCTGCCGCCGCTACTCCGCCTCGGGCCCCTCGTACCCCTCCGGCCCCTCGTGGTCCCCGTGCTCCTCGTATCCCTCGTACTCCTCGTATCCTTCGGGGTCCTCCGCCGGCTCCAGCCCGGCCAGGTAGGCGTCGATCTCCGCCTGCCCCGGCTCCGGCGCCAGCTCCGGGAACTCCTCCACGAGCAGCCGCGGCAGCCCCGGCACCGTCCACCCGCCGGCCAGCTCCAGCGCCACCTCGACCGCGGCCTCCTCGAACGCCCCGAAGTCCCCGGCCAGCTCCTCCGGCATCGGCCGGCCCAGCGCCGTCAGCTCCGCCAGGTTCCGGTAGCTGCGCTGCATCAGCCCCTGCTCCAGCAGCCGTCGCGCGCCGTCGGTGGCCATCCCGACCGCCAGCGCCCGGGCCCCGCCGTCCCAGCCCCCGTCGTCCACCGGGTCCAGCAGCCCGTCCGCCTCCAGCGCCGCGAAGGCCGCCGACCGCTCCTGCGGCGCCAGCTCCCGGAACCCCTCCAGCCAGGCCCGCACCGCCGGCTCGTCGCCGGTGTCCACCCCGTCCGCGCGCAGCAGCAGCGTGTACAGCCGGGGCCAGGTCACCAGGTCCGCCCGGCGCAGCAGCCCGGCCGCCACCTCGCCCTGCCACTCGGCCTCGGCGTGCAGCCGCTCCTGCCGCTTGGCGTTCAGCCGCTTCGCCGCCCGCTGGTGGTCGACCAGCAGCCGCACCGCCGCGCCGTACGCCAGCGGGTCCTGCCCCGGCTCCGGCTGGACGTACAGGTACAGCCGCTCGTACAGCAGGTGCTCCACCGCGGCGGAGGTCAGTTCGGGCCAGCCGTCGTGCATCCTGCCCCCGCCCAGCTCCAGCAGCGCCAGCACCGCCCGCAGCGGGGCCTCGGCGACCGGCCGGTGGCCCGCCGCCTCCGCCCAGGCGAGCAGTTCGGCGGCCTTGGTGCGCGGGGCGAGCCGCAGGTCTTCGTCTTCCATAACCACGAACCGTAACCGCTGGTCGGGGGTAGGGTCGGGAGCCATGGTCCCCGTCCGACTCACCGGTCCCCGGCTGGCCGTCCGCGAGTTCCACCACACCCCGGAGGACGTGGACGCGCTGCACGCGGTGTTCGGCGACCCGGAGGCCACCCGTTACCTCCCCTTCGCGCCGTGGGATCCGGAGACCTGCGCCGACCAGGTCGCCCAGTTCGTGGAGGAGGCGGAGAAGGAGCACCGGGAGGTCTACCGGCTGGCCGTCACCCGGCTCGCCGACGCCGACGACCCGGCCCGCGCCGTCCCGATCGGCAACGCCGCGCTCGGCCTCGTCCCCCACCACGCCGCCCACCTCGGCTACGCCCTGCGCCGTGACGTCTGGGGGCTCGGTTACGCGGGCGAGCTGGTCGGCCTGCTGCGCGGCCTCGCCTTCGGCCCGCTCGGCCTGCACCGGCTGGAGGCCCGGGTGGACGTCGACAACGCCGCCTCGATCCGGGTACTGACCAGGGCGGGCTTCCGGCTGGAGGGCCGGGTCCGGCACGACTACCGCCGCCGGGACGGCTGGCGCGACGCCTACCAGTACGCGCTCCTCGCCGACGACGAGCCGGTGACCGGGGGATAACCCCACCCCCGGTTCGCCGGGGAGCCGGATGTTCCGCCGCCGCGCGCTCTGACAGGCTCGGGGAGTCAGCAGGACAGACCCCACGAGCCCGAACCGAGACCGACCCGAGGGACCGAGAGCCGGCCATGAGCACCCACAGCATGCAGCGCGACGAGTACGACGCGTACGACGGCCGTGACGGCGGCGACCGCCGCACCGTCGCCCGCCGCATCGAGGAGCCGCCGTACGCCTGGCGGGCCCCGTTCACCTCCTACTTCTACCGCGAGATCGGCTACACGCTGACCGGCCTGCCGCTGGCGGTCGTCGGCTTCGCCGTCGCCGTCGCGCTGTTCTCGCTCGGCCTCGGCACCGTCGTCACCGTGCTCGGCCTGCCGGTGCTGGCCGCGCTGACCGCCACCGCCCGCGGCTTCGGCGGGCTGGAGCGGGCCCGGGTGCGCGGCCTGCTCGCGCTGGACGTGCCCGCCCCGGCGCCGGTCCGCGCCGTCCGGCCGGGCGCCTGGGGCGCGATCACCGCCCGCATCGCGGACGCGGCCGGCTGGAAGGCCGTGCTCCACCAGGTGGTGATGCTGCCGTGGGCGATCCTCAGCATGGCGGTGTCGCTGGTCTTCCTCTGCGTCGGCTGGACGCTCGCGCTCTACCCCGTCTACCACTGGGTGTTCCCGCGCTACGTCGACTGGCCCGGCTACCGGCTCTTCGACTTCACCGGCGACGACGGCGTCCGGCACGAGTACTACATCGAGTCGCCGCTGCAGATCGCCGGAGTCTGCCTGGTCGGCATGCTGTTCGTCTTCCTGACCCCGCAGCTGGTGCGCGGCCTGACCAACGTCAACCGCTTCGCCGCCCGCGGCCTGCTCGGCCGCTGACCCACCCGCCCCCGGCCCCGCACCCGACGCCCGCCCCCGGCCCCGCACCCGACGCCCGCCCCCGGCCCCGCACCCGACGCCCGCACCCGACGCCCGCACCCGACGCCCGCGCCCGGCCCCGCGCCCCGCCCGGACGGCTCCGGGTGCGGGCGTCGACGGCCCGTGGTCGGATGGCGGCGATGGCCGACCGGACCGCCCGCGCCCCGGCCGCGGTCCCGTCCGCACCCCTGGTGACCTCCCGCCCGCTGGACGAGTACTGCGGCCTCTTCGGCCTCACCCGCGCCCGGATCGCCGCCCTGCCGGGCCCGCTGCTGGACTGCCCCGGCGGCGCTGCCGCCCTGGTCGCCGAGGCCCGCCCGCTCGGCTGCCGGGTGATCGCCGCCGACCCGGTGTACGCCCGGCCGGCCGACGAGATCACCGCCCGCGCCCTGGCCGCCCGGGCCGCGATGGCCGCCGCGATGGCGGCCCGCCCGGACCTCTACCCGGCCCGCCGGCACCGTCGGCCCGAGCACTACCTGCGCGGCTGGGACCGGGCCCGCCGGCTCTTCGCCGCCGACCGCGCCGCCCACCCCGGCCAGTACGTCGCGGCCGAGCTGCCCCGGCTCCCCTTCGCGGACGGTACCTTCGCCCTCACCCTGAGCGGCTACCTGGTCTTCGCCTACCCCGAGCTGTTCGGACCGGAGCGGCAGCTGGCCGCGCTGCTCGAACTGGTCCGGGTCACCGCCCCCGGCGGCGAGGTCCGGGTCCACCCGCTGTACGACGGCGAGGGGCGCCGCACCGCCGGGCTGGACGCCGCCCGCCATGCGCTCGGCGAGCGCCGGATCGCCAGCGAGATCCGGGTGGTGCCACCCGTCGACCGGGGCGGCCGGGCCCAGCGGGTGCTGGTGCTGCACCGGGTCGCCCCCCGGGTAATGGTCACCTGATAGGTTCACCCCTATACTGAACGGCCATGACCGAAATGATGATCAAGCCGGCCGAGGCCTCGGACGCCGACCGGCTCACCGCCCTGATCCAGGACTGCTCCGCCTACCGGGGCGCCTACGCGCCGATGATCGCCGGCTACCGGGTGACGCCCGAGTACCTGGCCCGGCACGAGGTCCACCTCGCGGTCCGCGCCGCCGACGACCACCTGCTCGGCTTCTACGCGCTGATCACCGACCCCGCCGAACTCGACCTCATGTTCGTCGCCGACGCCGCGCAGGGTCTCGGCGTCGGCCGCCGGCTCATCACCCACCTGCTCGACCGTGCCCGCGCCCTCGGCGTCGACGGCGGCGTCCGGGTGGTCTCCCACCCGCCCGCCGAGGCCTTCTACCTGCGGATGGGCGCCGAGCGGGTCGGCACCTTCCCGGCCCGGCCGCCGATCGGCTGGGACCGGCCCGAGCTCCGCTTCCCGCTGTAGGCCCGGTCAGTCCCGCAGCTCCCCGGCCTCCGCCGCCGGTGCCGTCGCCTTGGCCGCGGCCGGCGCCTGGGCCCGTACCGGGAGCGTTCCGCCCGGTTGGCGAGGCACGAGCCCGGGAGCCTCCAGGCCCGAGAGGATCTTCTCCGCCAGCCAGCTCCGGTCCGAGCCGTACGGGATCCCGTCCGGCGCCATCAGCCGCCCCGCCACCGCGTCCCGCAGCCGCCCGGCCTCCTCGGCCGGCAGCCCGGACATCAGCCCGCGCGCCGCCAGCAGCGCGTGGTACTGCTCGAACCCGGAGCGCGGGTGCTCGATCGCCTCCAGCACGCTCGGCAGGTCGGCCAGCGCCGGATCGCCCTGCATCAGGGCCAGCGCCTGGATCCGCCGTCCCTCCGAGCCGTCCGCGAACAGCTCCCGCACCCGGGACGCCGTCAGCGCCGACCGCCGGGCCGTCGACCGCACCTCGGCCACCACCCGCTCCGGCCCGGTCACCCGGTCCGCCGGCAGCATCGAGCCGGGCAGGTCGTCCGGCTTCCCGGGGCTGGTGCCGACCAGGCCCAGGTGCTGCATCGCCCGCATCCGCAGGTCGTCGGCGCCCACCTTGTCGCCCTTGCGGTCCTGGTCCTGCCCGGCGAGGAAGAGGTCCAGTGCCTGGTCGGCGTCGGAGAGCACCCGCGGCAGCGCCAGCCGGGTCAGCAGCCAGCCCGCCAGGAAGCCGAGCAGCAGGAAGTAGAGGACCAGCGCGGCCGCGAACGGGGCCGTGCCCGCGCCGCCGCCCAGCGCCGGGGCGAGCGCCGTCCCGAGCCGGTCCAGGCGCTCGCCGAGCGAGCCGAGCTGGGTCAGCCCGACGCCCAGCAGCACCTTGGTGAGCCAGTCCGAGACCTGCTCCAGGTTGGTGTTAGGCGCGTACGAGCCGTGCGGTTCACCGGCCCCGGCGGCTCCCGCGCCGCCCGAGCCGCCGCGCACCCGGGGCACCCCGAACAGGAACCCCAGCGCGCCGCCGACCAGGGTCGCCGCGCAGGCCACCACCAGTCCGCCGCCCAGTGCCTGCCAGGGGTGCGGCCGCCCCAGTGAGAACAGCACCAGGCCCACCAGGCCCGAGCCCAGCAGCATCCCGCCCGCCGCCCGCTGTGCCGTCCGCACGACCGCCGCGCCGCCGGTCCGCCGATTCGCCGTCGCCATCGCCCACCACCCCCAGTGCCCGCACCCCGCCCCTGCGGAGCGCGCGCCGACTCTAGCGGGGATGCCCCCGACATCGGGGGCATCCCCGCTGGGAGTGCGGAGACACCCGCACGGGACCGGTGCGGTGGAACCGTCCGGGAACGCAGACGGCCCGCGGGCTGCTCCGCGGCGGCCGTGCCCACGACGAGGGGCATCGGGCGCCGAGGCACCGGGGATGTACCGGTGAGCCCGCGGGCCGGGTGACTGCTTGGGATTTCGCCTGCCGGAGGCCTGGGGCCTCGCCCTGCGCAGGCAGGGGCGGCTCTAGCGAGCAGCCACCTCACGCATCCTGATGGAACTCAATTCAGGATCACCTCCTTTCAGTGTGCCGCCACCATAGGCAGGCCACCGGACGGAGGGCAACGGATTTATCCGGCGTGCTTCCCGGTGCCGGATCAGGCCGCCGTGGCCTGGGACTTGAACTTCGAGTAGTCGATGACCTGGTCGGCCGGCGGGGCCTGGATGGTCAGCGGCTTGTTGATCTCGGTGAAGTCCGCCTGGCCGCCCCCCTTGCCGGTCTTCTCGATCCGCAGCGGGTACGGGGTGCCCTCGGTGGCGACGTGCAGGACCATCTCGTCGCCGCCGCTGTTCTTCGACTTGATGCTGAAGGTCTTCGCGCCGTTGACGGTGCCGGCCGAGCCCTTGGTCAGGTCGGTGGACTTGCCGTCCTCCAGGAAGCTCTTGGTGAGGTCCTTGAGGTTGCAGGCGGTGGTGAGCTCCTTCATCTCGGGGTCGTCCTGGACGCCCGCGATGTAGCGGCCCTTGAGCAGCTCGGCGGCCTGGGCGCCCTCCGCGCCGCCCCCGGCGACGTTGCCGATGAACTCGGCGTCGGGCTTCAGGTAGACCTGCTTGCCGTCGCCCAGCAGCTCGAACTTGCCCATCCCGGGCATGGAGATGGAGCCCTTGCACTTCCCCTCGGTGTCGACCGCCAGGTCCACGGTCATCTTCTCGGCGGCGTTGCTGATGGAGCCCACGACCTTGACCGAGGTGGCACCGGCCAGGGCGTCCTTGGCCTTCTTCTGGATCTCCTCGGCACTGAGCTTGGCGGTGTCCAGCTTGGTGGCGGAGGCCTTGTCGTCGCCGCAGGCGGTCGCCCCGGCGGCCAGCAGCAGACAGATCGCGGCGGTGCTGGCAAGGCGCTTCGACAGCATGAGTCTTCCTAACCCGGACATGACGGTACGCGTCCGAACAAGTGATTTTCCCGCTCAGTATGATCGAAAGATCATTTAACTGATCTTGACTCGCCGCGCCGTTACAGCTTCGTGGCAGGACCGTGCCGCGCCCGGGACGCCGGGCATGACGAAGGGCCCGGAGGAAGAATCCTCCGGGCCCTTCGGCTACTGAGTAGCGGGGACAGGATTTGAACCTGCGACCTCTGGGTTATGAGCCCAGCGAGCTACCGAGCTGCTCCACCCCGCGTCGGTGAACACAACCATACGGGGAAGTCGCCCGAATGGGAAATCGGTTCCACATCCGTCCCCGCGCACCCCCGCGCACCCCCGCCCGCCACGCGGCGCACCGTCCCTCATCGTTCCCGTGCGGTGTGCCGCCCGGCTCGGGTCCGGGCCCAGGCGGAGAAGCAGACCAGCGCCGCGAAGCACGGCACCATCAGCACCGCGTACACCAGCAGGAAGCCGCGGGTGCCGAGGTCGGCGGCGGCGTTCCAGGTGCCGTGCAGGGCCATCGACAGGACCAGCCCGGTCGGCGCCGCCAGCCGGGCCAGCCGGCGGCGCCCGGTGGTGAGGGTGAGCGCCAGCCCCAGCCCGGTCAGCGCGGTGAACAGCGGGTGGGCGAACGGCGAGAGCAGGCCGCGCAGCACGAAGGTCTGCACCGTGCTGTCGAAGTCCCGCAGGCTCGGCGGCTCGCCGAGGCCGATGCTGTCCAGCCGCTGCTGCTGGTCGTCGGTGAACGCCCGCCCCAGGTAGAGCGCGTTCTCGGTGAAGGCGAAGCCGCAGGCGGTGATCCCGCCGAGCACCACCCCGGCGGCCAGGACGCGCGGCCGGGACCGGGCCCGCCGGTGGCCGGGGCGCGGGCCGGGCAACGGGCCGGGCAGCGGGTGGAGCAGCGGGCGCGGGTAGGGGCGCAGCCGTAGTCGGCCGCGGGCGTGCGGCAGGGCGAGCCGGCGCTCGTACCCGCGCGGGCGCCGGGGGCCGGGCAGCCGGTGCGCCGGGCCCGCGCCGGGCTGTCCGCCCCGCCCCGTGCCGGGCCCCGTGCCGGGCCGGGCCGCGCAGCGCAGCCGCCGGCCGAGCGGCAGCAGCAGGACGAGCAGGGCGGCGCCCTTCGCGCTCTCCTCGATCAGTGGGGTGACCACGTCGGCGCCCAGCGCCTGGCCGAGGCTGCCCTGGTGGGCGGTCAGGTAGCTGCTGGTCCAGCTGTTGGCCAGGATGGCCACCGTGGTGGCGGCGCAGGCCCCCCAGCCGAGGCAGAAGACGGTGTGCCGCAGCGGCACCCGGGCGGTCTGGTTGAGCCAGGCGAGCCCGCCGAGCACGAAGGGCAGCGGGACCATCGCCAGGCCGAGGCCGACCAGCAGCCCGGCGGTGCCGGTCTGGCGGCGGACCAGGTGGAGGATCAGCACGCCGCAGCCCGCCAGGGCCAGGACGACCGCCGCGGTCACCGAGGAGAACGCGACCGAGCGCAGCGCACGGGCGGCGGCGCCTGCGGGGCGAGTGGTGCCGGCGGGGCGAGCGGTGCCGGCGGGGCGAGCGGTGCCGGCGGGGTCGGCCGGGGGCGGAACGTCCGGGCCGGCGGGTTCGGCACCTCGGCGCGGCCGGGACACGAGGGCGGGCACGAGCCGGTGCGCCCGGCGCCTCCGGGGCCCCGGGATGGTCCGGGTGCCGGCGGTGGGCGTGGGCATCTCTCGGTCGTCGGCGGCCCGCACGGTGATCTCGTACCCGCCGCCGGACGGGGTGCTCACGCGCCACAGGGTAGGCCACGCCACCCGGCGGCCGGGAGGAGTCGGGGCGGGCGCCCCGCACCGGTCCCGTCCGCCGGCGGCCACCGGGGCCGGCGGGGTTCGCCGGGTCGAACGCCCGGCGGAGGCTCAGCGGCGGCGGAACAGCAGGTCGTGCACCACGTGGCCCTTGGCGATGCCGGCCCGTTCGAACTTGGTGACCGGGCGCCACGCCGGTCGCGGCGCGTAGCCGGGGACGGAGCCGTCCGGGTGGTCGGCCGGCTCCAGCCAGCCGGTGCCGTCGCCCTCGGGGTGCAGGTTCTCCAGCTCCGGCGAGGCGGACAGCACGTCGAGCATCTGCTCGGCGTACGGCTCCCAGTCGGTGGCGCAGTGCACCAGCGCGCCGGGGGCCAGCCGGGGGAGGACCAGTTCCAGGAAGGAGGGCTGGATCAGACGGCGCTTGTGGTGCTTGGGCTTGGGCCACGGGTCGGCGAAGTAGACCCGCAGACCGGCCAGCGAGGCGTCGGACAGCATGTCGCGCAGCAGGATCACGGCGTCACCGGCGGCCGGGCGGACGTTGGTGCTGCCGTCGCGCTCCAGCAGGCCGAGCAGGTTGCCGTGGCCGGGGGTGTGGACGTCGGCGGCCAGGATGCCCGTCGCGGGGTCGGCGGCGGCCATCGCGGCGGTGGTCTCGCCCATGCCGAAGCCGATCTCCAGGGTGACCGGCAGGCCGTCGAACAGCGCGGGCAGGTCGAGCGGGGTGCCGTCGATCGCTATGCCGTACTTCTCCCAGCCCCGGTCCAGCGCGCCCGCCTGGGCGTTGGTCATCCGGCCCCGGCGCGGCTGGAAGCTGCGGATGCGCCGCTCGCTGTGCTGGGCCTCGGTGGCCTTGTGCGGGTACATCGGCGCGGGGTACGCGGCGGGCGCCGCGGAGAGCCGGGCGGAGGGCGATGGCTGGGGGATCGGGGCGGTGGCAGTCACAATCACCCGAGTCTACGGGGCCGTCGGGCGCGGGCCGCAGGCCCTGTGACGGTCCCCACGTCCGCCCTCACGTCCGCCGGGTCCGCCGTCGCCGCGGCCGCCCTCAGCCGCCCGCCTCCAGCGCGGCCAGCGCCCGGCGGGCCACCTCCCGGCCGATCGGCAGCGAGGCGGTCGCCGCCGGGGAGGGCGCGTTCAGCACGTGCACCAGGCGGCGGGTGGAGCGCGGGTCGTCCGGGTCGAAGCCGGCGAAGGCGAAGTCGTCCAGCAGCGAGCCGTCCCGGGCCACCGCCTGGGCGCGGACGCCGGCCCCGGCCCGGACCAGGTCGGCCGCCGTGACGGCCGGCAGCAGTCGCCGGACGGCGGCGGTGAACGCCCGCTTGGACAGCGAGCGGTGCAGTTCGCCCACCTCGTAGCGCCAGTGCCGGCGGGCTATCTGCCAGGTGCCGGGGAAGGCGACCGTTCCGGCGAGGTCGCGCGGGCGCACGGTGCGCCAGTCGTAGCCCTCGCGGGCCAGCGCCGGCACCGCGTTGGGGCCGACGTGCACGTCCCCGTGCACGCCGCGGGTCAGGTGGACACCCAGGAACGGGAAGGCCGGGTCGGGTACCGGATAGACCAGCCCCCGGACCAACTCCCGCCGCTCCTTGACGAGTTCGTAGTACTCGCCGCGGAACGGCACGATCCGCACCCCGGGGTCGTCGCCGGCCAGCCGGGCGATCCGGTCGCTGTGCAGGCCCGCGCAGTTCACCAGGACCCGGCAGCGCAGCTCGCCCGCCGAGGTCTGCACGGTGACGCCGTCGGCCCGTCGGGCGACCGCCCGCAGCTCGGCCCCGGTGCGGATCTCCGCCCCGGCCTCGCGGGCCAGCCGCGCGTAGGCGGCGGCCACGGCCGGGAAGTCGCAGATGCCGGTGGTCCCGATGTGCAGCCCGGCGATGCCGGTGACCTGCGGCTCGTGGGCGGCGATGCCCCGGCGGTCCAGTTCGGTGACCGGGATGCCGTTGGCCCGGCCGCGTTCGGCCAGGGTGCGCAGCCGGTCCAGTTCGGCGGGCCCGGTGGCGACGATCAGCTTCCCGGTGACCTCGTGCGGGATGGCGTGGGCGCGGCAGAACTCCACCATCTCGGCGGCGCCGGCCACCGCGTAGCGGGCCTTGAGGGAACCCGGCCGGTAGTAGACGCCGCTGTGGATCACCCCGCTGTTGTGCCCGGTCTGGTGGGCGGCCAGGCCGGGCTCCTTCTCCAGGACGGTGAGCCGCAGCCCGGGCCGGGCCACGGTCAGCGCGTACGCCGTGCCGAGCCCGACGATCCCGCCCCCCACCACCAGTACGTCGACGTCGTACCGCACGGCCCGCTCCTCGCCTCGCCTCGTCCGACCGTCCCCGTCCGTCCGCGATGCTGCCATGCCGGCGGGGGCCGGTCGAGGGGGCGAGGCCCTCGGCGGGGGCATCGGCGGGGCTCTCGGCCGGGCCGACGGTCACGCCGACGGTCAGGCCGGGGCGACGATCACCGCGCGGGCCCGTTCGGTCAACTCGCGGACGCGGCGCTCGCCCTGGAACGGCTCCAGCCGGCGCAGCATCTCCACCACGTACTCGCGGCTGCGCTGCGAGGAGATCCGCCCGGCCACGTCGACGGCGCGCTCGCCCGCCGCGACCGCCGCGTCGAGGTTGCCCGCCTCGGCCTCGGCCATCGCGGAGACCACCAGCCGCAGGCCGTGCGAGCGGACGAACCCCTCGGTGGGCCGGGCCAGCGCCTCGCGGGTGAACTGGCGGACCTTGGAGGGCACACCGAGGTCGCGGAAGCACTCGGCGGCGTCGGCGGCGAGCCGGTCGTAGGCGTAGAAGTCGATCCACGCCGGATCGGGATCCCCGGCGCGCGCCCGCTCCAGCGCGCTCTCCGCCGCCCCGAGCGCCGTCGCGCACGCCGCCGCGTTCCGCGCCTTGGCCTGGGCCCGTGCCTCGACCAGGTGGAAGAAGCTCATCGTCCGGGCGGTGGCCAGGCCCCGGTTGCGCTCCAGGGCGGCCTGGGCGAGGTCCACGGCCTCCTCGGCGAAGCCCCGGTACCCGGCCTGCAGGCTCATCGAGGCCAGCACGTAGCCGCCGAGCGGGACGTCCGCGGCGGCCCGGGCGAGCCGCAGGGCCTGGATGTAGTAGCGCTGGGCGGCCTCGTGCTGGCCGGTGTCGAAGGCCATCCACCCGGCCAGCCGGGTGAGTTCGGCCGTCGCGCCGAACAGCGCCCGGCCCACCGCGTCGCTGTACGAGGCCAGCAGCAGCGGTGCCGCCTCGACCCGCAGGCACTCCGGCACCATCGACGAACGCCAGTCCCCGCCACCGTACTTGGAGTCCCAGCGGCGGGCCTCCTGGGCGGCCTCGCGGAGCTTGGCGGCGTCCGAGTGGCCGACCCGGTACGAGCCGGCCTCGGCGGGGGAGCGCGGCACGTCGCGGGCCACCGAGCCGTCGGCGGGGGTGATCAGCCAGCGGGAGACCGGGGTCGCGTACGCGGCGACCGAGAAGGTGCCGGCCAGGCTGTCGCTCCAGCGCCCGCCGCCGGGGCCGCGCCGCAGGTCGAGGTCGACCCGCCAGAGGTCGGTGGCGGAGCGCACCGCGTCGGGGACCTCACGCGGGAAGGCGAGGCCGAGTTCGGGCGCCGGGTCGGTGTCGCCGAGGCCGATCTCCTCCAGCGGTACCGGCCGGCCGAGCTTGCCGCCGATGGCGGTGGCGATCAGGTGCGGGACGGGCCCCTGCGGCACCATGCCCTTGCTGACCCAGCGGGCCACCGAGGTCTTGTCGTAGCGGAGCGTCAACCCGCGTTGTGCGCCGAGGTCGTTGACGCGGCGGGCCAGCCCCGCGTTGCTGATCTGGGCGAGCGTCAGGAGCGTGCCGAGCCGTTCGTTCGGTCCTCGTGGGCTGACGGTCATGGTGGCGGGGGCACCTCCTGCGGCCTTGTGCGCGGGGCCCGGGCGGCACCGGGCCGTAGCTGCTGTACCTAGAGTAGTCGGACGCGTTCCGACGGTTAAGAGGCCGCATTCCGGATGGCGGGATCGCGCGCCCGGGCCCGGCACCCGGGCGGTCCGGCGGCTCGGTGCGGACCGCCCGGATCCGGCCGTCCGGGGGTGTCCGGGCGGCGCGCCGGAGCGTCGTGCTCCGGTCCCGTGTCGATGTGCGCCCGGCCGTGCCCCCTGGCCCGACCGGCTGGTCGGCGATTCGCTGGTGGTCGTGGGTCGGCCCGCCGTCGAGGACCCGGCGGGCCGGGGGATGCCACCGCCTACATCCCCGCGGGCGGTGGCGCCGTCCGGGAGGGCATGCGGATGCCCTCCCGGGCCGAGCGGCGTCTTTCGGCCATTTCGCGATGGCCATGACAGGGCGTCGCGGAGGGCGGTCCGGGCCGAGGAGGGGGAGGCCCGGCCCGCCCCAACAGGGCGGCCCGTCCGGGGTGTTGTCCGGGGGGCGTCCGGGTCTCGTCCGGGCGTTCGACGCCGCGTGCCGGACGGCGCACCCGCCCGCCCGGGGGCGTACCGGAAACGACAACTCCGGTCACCGGGAGCGCGACCGGTGGCACCATGTCTTCTGACGGTGCGCCACGGGCCGACCAGGGGGACCGCCCGCTGACGGGCGCACCGCGCGGTGCTGGTCCTCGTGCGGTGGAGGCGCGATGCGGTGGCTGACGGGCTGGTGCACGGGCGCGCCCCGACCGGGTGCGCCGGCGCACCAGCCGCCCGGTGCGGTCGCTCCGATCGCCGCGCGCCCCCTGTGGAGCGGACCCGACCCGCTCTGGGCCGTCGGCGACTGGCGGCCCGAGGAGATCCGCCTGGTCACCCTCAGACCCGGCGCCCCCGCCGTCGTCACCACCGGCCCCACCGGCCCGGACCCGGTCGAGGCCGGCCCCGCCGTGCTGCGGCTCGCCGTCCTGGGCCACTGCGGCGCCACCGACGCCGAGCTCGCCGCCGGCCTGGCCGCCGCCCGCGGCGGCGCCGTCCGCCACCTCACCGCCTGGCCCGGCGGCTACACCGTGGTGCTGCGCAGCGGCACCCGCTCCACGGTGCTGCTCACCGACCTGGCCGGCGCCCGGCCGGTCTTCCACACCCCCTGGGGCGGCGGCACCGCGTACGCCACCGCCGCCCTGCCGCTCGCCGACCTGATCGGCGCACCGCTGGACACCGGCCACCTCGCCGCCCGGCTGGCCTGCCCCGAGGCACCGGAGGCACTCGGCACCGGCACGCCCTACCTCGGCGTGCAGCGGGTGCCGCCCGGGCACGCGCTGGGACTGCGCGACGGGCGGCCGTACCTCTCCGGGTACGACGAGCCGGGTGCCGGCGGGGCGCGCGGGCGCGGCGAGGCGGCGGCCGTCCGGGAACTCACCCGGGCGCTGCTGGAATCGGTCCGCTTCCGGGTCCGCAGCAGCCCGGCCGGGCCGCCGGGGCGGGCCCGGCTCGGCGTCGACCTCTCGTACGGGCCGGCGTCGGCCACCGTCGCCCTGCTCGCCGCCGCCGTCCCGCTCGCCGCCGGCGTCCCGCGGCAGCCCGGGCCGCCGCCCGCCGAGTCCGGACCGGCGGCGCCGCCGGGGCCGGACGCCGAGCCGGGGCCGGACGCCGGCCGGCCGACGGTCGTGCGCACCGGGGCCGTGAAGGGCTCCTGGGCCCGCGCCGCCGGCCGACCGCGGACCGCGCCCGAGCCGGTCGCCGCCATCACCTCCGGCGACACCGCCGCCCCCGCCGCCCCGGACGTGCCGCGACTGCGCCACATCGTGCTCGCCACCGGCCCGGACACCCTCCCCTACGCGGACCTGCGCGCCGACCCGACGGCCGGGCGGCTCACCGACGAGCCCGGGCCGGAACTCGTCGCCGCGGCCTGGGCCGGGGCCCGGTTCGAGGCGGGCGGCACCGAGCACCTCACCGGCCACGGCGCCCGGCACGTCCTGGACGGGCACCCGGCCCGGCTGGCCGACCTCGTCCGGGCCGGCCGGGCGCGCGAACTCCTTTCCCCGGTGGCCGCGTTGGCGGGCGCCGACCGGGCCACCGCCGGTGTCCTCGCGGGCGCGCTGCGGACCCCGCTCACCGTGCTGCGCGCCGCTCACCGGCTCGCCCGCAGCCGGTACGCGGACGCGCTCGACGACACGGCCGTGAAGCTGACCCTGCGCCGCAGCCCCGACGGCGGCGGTACGGCGGGCACCCGCTCGGCGGACGACCTCGCCTGGGTGGTCCCGGGGCCGGCCGCCCGCTGGCTGTCCGACGAGGCGCTCTCCGCCGTCGCACTGCGGCTGCGTCTGGCGGCGCGCGAACCGGCGCCCGGGGAACACCCAGGCGCGTACCGGGCCCGGCACGCCCTCCACCGGCACGCGCGCGGCTTCCGCACGCTGGTGCACGCCACCGAACAGCCCGGGCAGCGCCTGCACGCGCCCTTCCTCGACAACCAGGTGGTGCGCGCCGCCCGGCTGCTCCCGGACGACGTCCGCCTCCAGCCCGGAGCCCGGCACGCGCTGCTGCGATCCGTCCTGGCCGGCACCGGGCGCACCGACCTGCCGCCCGACTGGGGACGCGGGCCCCGCCCCGACCGCGCCGCCCCCGCCCGGGCGGGTCTACGGCTCGCCGCCGACGGCCTGGCCGAACTCTTCGACGCCCCCCTGCTCGCGGAGGCCGGCCTGATCGACCTCCCCGCCGTCCGCGCCGCCCTCACCCGCGCCGCCGACCAGGCCGCCCCCCTCCCGCCGGCCACCCTCGCCGGCCTCGCCGACCTGGTCGCCACCGAACTCTGGCTCCGCCGCATCCGCGCCCGCCGCCACGGCGCCTGCTGGACCGGCCTCCCCCACCCCACCCATCCCGCCCTCACCCCCACCCGCTTTCCCTGACCCCCGAAATATGCCGACCGGATATGCCGACCGGTCCACTGAGTTCCGGTGCCCGGCCCCGCGCGTGCGGAGTGGGAAGTCGGCCGGTCCGACTTCCTGTGCGGCCGGTGCGTTGCGTCGTGCCTCGCGGGTTCGTTCGGCGCGGCTCGGGGTGGGGCGGGGGTCGGGCGGCGATCATGGCGGGGCGTTCCGTCCCTTCCCCTCTCCCGCATCCACGGAGGTCCTGGTGACCAGTGCCAGTCCGGATCCGTCCGTCCCCGTCGTGCTCCCGGTGCTCGGGCGGCCGCCGACGGGGCGCCCGCCGGGAGTGCTCGCGGCGTGCGACGGGTCGGACGGTTCGCTCTGGGCGCTGGAACGGGCGATGACCGAGGCCGAGGCGCACGGCCTGCCCCTGTACGTGCTCGCCGTGGTCAACCCGGCGCCCGCCGGCTACCCGCCGGGGATGGCCGAGCTGGTCCAGGAGAGCGTGGAGACCCTGGTCGAGTCGATGGCCGACGGCGTGCGCCGCTCGGTGACCGCCGTCCAGCGGGCCCGCCCCCACCCGTGCACCGCCGAGATGTCGCTGCACGTGGTGCTCGGCAACGTGATCGAGGTGCTGCTGGCCGCCTCGGCCCGCCAGCACACCCTGGTGCTGGGCACCCGGGGCAACGGCGGCTTCACCCGCCTCCTCCTCGGTTCGGTCGGCAGCGCCGTCGTCCACCACGCCGCCTGCCCCGTGCTGGTCGTCCCCGCCCCGCCCGAGAGCTGAGCGCCGGGAGCCGCCGGACGCCGGGAATGCCCCGAGATGGTTCACCGTTCACCAATTTCGGACCGTACTCCCTCCCCACTTCCTGGAGCCCCCGTCATGAAGGTCGAGATCTACTCCGACATCGCCTGCCCCTGGTGCTACATCGGCAAGCGCCGCTTCGAGCAGGCGCTCGACGGCTTCGCGGGCAAGGAGAACGTCGAGGTGGTCTACCGGCCGTACCAGCTGGTGCCGGACGCGCCGGCCACCGCCGGCCCGCACCGGGAGTGGCTGGCCGAGCGCTACGGCCCGCAGTCGGTCGCGATGGACGCCCGGGTGGCCGAGCTGGGCCGCACCGAGGGCATCACCTACGACTTCGACGCCGCCCTGCACGCCAACACCTTCCTCGGCCACCGCCTGCTGCACCTCGCCGAGACCGAGTACGGCGCGGCCGCCCAGGGCCGTCTCAAGGAGGCCCTGCTCAAGGCGCACTTCACCGACGGCGTGGACGTCGGCGACCGTGACGCGCTCACCGAGGTCGCCGTCGGGGCGGGTCTGGAGCGCGACCGGGTGGCCGCCTACCTCGCGGGGGACGAGGGCGCCGCCGAGGTCCGCGCGCAGCTGGCCGAGGCCCGCGAGCTGGGCATCACCGCCGTGCCGACCTTCGTCTTCGAGGGCAAGTGGGCCGTCCAGGGCGGTCAGGAGGCCGAGACCTTCCGCCGGGTGCTGGAGCAGGTCGCCACCGAGATCGGCGAGCGCCGGCCCGCGCCGGTGCAGGTCGCCCCGGCCGGCGAGGCCTGCGCGGACGGCTCCTGCGCCATCTGAGCCGCCCGCATCCATCCGGGCGGCCCCGGCCGGGCCGCCCCCGAGGCCCGCTTCAGACGGTCAGACGCACCTGAAGCGGGCCTCGGCCCAGTCGGCCATGTTCAGCGCCGACCAGATGCCGTTCACCGGCGTCACCACCAGCTTGATCGACTTCTGTCCGTCCAGCGGCACGTGCACCGGCACCGCCGCATCGCCCGCCCACAGCGTGCGCGAACTCCACAGCGTCCGCCCGTCGTCGCCCTGGACCGAGAACACCACGCCGCCGAGGGTCACGCTCAGGTCGTCCATCCCGGCCACCGCGTCGAAGGACGTGCAGATGCGGTTGAGGTCGATCAGCGTGGCCGCCGGGGCGTGCACGGAGAGGCCGTGCCGGTGCTCGGTGCCCCCGATCGACACGTCGTCCCGCTGCCAGAACCAGTCGCTCCCCTTCTGCCGGATGCTCGGCTGCGGCGGGGGCACCCGGTTGTTGCCGGGCTTGAACACCGGCAGGCCGTCGGCCCAGAAGTCGGCCGGTGGCGGCGGAGTCGTGGGGACCACCGTCGGCACGTTCGCCGTGGGGCTGGGCGTCGGGATCACCGGCGGCTGGGGCGTCGGGATGACCGGTGGTTCGGGCGTGGGCAGCGGCGGCAGGCTCGGCTGCGGGATCACCAGGACCGGGCTCTGCGACGGGCTCGGCGCCGGGGTCGGCGAGAGCGCCGACGTCGGCGTCGGGGTGGGTGTGGCCGTCGTGCGCGCGGTCGTCGGCGAGGCCGCCGCCGGACCGGCCGACGGCGTGCCTGATGCGGCCGGCGGGGCGGGCCTGGGCGTCGTGCCGGGTGCCGCGGACGCGGACGCGGACGGCGAGGGGGCGGGCTCCTGCGCGGGCTCCTGCACGGAGCCCGGCTCGGGGCCGGCCGGGTCCGGCTGCGGCGCCGGTTCCTGGGCCGCCGCCCCGGGCGCGGGGGCCGACGGCGCGGGCGCGGCCGGGGCGGACGCCGGGGGAGCGGCCACCGGGGGCTTGGGCTCGGGCGAGCCGGTGAGCGCGTACGCGGCGACGGCCGCGGCGGCCACCGCGATCGCGGCGACGACACCGGCCTTGGCCGCGGTGCCCAGGCCCTCCCCGGCCGCACCGGCACCCGCGCCCGCGCCCGCACCGCCGCCACCGGCGGCCCCGGCTCCACCCGCGGCCCCACCCGCAGCCCCACCCGCGCTTCCCGCCGCACCCGCGGCGGCACCGCTCGTCGCTCCCGTCGTCGCCGTGCCGCCCGCCGTGGCGGCCGCGGTTCCGGCGGCCGCGCCGCCGACCACCGCCGCCCCGCCCACGGCGGCCGCGGCGGCACCGGCACCGCCCACGCCGATCCAGACCAGCACCCCACCGGGCAGCAGCGCGCGCAGCCCGTGGTTGATCTCGGACAGCTCCAGGCAGGCGGCCGTGCACCGGTCGCACTCCTTGAGGTGCCGCCCGACCTCCGCCGAGGCGCGCTTGCGCAGCGAGCCGCGCGCGTACGCGCCGAGCCGGTTGGCGTACGCCTCGCAGTCCCGGGCCTGGCTGCCCGAGACGTGGGCCTGCAGGAAGCCGGCGGCGAGCCGGTCGCGGGCCCGGTGGGCCTGGACGGCGGTCGCGTTGGCGGTCTTTCCGAGCATCACCGACACGGTCTTCGGCGACTCCCGCTCGACCTCGGTGTGCCAGAGCACCATCCGGTCGTCCTCGGGGAGTTCGGCGTAGGCCTGCATCACCATGCGCTGGTCGGCCATCGCCATCGCCCAGGCGTCGGCGCCCGGGTCGGCCAGGTCGAGGTCGACGACGGCGGCCGAGGTCTGCGCGAACACGCTGAAGTCGTCGACGAGTTGCTCGCGCCGCTCGCTGCGGGTCCAGGCCGCGGCGACGTTCCGCACGGCGGTCAGCAGGTAGGCGCGGACGGCGAACTCCGGCCCCTTGCCCGCCTTCAGCGCCTGCAGGGTGCGCGCGAACACCTCGCCGGCCAGGTCCTCGGCGGTGAAGCTGTCGCGGCAGCAGGTCCGGGCGTAGCGGCGCACCGAGTCGACGTGCCGGCGGTAGATCTCCTCGTACGCGCTGTCGTCGCCGGCCCGCACGAGCGCGGTCAACTCGGCATCGGAGGGCGGCCGTTCACCGTCGACCGGATCGGCGGGCGCGGGCACGGTGGGGCGCGTCGGGGCACCGGGACCGACGAAGGCCTCCGGGGTGACGCCGCCGCGCCCGGCGGGGGCCTGCCCGGGGACGCGGCCCTGGGGGAACGCGGCGGCGGAGGCGGAGAGGGTCTCACGGCTGGGCATCCCGGCCTGGTCGGGCACCTGGCCCGCCGGCAGCCCGGAGTGGGCCTGACCCGAGTGGACCTGCCCCGACTGCACCTGTCCCGATTGCATCTGTCCGGACGCCGGCGAACCGGCCGCCGATCCGCCGCCGGGGCCTCCGGCATCGGTGCCCGGACCGCTGGACCTCCAGTCGGCCCCCCGGTCGGGCCCGGTCCCGGCGGACCGGCCGAAGTCGAGGCCGTATCCGTAGTCGTTCTGTTCCTCGGCGCTCACAACGGACCCCAGATTCCACGACAGCCCCCGTAGTGTGGCAGGGCGCGCGGGAGTGCGTGGGCGCACGAGCTCCTGCTGCACGGCGCCGAGGGCACGCGAACGGCGCGCATCGGGACATTGGCTCCAACCACGGGCAAAGGATGGCATAGGGCAGAGTTGGGCGGTAGCCGGACCGGCCGTGACCCACTCTTCCGTGGGGCCGTCGCGGATGTGTTCGCCTGCCGCGCGGCATCCTGGGGGACATTGCTCACGCCGGGCGCGCGACCCTGTTCCACGCGCCGCCCGGTTCCCCAACCTCCTTGCCCGCAGCGGACGGTGGCTGTCCGGCGGGGTGACGTTCAGCGGGCCCGCAGGCCGTCGAGCAGGATCTGCAGCAGCCGGTCCGACGGGCCTTCGACGGGTTGACCGTCCGTCTGCCCACCAACGGCCGGCTGAAGTGCCTCCCCGGCCGCCGGGCCCACCGCACCCGGGCCGACGGCCCCCGGGACCGTCCCGGCCCCGGCACCGCCCGCCGGGGCGCCGCGCCACGCGTGCACCGGCACGGACGCCGTCAGCACCAGCACCACGTCCGCGACGGTGACCCCGGGCCGCAGCTCACCGGCCGCACCCGCCCGCGCGACCAGCGCCGCGAGTAACTGCAGCAGCAGCCTCGGGTCGGCGTCGGCCACCAGCGCCGCGGCCTCGGCCTCGCTCGCCCGGACCCCGGAGTCCGGGAACCCGCGGGACGCCGCCGTCTCGCCGCGCAGCGGCTCGTACAGCACGGCGCCGAACCCGCCGATCGACCCGACCGACTCGACCGACCCGACGGAGCCCACCGGCCCCACCGGTTCCGGCGAACGCTGCTCGGGCACCCGCCCCAGCTCCTCGGCGTACCGGAACGCCTCCGGCGGCAGCAGCCGCCCGGCCCCGGTGGACACCGCGCGCGCCAGGTACCCGGCCAGCGCCTCCCACGCGCCGGAGCCGCCGTACAGCGACTCGCGCGCCTGGGCGGTCAGCCAGGCGACCTCCTCGGCCGCGATCCGCTGGACCAGCACCTCCTTGCTCGGGAAGCGCCGGTACACCGTGCCCACGCCGACCCCGGCCCGCCGCGCCACCTCCTCCATCGGCGCGCCGTAGCCGAACTCGCCGAACACCTCACGCGCCGCACGCAGCACGCTCTCCAGGTTCCGGCGGGCGTCGACCCGCAGCCGCGCACCCGACGGGGGTCCGCCGGCCTGCGTCGTCTCGCCGCCCCGGTACGGGACCGCCGTGTAAGCCGTCCCGGCCGGCCCGGGGACGTCGGCCGCACCGGAACCTCCGGGTGGCTCGGCCGGCCCGCGTTGCTCCGGCACCACGCCCTGGACGGGGTGTGCCGCACCCGCTCGCCCCAACAGTCGCTCCTGTTCCATCATCCCAACTCTCCCCCGCAGGCGTCCGGTTCCGGACCCTGTCGTCGCCCGCCCCTGCACCCCCCGGTGCAGCTACGCCTGAAAGAAATGACCGATGACCCATCGCTCGTGCCGTTGGTGGTGCCGCCCGGGGACGCCCGACCGCGGGTGCGGCCACGCGCAGAACACCCGGACCCCGATCCGGCGGGCGCCGCCGGCCCGATCGAGGCGATCGGACACGGCGTGTCGGCGCCCGTCCGGGGCCTTGTCCGGGAACTACCCTTCCCCGGATCACGGTCCCGCAGTCGGGTTCTCCCGCCAACACTAGAACTGGCCGTAATGGCCGCTCCACGGTGCGTCGCCGCCGGTTGACATGGCAGTGGCCGCGCCGCCACACAATCCGACCATAGTTCACGCCCGTTCGAGGCCGAAAGTGCGTCAGAAACTCACCCCGGCAGTACATCTGTCCCCGCCGGACCCCAGCGGCCCCATCCGTCACGGTACGGACGGTGGACAAGACGGCGCCGACGGTCCTTTATTGGGGGGCGTGATGGGGGCATGCCCGATCGAAGGCGGGCACCGGGCCCCATCGACAGGAGGTGCGCCATCAGGATCCTGATCGTCGGCGGCGGCTGCGCGGGCATGGCCGCGGCGCTGCACCTCCAGCGCGGCCTGCGCGAGCGGCTGCGCCGGGGCGAGGTCCACCTCACCGTGGTCGAGCCACAGGCCTACCTCACCTACCATCCGCTGCTCGCGGAGGTCGCCGCCGGCAGCATCGACCCCCGGCACGTGGTGGTGCCGCTGCGCCGCGAGCTCACCGAGTGCAAGGTGCTGACCGCCCGGATCACCCGGATCGAGCACGCCACCCGCCGGGCCTGGGCCGACGCCGCCGGCCGGGGCGAACCGCCCGCGCCGGTCGAACTCGACTACGACGTCCTGGTGCTCGCCCCCGGTGCGGTCTCCCGCACCGCGCCCGTCCCCGGGCTGGCCGAGCACGGCCGGGGCTTCTCCACCGTGCGCGAGGCCGTCGGGCTGCGCAACCACGTCCTGGAGCAGCTCGACCTGGCCGCCACCACCCGCGACCCGGGGCTCCGCCAGGCCGCGCTCACCTTCGTGTTCGTCGGGGCCGGCTACGCGGGGGTCGGCGCGCTGGCCGAGCTGGAGGACATGGCCCGGTACGCCGTCCGCGGCCACCACAACATCGCTCCCGAGGATCTGCGCTGGGTACTGGTCGAGGCCACCGACCGGATCCTCGCCGAGGAGTCGCCCGAACTCGCCGACCACACCCTGGACCAACTGCGCGAGCGCAGCGTCGACGTCCGACTGCGCACCACCCTGGAGTCGGCGGCCGGCGGGGTCATGGCGCTCTCCGACGGCAGCCGGTTCGCCGCCCGCACCCTGGTCTGGACGGCCGGGGTCCGCCCGAACCCGGTGCTGCGCGACACCGATCTGCCGCTGGACACCGCCGGCCGGATCCGCTGTCTGCCCACCCTCCAGGTGCTGGGCCCGGACGGCCGCGCGCTGCCGGGAGCGTGGGCCGCCGGGGACTGCGCCGCCGTGCCCGACCCGCACGCGGACGGGGCGCCGTGCGCGCCGAACGCCCAGCACGCCTTCGCGCAGGCCGGACTGCTGGCCGCCAATGTGCTGGTCGCCCTGGAAGGCGGCCCGCACGCGCCCGGCATCACCGAGTACCGGCCCGAGGCCCCGGCCTGTTCCACCTCGCTGGGCCTGGGCCGGGCGGTCGCCCACACCCGGCGCGGCGGACGGCTCACCGGGCGCCGCGCCTGGTGGCTGCACCGGGCCCGCCATCTGCGCCGGTTGCCGAGCAGCGAGCGGCGGGTGCGGGTCCTGGTGGACTGGGTGCTGGCCGGGTTCTTCCCCCGCGAGGTCGTCCCGCTCGGCCGGCCCGAGCGGGCGGCCCCGGCCGACGAGCGTCCGGCGTGAGCCGCCCGGAGGGCCCGCCCGGCGCGGACGACTTCCGGAATCGGGCCTCCGCCTGACAGGATCTGCCCGACCGAGTCATTACCCCGTGTGCTGACGAGTGCACGAAAAGTGATGATATGTCTGGAACCCGAGGAAGCGGCCGTCGTTTGAACCTCATGCGCTGGAGCGCCCGGCTCACCGGAGTCCCGTGGCGTGCCACCCCGCCGTCCGGGGCCGGCACCGACCGCGGCACGCCGTCCGGCGACGCCGTCGTGGTGCCCGGCCCCCGCGACCCCACCGGTCCCGCCGGACAAGCCGACACCACCGACACCGCCGACGCCCTCGACCCCACCGGCGTGCTCGACCCCCACCGGCCCCAGGACCTCCGCGAGGTGCTCAACCGCATCCCGGCCCCGGTCGCGGTCACCTACGGCCCGCTGCACCAGCTCGGCTACGCCAACCGCGCCTACCGCGAACTCTTCGGCGAGCGCCCCACCGGCCTGCCCGCCTGCGACGCGCTGCCCGAGCTCGGCACCCTCGGCGTCCTGCCCCTGATGGACCAGGTGATCCGCGGCGGCAGCCCGCGCAGCGTCAAGGCCCGCTGCATCCTCGGCCTCACCGGCAACCGCTACTACAACGTCTCCTGCGTCCCCCTCACCCGCGACCCGGGCCGTGCGGGCTCCGACGGCCGCCCCGCACTTTCCACTCCAACGAGCGACGACCCGACCTCCGGCGTCCTCGTCTTCGCCGCCGAGGTCACCGACCAGGTGCTGGCCGCCGCCCGGCTGCGCGAATCCGAACGCCGCCACCGCGAGGCCGCCGTCACCCTCCAGCGCAGCCTCCTCCCGCAGAAGCTCGACCAGCCGGCCGACCTCCGGGTCGCCGCCACCTACCAGCCCGGCGGAGCCGAGGCAGCGGTCGGCGGTGACTGGTACGACGTCATCGCCATCGCCGGCGGCCGTACCGCCCTCGTCATCGGCGACGTCATGGGCCGGGGCCTGCGCGCCGCCGCCGTCATGGGCCAGCTCCGCACCGCCGTCCGCGCCTACGCCCGGCTCGACCTCCCCCCGCACAAGGTGATGACCCTGCTCGACGGCCTCGCCATGGAGATCGACGCCAACCAGATCGCCACCTGCGCCTACGCCGTCTGGGACCCGCAGCGCCGCACCCTCGGCTACGCCTCCGCCGGCCACCTCCCGATCCTGCTGCGCTGCCCGGACGGCACCGTCCTGCGCGGCGAGGAGCAGAACGGCCCGCCGCTGGGGACCGGGGGAGGCGTCCACGTCTCGCACACCCTCCGACTGCTGCCCGGCACCACCGGCGTCCTCTACACGGACGGCCTGGTCGAACGCCGTGACGAGGACATCGACCAGGGCCTCGACCAGCTCGCCCGCACCCTCGCCGGCGCGGTCGGAACGCCCGAGGTGGTCTGCGCCCGTCTGCTGCGGGCCATGGGGGTCACCTCCGAGCACGACGACGACGTCGCCGTGCTGGTCTTCCAGCTGCCGGACGACGAGCAGTCCCCCGAAGGAAGACCGGCGCTTGACTCGGCCGCCCGAGAGGTCTAGTGTTCTTCGAGCTGCCTGGCAGGGAGCACCGGACACGCATCGGCGCGGACGGTCCCGGGGCAGCCAATCCTCTGAAACACCACCTCTTCCCGGTTACGGGCCGAGGCGTGTCGTTATTTTTTTGACGCGTTCCGGCTCAGGGTTTATTTGGTGTGCCTGTTTTTGGGGATTGCGGCTGGATTCGCTTTTCGGAGCGGGGATCGGTTAGAGTTTGGAAC
>NZ_JBHVGL010000034.1:0-46797 GCF_042800875.1 Kitasatospora sp. NPDC057595 | reverse complement strand
CCGGCGTGGTCGTGCTCAAGCGCCTCTCCGACGCCCTCGCCGCCGGTGACGACATCCTCGCCGTCGTCCGCGGCTCCGCCGTGAACCAGGACGGCAAGAGCTCCGGCCTGACCGTCCCGCGCGCCTCCTCCCAGCAGGAGGTCGTGCGGCGGGCGCTCTCGGTGGCCGGGATCGCCGCCGCCGAGGTCGGCTTCGTCGAGGCGCACGGGACGGGCACGCCGCTCGGCGACCCGATCGAGGTGCGGGCGCTGGGCCGGGTGCTGGGCGAGGGCCGGGCACAAGACAGCCCGGTGGCGCTGGGGTCGGTGAAGACCAACATCGGCCACCTGGAGGCGGCGGCGGGCATCGCCGGCTTCATCAAGGCGGTGCTGACGGTCCAGCGCGGCTGGATCCCGCCGCACCTGAACCTGGTCGAGCCCAACCCCCACGTGGCCTGGGCGGATCTGCCGGTCTCGGTGCCGACCGAGCTGACCCGCTGGGAGCAGGAGCGGCGCATCGCGGGCGTGTCGGCCTTCGGGTTCGGCGGCACCAACGCCCACGTCGTGCTGGAGTCCCCGCCGGTCCGGGAAGCCGCCGCCGAACCGGTCCCGGACGGGCCCGTGGTGGTCAAGGTCTCCGGCTCCGGCGCGGTGGCCCTGCGCGCATCGGCCGCCCGGCTGGCCGAGTTCACCGCCACCGCCGACGCCTTCACGCCCGCCGAGCTCGCCTGGTCGGCCGGTGTCGGCCGGGCCGACCTCAGCGACCGCGCCGCCGTGGTGGTCGAGACCTCCGCCGACCTGGCCGAGCGACTGCGCGCCGTGGCCGAGGGCGCCGACGCCCCCGGTGTGGTGACCGGCCGTCGCGGTGCCGGGCCGGTGCCGCAGGCGGCCTTCGTGGCCACCGACGGCGGCGCCCGGGCCGACGGCCTGTACGGGAAGCTGCCGGTGGTGACCGAGACCGTGGACGCGGTGGCCGCCGCCCTCGGCGTCCCCGGCGAGGAACTGGCCGCCGCCGACGGCCCGGCCTCGCGCTACGCGGCGACGGTGGCGCTCGGGGCCTGGTGGCGCTCGGTCGGTGTCGACCCGGACGTGATCGTCGGCCAGGGCGCCGGCGCGTACGCCGCGGCGGCCCTCGCGGGCGTCTTCAGCATCGCGGACGGTGCCCGGCTGGCCCTGGCCGGCCGCTCGGCCGACCTGGCCGACGTCCGGCTGCGCATCCCGGCCGTCGACCTGGTCCTCGACCACCGGGCCGGTCCGGCCGGCCCCGAGGTGGCCACCGCCGAGTACTGGAACCGCTCCGCGGACAGCGCGCCGGACCGGCCCGCAACGCTCGACGCGGCGCTGGCGTCGGCCCTGGACAGCGGGGTCGGGATCATCCTCGAACTGGGCACCGGCGCCCTCGCCCTCAGCGGCGGGGACCAGGACGCCCTGCGACTGGCCCCGGCGGCCGACGGGCCCTCGGCCCACCGGGTGCTGCTGGAGTCCCTCGCCCAGGTGTGGGCCCGCGGCCGGGAGGTCGACTGGTCCGCCGTGGTGACCCGGCCGGCCTCCCCGGCCAAGCTGCCCACCTACCCCTTCCAGCGCCAGGAGTACTGGCCGCAGAACACCTCCGCGGGCACCGCCACCGCCTCGCGCGGCGGCCGCGCACTGCGCCCGCACATCCTGGAGACGGCGGACGGCGAGGTGATCGGCGAGAGCGAACTCTCCCTCGCCGCCCTGCCGTTCCTCGCCGAGCACCGGGTGCACGGACGGCTCGTGGTGCCCGGCGTGGTCTACCTGGAGCTGGTCCTGCGCTGCGCCGAGCGGGCCTTCGACGGACCGGTCGGGATCGAGGACCTCTCGATCTCCCGTCCGCTGGTCCTCTCCGACCAGGACACCCGCACGGTCCAGGTGGTGCTGGGCCCGCTGACGGACGGCAAGACCGAGGTCCGGGTGCACAGCAAGGACCCGGTGGCCGGCTGGCAGCAGCACCTGCGGGCGCTGGTCGTCCCGGCGGCCCCGGCCGGCGGGGACCCGGCCGAGGTGACACCCGCGGCGCTCTTCGAGGACGCCGGGACGCGCTGCCAGGACACCCTGGACGGCGAGGAGTTCTACCGCCGGGCCTGGCACCCCGCGTTCCGACTCGGCCCGAGCTTCCAGCTGGTGGAGTCCGCGCGGCGGGGACCGGGCGTCGCGGTCGGGCGGCTGGTGCCGCCGGACGCGCGGACCAAGGGCGTCGCGGCCGGCGTCCGGGCCGACCTGCTGCTGCTGGACGCCTGCGTGCAGCTGGTCGCGATCGCGGGGCACCCGCAGCCGGCCGACTGGGCCGAGCGCCCGGTCCACCTGGGCACCGGCTACGAGCGGATGGTCGTGCACGGCGCCGTCGCGGCGGACGAGGTGCTGTGCACGGTGGTGACCCGGGCGACCGCCGACGGCTCCCTGGCCGGGGACCTGCGGCTGACCGCGCCGGACGGCTCGCTGGTCGCCGAACTGAGCGGGGTGTCGTTCCGCCCGGTCAGCGAGGCCCTGCTGGAGCGGATGGTGTCCAGCGGCCGGCCCGCGGGAGCGGCGGGAGCCGTCGGCCCGGTGGACCTGGCCGCCCTCCGCGCGGCGGAGCCCGCCGAACGGGAGCGGGCGGTCACCGGGCACCTGGTCCGGCTGCTGGCCGCCGTGCTCGGCTCCGCGCCGGAGGACGTCGACCCCGAGACCGAGGTCACGACGGTCGCCGACTCGCTGATGCTCGCCGAGCTGAAGAGCCAGGTGGACCGCGACTTCGAGGTGGGCCTGCCGCTGGAGATCGTGTTCAGCGGCGGCCGGCTGACCGACCTCGCGGAGTGGGTCGCGGACGAGCTGGAGCAGCCTGCCGCACCGGCCCCGGCGGGCGAGGAGCCGCCGTCCGGCAGCGCTCCCGCCGCCGCCGTCGCCCCGGGCGCCCCCGCGTCCGCGCCCGCCGCGACGTCCGCCGCGGGAACCGCCACCCCCGCCCCCGCCCCCGCCCCCGCGGCGCCGCGGGCGGCGGCCCGCCCGCGCGGCCTCGGCAGCCGCCGGGTGCGCTCGATGACCGTCGCGGAGATGGTGGAGAAGGCGGAGCTGGAGGCGTCGATCACCGCCACCGTGCCGTCCGAGCCGGCCGGGACGGCCCCGCAGGACGTCCTGCTCACCGGTGCCACCGGCTTCGTCGGGGCCTTCCTGCTCGCCGAGCTGCTGGAGCGCCGCCCGGGCACGGTGCACTGCCTGGTCCGGGCCGACAACGAGCAGCACGCCCTCCGCCGGGTGCTCGCCAACCTGACCACCTACGGGGTCGACGTCGGCGATGCCGCGACCCGGATCGTGCCGGTCGTCGGGGACCTCTCCAAGCCCCGGTTCGGCCTCGGCGAGGAGCAGTTCACCGGCCTGCACGCGCGGATCGGCGACATCTTCCACTGCGGCGCGACCGTGAAGTGGACGTACCCCTACAGCGGTCTGGAGGCCGCCAACGTGGACGGCACCCGCGAGGTGCTGCGGCTGGCGACGGCCGGAGCGGCGAGGCCCGTGCACTTCATCTCCACCGTCGGGGTGTTCTCCTCCAAGGAGTTCGAGGCCGACAGCGTGCCGGAGAGCCAGGACCTGCTGACCAGCGGCCCGCTGGTGGTCGGCTACGCGCAGTCGAAGTGGGTCGCCGAGCACATGGTCCGCACCGCGCACGAGCGCGGGGTGCCGGTCACGATCCACCGCATCAACTCGGGCCCGCACAGCAGCTCCGGGGCGTTCAACCGGCTGGACCACCTGAGCATGGTGATCAAGGGCTGCGCCGAGGCCGGCATCGCGCCCGACCACGTGGAGATGCCGCTGCAGCCCGCGCCGATCGACTACGTGGCGCGCGCGGTGGTGGAGCTGGCCGGGCGGCCCGAGCTGAGCGGGCGGACCTTCCACCTGGTCAATGACACCAAGCTGACCTGGATCGAGTTCTTCGACCTGGTCGAGGAGTTCGGCTACCCGATGGAGCGGATGACGTTCGCCCGCTGGAAGGAGAAGGTGACCGGGCGCGAGGCCGGCACCATGGCGCTGCTCGGTCTGGTGCCCTTCCTCAACGACGCGGTCGACGACGTCCGGCTCCCGAAGTCCGCCGCCGAGGACACCCGGGCGGCGCTGGAGGGGACGGGCATCAGCTGCCCGCCGCTGGACGCCGCGCTGGTGCGCACCTACCTGGAGTCCTTCACCGCCAGCGGCTTCATGGAGAGCCCGACGGCGGGCTGAGCCGCCGGCCCCGCCCCCGCCCACCCTGCAGCGGCGGGCGGGGCCGGCCTTCCCCCGCACGATCCCGCACGTCTCCGCATGTTCCCGCACGTCCCCGCACGTCCCCGCACGTCCCCGCACGTCTCAGCAGTCCGGACAGCCATGCCTGACAGAGAGGGCAACCATGACCATCACGATCGACCTGGGTGACCCCGAGTACCACCTCAACCCCTGGCCGACCTACGTGCGGCTGCGGGACGAGAACCCGGTGTTCCACGCCCCCGGCGGCATGTGGGACGGGTCCGACTTCTACGTCCTCAGCCGCTACGACGACGTCTCGCTCGCGCTGAAGGACAAGAAGCTCTTCTCCTCGCAGATCCGCAAGGGCGACTACCTCAACCTCCCGATGCTGGTGAACCGGGACGCGCCCGAGCACACCCGGCTGCGCCACATGGCCAACAAGGCGTTCAACGCCCGACTGGTCCGCACCCTCGGCGGCTGGGTGCAGGAGATCGTCGACGAGCTGATCGAGGAGATCCTGGCGCAGGAGCAGGTCGAGTTCGTCGAGGCCTTCACCACCGCGCTGCCGCTCAAGGTGGTCGGCGGGATGCTCGGCATCCCGCTCGACCGCAAGGCGGACCTGCGCCGCTGGTCGGGGGCCGTGATGGCGTCCTTCGCGGTCGCCGCCGGGATGGACCCGGACCTCGCGCCCGGATTCTTCGAGGACATCGTGGAATTCGGCAACTACATGGGCGAACTCGCCCACCAGCGCAAGGGCAAGCCCAACCAGGAGGACATCCTCGGCGAGCTGGTCGTGCAGCTGGAGGCCGGGGACATGACCCGCGACGAACTGGTCACCATGGCCTGGTCGTTCGTCGCGGCCGGCCACGAGACCACGATGAACCTGCTCGGCGGCGGCGTGCACATGCTGCTGACCGACAAGGCGCTCGCCGACCGGCTCACCGCCGAGCCCGACCTCACCCGGGACTTCATCGAGGAGTACCTGCGGCTCTACAGCCCCACCCAGTGGCTGCTGCGCCGGGCCGCCGAGGACGTCACCCTGCACGATGTCACGATCCCCGCGGGCGAGTTGGTGCACGTGCTGATCGGCTCCGGCAACCGCGACCCGCGCAAGTTCCAGAACCCCGACGTCTTCGACCTGGACCGCGACACCAAGGGCGACCACCTGGGCTTCGGGGCCGGACCGCACTTCTGCCCGGGCGCCGCGCTCTCCCGGCTGCTCGCCGAGACGGCGTTCCGCTCCTTCTACCCGCACCTCGACCGGCTCGCCCTGGACCCGGAGGACCCGCCGCGCCTGCGCACCACGCAGGGCTCGTACGGGATCGCGAGCATGGGCGTCCGCGTGACGGCCTGAGGAAGCCCCGGCCCGGTCAGCGCCCCAGCAGCACCGCCAGCAGCACCGCCAGCGCCGGCGCCGCCATCGGCGCCATTCGAGAGGACGAAGTGAACGGACCCGTGTTCAACAGACGGCAGATTCTCCGCTACGGAGCGGCGGCCACCGGCGCCGCCGCCCTGTCGGGGGGCCTGCTGAGCGGTGTCGCCCGGGCCGCCGAGCCCGTCGACGTGGTCATTGTCGGCAGCGGGTACGCCGGCTCGGTGGCGGCGCTCCGGCTGGCCCAGGCCGGCTTCAGCAGCGTGCTGCTGGAGCGCGGACGCCGCTGGCCGATCACGCCCGCGGGCGACACCTTCTGCACCCCGCAGGCCCCGGACGGCCGCGCCGCGTGGCTCGCCACCACCTCGCCGTTCACCAAGCAGAGCTTCCACCCGTTCACCGGGGTGCTGGAGGCCTTCGTGGGCGACGGCGTGATCGGCCTGGCCGGCGCGGGCGTCGGCGGCGGCTCGCTGGTGAACAACGCGGTGATGATGGCGCCCCGGGAGGACTTCTTCCGCCGCAGCTTCGGCGATTCGCTCGACTACGCCGAGATGCGGGACGTCTGGTACCCGCGGGCCCGCGGCCTGATCGGCGTCGCCCCCATCCCGGACGACGTGCTCAACTCCCCGTACTACGCCAACGCGCGGGACCTGCTGGCCGAGGCGGCACGGGCCGGGCTGCCGACGCTGCGCCCGGACATGGCGGTGGACTGGCAGATCGTCCGCAACGAGATCGCCGGCACCGCCGTGCGGTCGGCGATCCTCGGCCACTCGGACTTCGGCGTCAACAGCGGGGCCAAACGCAGCGTCGACCGCTCGATCCTCGCGGCCGCCGAGGCCACCGGACGGGTCTCGGTACTGCCGCTGCACCAGGTGACGGACATCAGCACGGTGGACAACCGGTACCTGATCTCGGCGGAGCGGATCGACGAACAGGGGCTGGTCGCGGCCCGTCCGCAGTTCGCGGCCCGCTACGTCTTCCTGGCGGCCGGCTCGCTCGGCACCACGAGGCTGCTGGTCCGGGCCAAGGCCACGGGCGGTCTCCCCAAGCTGGGCGACCAGGTGGGGCGCAACTGGGGGACGGGCGGGGACCACATCATCGTCCGCGCCGGGCTGCCGCTGCGCGACACCGCGCAGGGCGGGCCCTCGCACATCGTGGCCACCGACTGGGCGGACCCCGAGACCCCGGTGACGTTCCTCGGATTCCCGCTCGGCTACCCGGAGCTCGGCTCGCTCGCCAGCACCATGCTGGGCCTGTCCGTGCCGCCGGCGCTCGGCCGGTTCGACTACCGGCCGGCCACCGGCAAGGTCGGGCTGACCTGGCCGAAGTCGGACCCGCGGATCCAGCGGGTCACCGACGCGATGTCGGCGACCACCTCGAAGCTGGACCGGGCGAACCCCGGGATCAGGGTGGATGTGGTGACGCCGGCGCTCACCGCGCACTGCCTGGGCGGGGTGGTCCTGGGGAAGGCCACCGGCCCGGCGGGCGACGTCCTCGGCTACGACAACCTGTTCGCGATCGACAGTTCGCTGATACCCGGCTCGACCGGGGCGGTGCCGCCGGCGCTGACGGTGACGGCGCTGGCCGACCGCTGCGTCGACCGGGCGCTGCACCGGCTGACCTCGTCGGGCTCGCCCGGGACGGTACTGGCGCTCTCCTGAACACCCTTCGGGTGCAGGGCGGTTGAAACAATGAAGGCCGTTCCGGAGACCAGTCGGTCTCCGGAACGGCCCTCGGCGTGCCGCCCGGGTCAGCCGTGCGCGGCGACCAGCCGCTCGGAGGCCGTCCAGAGTTCGGCGGCCCGGGTGCGGTCGTGCGACTCCTTGGAGCTCTCGCGCGGCTGCCGGCCGGAGAAGTAGGCGCCGGTGGTGCCGGCCGGCTCCGGCGCGGTCGCCAGCCAGGCCAGGTCGGCGGAGGACTGCTCGACGGAGCGGGCCCCCGGCAGCGTCTTGACCAGCAACGGGGTCAGCTGGGCGTAGACCCGCTGGATGCGCGGCGGCCAGTCGCGGTCCAGCGAGGTGCCGGGCATCAGCCCGGGGTCGAAGGCGTTCACCGTGATCTCGCGCGGCACGACCCGCCGGGCCAGCTCGTAGGTGGCGTACAGGTTCGCCAGCTTGGAGGTCGCGTAACGGATCCGGCCGGACTTGGCCGAATCGCCCAGCACGGAGCGGTCCGGATCGACCAGCGCCTGCGGGTCCTCCCAGCGCGGGGCCGGGAATCCCATCGACTTCCGGGGCCCCTGGTGGACCTCGCTGGAAACCAGGATCACCCGGCCCGGCTCGACGATGTGGTCGACCAGGAGTTGGGTCAGCAGGAAATGCCCGAGGTGGTTCGTCGCAAACGTCAGTTCATAACCGTCACTGGATCGCTGGACACCGTTCACCACCTGGATTCCGGCATTGCAGATCAGCACGTGCAGTGGCGGCCGGTCGGACTTCGCGAGGATTTCCCGGGCACCGGCGCGAACCGACGAGAGCGCGGAAAGGTCGAGTTCGACCACCTCCAGACTCGCGTCGGGAATCGCCGCGCGGATCTCCGCCGCGGCGGCCTCCCCCTTCGGCACGCTTCGGCAGGCCATGATCACATGGCTTCCGGCAGCGGCGAGTTCGCGCGTGGTGGCCAGCCCCAGTCCCGAGGAGGCACCGGTGATGATGACGGACTTCTTCAAGGTCGACTCTTCTCTGTGGATGATGGCAATCATGCGCCCGCAGCGATCCGTCTGACTGCTCATCAGAATACCAGAGCCGTATTCCCGAACCCTTTCCTTCGATTGCCGGAAATATCCTCCTGGCATGTACCCGCCACCCGCTGCCGTGAAGAAATGGCCAAGATCGGATGACCCCCCTCCGGAAATGCGCCGGGTACGACGGAAGGGCGGGCGGCCACCCGGCCGCCCGCCCTTCCGAGCCGTCATTCGGCTCGGCTACGGGAGGCTCCAGCTCTGGTTCGCCGTGTTCCACGCCTCGTCGGTGGTGATGCAGTCCCACTGCATCAGGCGGGACTGCACTCCGGGCGTGCCGCTCGGGCCGTCCGCGTCCAGGCAGCGGCCGGTGGCCCGGTTCTTCAGGATCATGGTCGTGGGGAAGCACATACAGGTGTGCCCCACCCAGGCGGTGGTCCACTCGGCCGGCGCGTAGCCGGCGTCGCAGTACGGGTACTGGATGACGCCGGTGCCGTTCGAGTAGGTCCCCGCCCGCCAGTCGAGCATGAGGCACTGGCCGGAGTGGCGGGCCTTGATCCGGAAGTACCCGTTGCCGCTGTCGAGCAGCTCGAACTCCTGGGAGGCGCTGGTGTTGTCCGGCCACAGGAAGACGCCGGTGTACGCGTCGGTCGACGCCCACATGACGTCGGCGCGAAGCCCGGTCCGGACGTTCACCAGCTCGTGGTGGACGGGTCCCGCCGCCTGGGCGGGCGTGGCGCCGAGGGCCGTGAAGACGGCGAACGCCACGGCCGCCACCACGGCGGCCGGAGTGAGCCGGGAGCGGTCGGAGCGTCGGCGAAGGGGTATCCGCATGGTGCTTTCCTCCAGGGGTCTCGGGTGGCCGGCGTTCGTCGCGGCCCGGACGCCCCACACCCTGGCGGCACGTCCTGTGCACCGACCTTGCGGTCACCTTGCGGGCCAGCCAGCATGGGACGCCGGGGACGTGTCGCGGGCGCCGTTGATCACGCGGGGGGTACATGTGGACTTCCGGCTGTTGGGCGAGATCGAGCTGCGCTCGGCGGGCCGGCCACTCGACGTGGGGACGCCTCGGCAGCAGGTGGTCCTGGCCGCGCTGACCGTCGACGCCCGAAGACCGATCGCGATGGAGGCGCTCATCGACCGGGTCTGGGGCCACAACCCGCCCGCCGACCCCCGGTCCGTGCTCTACGCGCACCTGAGCAGGATCCGGGGGCTGCTGAGACAGGCGGCCGCCCCCGGCAGCGGGACGGCGGCGCGGATCGAGCGCCGGCACGCCGGCTACGTACTGGACATCGACCCCGAGCTGGTGGACCTCCACCGGTTCCGCCGGCTGGTCGAGCAGGGCGACGACCGGCAGCGCGACGACGAGGCCCGGGCCGCGACGCTCGCCGAGGCCCTGGGCCTGTGGCGGGGGGAGCCGCTGGCCGGCCTCGCGGGCGAATGGGCCGCGCAGGTCCGGGCGAGCTGGCACCGGCGGCGGCTGGACGCGGTGATGCGGTGGGCGCAGGCGGAGTTCCGGCTCGGCCGGCCCACCGCGGTCATCTCCGCGGTGCCCGACCTCACCATCGAGTATCCGCTGGCGGAGCCCCTGGAGTACGTGCTGATCCAGGCGCTGCACGCGGCCGGGCGGGGCGCGGAGGCCCTGGACCGCTACGGCGCCGTCCGGCGGCGGCTGGCCGAGGAGCTGGGCGCCGGTCCCGGCAAGGAGCTCCAGACCCTCTACCGGACCGTCCTGACCGGGGATCCGCCCCCGCCGGGAGGGGCGGCGGCGCCCCCCGGCCCGCGGTCCTCGGCCGGCCCGGCGATCCGCGCCACCCGCCCGGTCCGGCGATCTCCCAGGTGATCCCGCCGCGGGGACGGCGGTTCACGGTGCCGGTCCCGCTCGACGCCGCCATCCGGAACCACCTGATCGACCCTTCTTCTGATGATTCGTCACTTCATCGAACCCTCGAGGCCGTTCCACCGGCCTCCCGGTGCGCCGCGGCGGCCTCGACGGCGAAGGCGTGCAGCAGGTCGTGCAGCCGGTACTGCTCGGCCCGCTCCTGGATCAGCAGGTTCTCGTCGACCAGCGACTCCAGCGCCTCGCGCGCGGAGGCCGGTTCGAGGGCGGCGAGTTCGGCGGTGGAGCGGGCGGTGTAGTCACGGCCGGGGTGGTCGGCGAGCAGCCGGAAGAACCGCCGGGCGGGTTCCGGAAGGCCCCGGTAGGAGAGGTCGAAGGCGGTGCAGAGCGAGCGGTCGCCCGCCACGATCGCCCGGATGCCGCCGTGTTCGAGGTGTTCGGCCAGGTCGGCCAGGCCCCAAGCGGGGCGGGCACGCAGCCGGGAGGCGGCCAGGGCGAGGGCGAGCGGGAGACGGCCGCAGAGCCGGGTGATGCGCTCCGCGGCCTCCTGGGCGGCGGCGACCCGGTCGGGCCCGGCGGCGGCGGCCAGGAGCGAGACGGCCTCCGGCGGGCTGAGCGGGTCGAGCGGCAGGGCGCTCGCGCCCTCCAGACCGGCCAGCCGGCGGCGGCTGGTGACCAGGACCAGGCAGCCGGGCCCGGCCGGTACGAGCGGGCGGACCTGCGGTTCTCCGGCGGCGTTGTCGAGCAGCAGCAACGCCTCGCGGCCGTGCAGGCGGTCACGGAACAGCGCGGCGCGGGCGTCCAGTCCGGCCGGGACCCGGGACTCGTCCACGCCGAGGGCGCGCAGCAGCCCGTCCAGGACGTCGGACGGGTCGAGCGGGCGGTGGTCCGGGTCGAAGCCGCGCAGGTTGACGTAGAGCTGGAGCTGGCTGAACCGGCCGGCCCGGGCGAGTTCGTGGGCCGCGCGGACGGCGAGCCGGGTCTTGCCGACGCCGGCCATCCCCTCGATCGCGATGACCTGGACGGTGGCGGGTGATCCGACCGGTGCGGTGGCCGAGTCCAGCAGGACCCCGAGTTCGGCGCTCCGTCCGGTGAACGTCGGTAGGTCGGCTGGGAGTTGGCGGAGCACGGTGACCGGGAAGGGCGGGGGCCGGCGGGCCGGTTCGGCCGGTTCGGCGGAGGCGGGCGCACCGCGGGTGTCCCGCGGGGGCGCGGCGCCGCCCGGCCCGAGCACCCGTTGGTGCACGGCGGCGATCTGCGGGCCGGGTTCGATGCCGAGGTCGGCGGCGAGTGCCGCGCGCACCCGGCGGTAGACCGCCAGCGCCTCGGCGCGCCGCCCGGCGGCGGCCAGCGCCTCGATCAGCAGCGCGTGCACGCCCTCCCGGTGCGGCTCCTCGGCGGCCAGCCGCCGGAGCACCCGGATCGCCTCGGTGGTGCGGCCGAGCCGCAGGTCGGCGCAGGCGGCGAGTTCGGCGAGCTCGATGCGGGCCTCCAGCCAGCCCGGCACCTCGTCCCGGTGCAGCGGATCCGAGGGCACGTCGGACAGCGGCGATCCGCGCCACAGTTCCAGGGCGGCGGCGGCCGAGCGGGAGACGGTCTGCCAGTCGTCGCGCCGGGCGGCGGCGCGGGCGGACTCGCCGCGCGCGGTGAAGATGGTGGCGTCCAGTTCGGTGTGCGGGTCCAGGCCGATCCGGTAGCCCGATCCGGTGGTCTCGACCCGTCCGGCCGCCTCCCCGAGCAGTCGGCGCAGCCGCAGCACGTGGCTGCGCAGGGTGGTGACGGCGGCGCGCGGCGGCTGGTTGCTCCAGACGGCGTCGGCCAGTTCGTCCACGCCGACCGTCTGGTTGGCGCGGCACAGCAGGCTCGCCAGCAGGATCCGGACGCGGGCCGGCACCATGACCGCCGCTCCGGCGACGCGGATCTCCAGGGGCCCCAGAAGGCCGAACCAGATCGTTCCACCCACCGTATCTCCCCAGTTACTGCACGGTTATGGCTGCGATTGAACCTATCTTGAACACTTCGAGTCAAGGAGTGACGCATAAGGACCATCCCTTGAACGGAATTTGCACGCGGCTTCCATCCGGCTTGAACGCGGGTCCGCCAGGCTGTCGCCGTTGATCGCCTCAAAGATCGTCCGCCGCTTGCTGATTGGTGATGATCCACGTTGCTTGATCTGGACGAGATAACCGCGAAATTCCAAGCGACCGCCGACTACGCCAGCACCGGCAAGGTCAACCACCGCTGGCTGGGCGCCCTGCCCGAGCAGGTGGCGGCCCTGGCCCGGGAGTGGGAACTGGAGATCGGCTCCGACATCGGGACCGACTTCACCGCAAGGGTCTCCGCCGTGCTGCTGCCCTGCACCGGACCGCGCGGCGCGGCGAGCCTGAAGCTCGCCGCCGACTCCCACGCGCTCGCCGAAGAGGTCGCGATGCTCCGGCAGTTCGCACCCAGCGGCCGGGTGCCGGGCGTGCTCGCGGCCGCCCGCGGCGCCGCCCTGCTGGAGGCCGTCGTCCCCGGCACCTCGGTGGAACCGCTGCCCGAGCAACCCGCCCCGGCCGAGTACGCCCGCTTCCTCAACGAGCTGCACGCGGTCGGTGACCCGGCGGCCGCGCCGCGCCGGATCGCCGACTGGCTGCAGGTGCTGTACGGCTGGAGCGAGCGCGGCGGCCTGGACTGCGCCTCCTCCCGCCGGATCTCCGCCGAACTGCTCGCCGACCCGGCCGAGCAGGTGCTGCTCCACGGCGACCTGCACCTGGGCAACGTCCTGGCCTCCGACACCCGGGGCCTGATCGCCCGCAGCCCGATCGCCTGCGTCGGCGAGCGCTGCTTCGACGCCGCCGACTACGTCCTGGAGGGCTGGGACCGGACCGTCATGGTGCGGCGGCGCGACGAACTCGCCGACGCGGCAGGGCTGGACGCCGACCGGCTGGACGCCTGGTGCCGGGCGCTGGCCCCGCTCGGCGCGTCCCGCTCCAAGATCCCCGAGCGGGTCTCCGAACTGCTCGCCTTCGCCCGCGGTGAGTACTGACGTGAGCGGGAACGACACGGTGCCCACCGGCCGCCTCGCCCGGCTGATCCCCGCCGACCCGCTGCGCCGCCGCCTGCTGGCCATCCGCTTCGCCGGAGCCGCCGGCAAGGGCGTGTTCCTCAGCGGCAGCGTCGTCTACTTCACCCTGCACGTCGGACTGTCCGCCGGCCAGGTCGGCATCGGCCTGTCCGCGGCCGGCTTCGCGGGGCTGGTCTCCTCGGTGCTGTTCGGCATGATCGCCGACCGGGTGCCCAAGCGCACCCTGCTGTGCGCGCTGTTCGCGGCGGTCGCGGTCGGGTTCGGCCTGTACTCGGCGGTCTCCAACGCGGCGGAGTTCTACGTCCTGGTGGTCCTGATCGCCTTCCTCGACTACGGCACCGGCCCGACCGAGAGCGCCATGGTCGCCACACTCATCCCGGACGGGGAGCGGGTCCGGCTGAACGCCATGATGCGTTCGATGCTCAACATCGGCTTCAGCGTCGGCATCGGGATCGCCGCGCTCGCCGCGCTCAGTTCGCGGCTGCTGGTGCTGATCCCGGTCGTCTCGGCCGTACTGCTCGGCGCCGCGGCCGCCCTGGCGACCGGGCTGCCGGCCGGCGCGCCCAGCCCCGCCGCCCGCCGCCCGCGCAGGTTCGGCGCGATCCGCGACCTGCGCTACCTGAGCGTCGTCGGACTGTCCGCGCTGCTCGCCTCGCACATCAGCCTGCTGATGGTGGTGCTGCCGCTGTGGACGATCAACCGGACCGAGGTGCGGCCCTTCCTGGTCCCGCTGCTGCTGGTGATCAACACCGGCTTCGTGATCCTCTTCCAGGTCCGGGCCAGCAAGGGCGCCGAGACACTGGCCGGCGCCGCCGCCATCGGCCGCAGGGCCGGCCTGTGGATCGCGGCGGGCTGCCTCGCGGTGTCGCTGACCGCCGTCTGGCACCACACCGCGCTGGCGGTGGCCGCGATCGTCGGCGCCGTCCTGGCCCTGTCGGTGGCCGAGGTGATGCAGTCCGCCTCTGCCTGGGGCCTGGCCCTGGGCCTCGCCCCCAAACACGCCGAGGGCGAGTACCTGGGCACCTTCGACCTGCATGTGGCGAGCCAGAACGTGGCCGGCCCGGTGCTGCTCTCCGGCCTGGTCATCGCCCAGGGCTTCTGGGGCTGGGCGGCGGTCGCCGCGCTGGTGGGCGCCGCCGCGCTGCTGATCGGACCGGCCGCCCGGCGCAGCGCCAAGGCGATGGCCGGCCTCGCCGCCGTGCACGACACCGCCGTCGAGACGGAGGAACCGGTATGACCCGCACCGCACGCGCGTCCTTCGCCCAGGAACGCTTCTACTTCCTCAACGAGCTCCAGCCCGGCAACCCCGCCTACGTGGTGGCGTTCGCCCTGCGCATGGAGGGCGGGCTCGACCGCGCGGCCCTGGGCGACGCACTGCGCCGGGTGGCCGCCAAGCACGAGGTCCTGCGCACCGGATTCGCTCTGCGGGACGGCGAGTTGGTCCAGCGCGTGATCGAGGACGCCGAGCCGGAGATCACCCTGCTGGACGGCGGCCCCGCCGAGCGCGCCGGGCAGGACGCCCAGCTGCGCGAGCTGGTGGCCGCCGAAGCCGCCCGCCCGTTCGACCTGGCCGGCGGCCGGGTGCTGCGCGCCCACCTCGTCTCCTGGGACCGGGAACGGCACGCGCTGGTGGTGCTGGTGCACCACATCGCCTGCGACGGCTGGGCGGTCGGCCTGCTGCTGGACGACCTGGCCGAGGAGTACAACACCGGCGCGGGCGCGCCGGCCGGCCCCAGCTACCTGGACTACGCCGAGGCGCAGCGAGCGCTCTGGTCGAAGCACACCCGCCGGCTCGAAAACTGGCGCCAACTACTCGCTGGTGCACCGCAGTTGACCCTGCACACGGATCATCCCCGACCCAGCGTGCTGAGCTTCGCCGGCGCGGTGCTGCGCCGCCCCCTCGCCCCGGAGCTGGTCGCCCGGCTCACCGCCTGGGCCAAGGAGCGCGGCACCACCCTGTTCGGCGTGACGCTCACGGCGTACGCCAAGCTGCTGGCCGGTTACGCCCGCCAGCAGGAGGTAGTGATCGGCGTCCCGGTGGCCAACCGGCTGGACGAGGCCGAGGAGCGGCTGGTCGGCTGCCTGGTCAACACCCTGCCGATCAGGGTCGACCTGTCCGGCGACCCGGACTTCGCCGAGCTGACCGCCCGCACCTGGCGCACCGCGCTGGCTGCGCTCGGCAACCAGGACGTGCCGTTCGAGCAGATCGTGCAGGCCGTCGGGGAGGAGCGGCAGCTCAGCCACGCCCCACTGTTCCAGACCATGCTGACGGTGCAGAACTTCAGCTTCGCCGTGCCGGAGTTCGCCGCGCTGCGGACCACCGAGGTGGACGTCGAGATCGAGGCCGCCAAGTTCGACCTCGCACTGACCGTGGACGTCTCCACCCGGGCGCCGTTCCTGCGCGCCGAGTTCTCCACCGAACTGTTCGAACCGGCCACCGCCGAAAGGCTGTTGGAGCAGTACCAAACCCTGCTGGCCGCGGTGGTCGGCGACGGCGAGCCCGGCCCGGTCTCCGCACAGGAGCACCACCTGCTCACCCTCGGGTGGAACCCGCCCGTTCCCGAGCGGCGCGCCGAACACCCCTCCGTGCTGGGCGCGTTCCGCGGCCATGCCGCCCGCACCCCGGACGCGGTGGCACTGGTGCACCGGGGCGACCGGGTGACGTACGGCGAGCTGGAGCGCTGGTCCGACCGGATCGCCGCCGGGCTGGCCGGCATCGGCCTCGCCCGCGGCGAGCGGGTGGGCCTGCTGCTGGGCCGCTCGCCGGCCGTGGTCGCCGCGATCCTCGGCGTGTGGAAGGCCGGCGGGGTGTACGTACCCCTCGACCCCGAGTACCCGAAGCAGCGGCTGGAGCTGATCCTGGCGAGCGCCGAGCCCGCCGTCCTGCTGGTCGAGCCGGACACCCTCGGCCCGGCCGGCGAGCTGGCCGGGCGGCGGACCCTGCTGGACGCCCGCACGCTGGACGGCCCGCGGCCCGCGCCCGAGGTCCTGCCCGACCCGGACGACCTCGCGTACCTCATCCACACCTCCGGCTCGACCGGCGTGCCCAAGGGCGTGATGGTCCGCCACCGCGGCCTCGACGCGCTCTGCGACCCGACCCCGGCCGGCCTGGAGACCGGCCCCGAGGACCGCTGGCTGGGCGCCCACTCCTTCTCCTTCGACGTCTCGGTCTGGGAGATGTGGGGCGCGCTCTCCTCCGGCGCCCGGCTGGTGATCGCCGACCAGGCCGACCTGGTCGACCCGCCGCGGCTGGCCCGGCTGGTGCACGCCGAGCAGGTGACGGTGCTCAGCCTCACCCCCGGCGCCCTGTACCGGGCGCTGCCGCCGTTCTTCGACACCCTCGGCCCGGGCAAGTCCCCGGTGCGGTACGTGGTGCTGGCGGGCGAGGCGCTCAGCTGGTCCCGGCTGGCCTCGCTGGTCGACCCGGAGCGGCTGGCCGCGGTCTTCGTCAACATGTACGGGATCACCGAGGGCACCATCCACGTGACCGTCGCCCAGGTCCCGGCCGCCGGGCTCGGCGAGGTGCGGGAGGGCGACATCGGCGTGCCGCTGCCCTCCGCCCGCTGCTACGTCCTGGACGCCCGCGGGCGCCCGACCGGGGTCAACGTGCCCGGCGAGCTGTACGTCGGCGGCGACCTGGTCGCCGCCGGGTACCTCGGCAGGCCCGAGCTGACCGCCGAGCGCTTCGGCCCCGACCCGTACGCCCCGGGCACCCTGTACCGGACCGGGGACCTCGCCAAGTGGGCACCCGACGGCCGGCTGGTCTACCTCGGCCGGGAGGACGACCAGGTCAAGGTCCGCGGCTACCGGGTCGAACTGGCCGACGTGGAGGCCGCGTTCCTGCGCCAACCCGGTGTGCGCTCCTGCGTGGCCGCCGCCGAGGGCGACGAACTGCTCGCCTTCGTGGTCGCCGACCCCGGCGCCGGCGGCGAGCGCGAGCTGCGCGCCCTGGTCCGCGAGGAGCTGCCCGGCTACATGGTGCCCTCCCGGATCGTTCCGGTGGAGCGGATCCCGCTGAACGCCAACGGCAAGGTCGACACCCGCCGGCTGCTGGCCGAGCGCACCGCGCCGTCGCCCGCGCCCGCCCCGGTGCGGTCCGGCGACGACTCGCTGACCGAGCGGATCCGGGCGCTCTGGGCCGAGGTGCTGCGCCGGCCCGACCTGGAGCCCGGCGACAACTTCTTCGACGTGGGCGGGCACAGCTTCGCCCTGATCACGGTGCAGCAGCGGATGGCGGAGATCGGCCTGGAGATCTCGGTGACCGACCTCTTCCGCTTCAGCACGGCGGCGGCCTGCGCCGCCCACTTCCGGCCGGAGGCGACCGCACCCGTCGTCGACCAACGGCTCGCACAGCGCCGGCAGGGCCGCGAACAGCTCGCCCGCCGGCGTCGACTGATGAGAGGGGACGAGCATGCCTGACGACCTGGGGCAGGACCGGATCGCCATCATCGGGATGGGGATCCGGCTACCCGGCGCCGGCCGGGACCTGGACCGCTTCTGGCACAACATCGAGCACGGCGTGGAGGCGATGAGCTTCTTCGACCGCGAGCAGCTGAGCAGCTGGGGCTACCCGGACGAGGTGATCGACCACCCGGACTTCGTCCCGGCCCGCTCGGTGCTGGACGACTACGACTGCTTCGACGGCCGGCTGTTCGGCTACTCCCCGCAGGACTGCGTCCTGATGGACCCGCAACAGCGGGTGCTGCTGGAGTGCGCCTGGAGCGCCCTGGAGCACGCCGGCTACCCGCCGATCGCCCCGGACGGCAACCGGATCGCCGTGCACGTCGGCACCGGCCTGAACGTGTACCTGCTGGACATCCTGTGGCCCAACGCCCGCGCGGTGAAGTCCGCCGGCGGCCTGCAGATCCTGGTCTCCAGCGACAAGGACTTCGCCGCCACCCGGATCGCCTACAAGCTCAACCTGCAGGGCACCGCGTTCACCGTGCAGACCGCCTGCTCCACCTCGCTGGTCGCGGTCCACCTGGCGGTGCAGAGCCTGCTCACCCACGAGGCCGACATCGCGCTGGCCGGCGCCGCCTCGGTGGGTCCGCCCACCCGGCGGGGCCACTTCCACGAGCCCGGCGGGATCTTCTCCCCCGACGGCCGCTGCCGGACCTTCGACAGCCAGGCCCAGGGCACGGTGGACGCCGACGGCGGCGCCATCCTGGTGCTCAAGCGGCTGGAGGACGCGATCCGGGACAACGACACCGTGCACGCGGTGATCGCCGGCACCGCGGCCGTCAACGACGGCGCCCGCAAGGCGGGTTTCACCGCCCCCGGACCGGAGGGCCAGGCCACCGCGGTCCGCTCGGCGCTGGCCGTCGCCGGGCTCGAACCGGACTCCATCGGCCTGGTCGAGGCGCACGGCACCGGCACCGTCCTGGGCGACCCCATCGAGGTCTCCGCGCTGCGCACCGTCTTCGACACCGACCGCCCGGACCGGCAACCCGTCGCCCTCGGCGCGCTCAAGTCGATCATGGGCCACCTGGACACCGCGGCCGGCGTGGTCGGCGTGGTCAAGACCGTGCTCGCCCTGAAGAACCGCACCATCCCGCCGGTCGCCCGGTTCACCGAGGCCAATCCCGCGCTGGGGCTCGACAAGTCGGTGCTGTACGTGCCCACCGAGGCGCACGCGTGGCCGGCCATCGACGGCGTGCGCCGGGCCGGTGTCAGCTCCTTCGGCATCGGCGGCACCAACACCCACGTCGTGCTGGAGGAGGCCCCGCCCGTCCGCGGCGGCGGGCCAAGGCGCCGGGAGGGCAGCGAACTGCTGCTGGTCTCCGCCAAGACCGAGGAGGCCGCCACGCAGAGCCTCGCCCGGGTCAACGAGCACCTTGCCGGCGTACCGGCCGCGGACCTGCCCGACCTCGGGTACACCCTGCGCACCGGCCGGGCCGAGCTGCCCTGGCGCGGCTGCCTGATCCGCACGCCCGACGAGGAGTTCAAACCACTGCGCCCGGTGCGCCGCGCCACCGCGCGGCAGGCCGAGCGCGGCGTCGGCTACTTCCTCACCGGCGGCGGACGCCTGCCCGGAAGCACGCACACCTACTACCTGGACCCGCACTTCCGGCAGATCGTCGACCGGGGCTACGCCGAACTGCGCACCGTGGACGGCGATCCGGACCTGGAGACCCGGGAGCTGGCCGGTCGCTTCGCTGTCGCCCAGGCCTGGATCGACGCGCTGCGGCGGCGCGGGGTGCGCCCGTCCGCCCTGGTCGGCCAGGGCGTCGGCGCCCTCGCCGCGGCCTGCGCCGCCGGTGTGCTGGACTTCACCGACGCGATCGGCCTGACGCTGGGCCGGCCCGCCGACGGCCTGCGCTGCGCCGCGCCGACCGTCCCGCTGTACACCCCGGACGGTACCCCGGTCGGTGCCGAGCAGGCCGTCGACCCCGGCTACTGGGCGGCCCGGCTGCACGAGGAGCACGACCGGAGCTTCGCCCCGCCCGCCGCCGGACCGGACCCGGCCGCCTGGCTGGAGATCGGCACCCAGGTGCTGCCCCGTCTCGACGTCGAGCCGCCACCGCTGTCCAACGGCTACGACCAGCTGCTCGCCTCGGTCGGCCTGCTCTGGGAGATCGGCATCGGCGGCCCCTGGGACCCCGAACTGGACCGGGGCCTGCGCCGGGTCCCCGCCCCCGGCTACCCCTTCGCCCCGACCCGCCACTACCTCGACATCCCGCCCACGGCCAAGGAGAGGCACCTGTGATGAGCGAGCACCGGGACACCGCGTTGGCCACCGAGTTCGAACGGATCTGGATGGAGGTCCTGGGCGTGGACGCCGTCGACCGGGACGACGACTTCTTCGACCTCGGCGGACACTCGCTCAGCGCCCTGCGGCTGTCCATGCTGGCCCGCCAGGAGCTCGGCATCGCCGTCGAGCTCAACCACGTGCTGGAGAACCCGCGCTTCGGCGACCTGCTGGCCGTCGCGGAGAAGGTCGGGCCGGAGCGGGTGTCCGAAGGCGGCCGGGCATGACCCTGCAGGTCGGCCCGCTCGCCGAGTGGACGCCCCTGATCGCCCACCTCCTCGGCCTTCCGGCCGAGGAGGTGGCGGCCCGGTCGCCCCGGGAGTCCTTCACCGCCCTGGGCGGCACCTCGCTGCAGGCGATCGCGCTCACCGCGGGCGGCCAGCGCGCACTGGCCAAGGACGTCGAGGTCGCCCGGCTGCTCGGGGCGCTCCCGCTGGCCGAGGCACTGGCCGGGGCGACGGACTACGTCCGCACCGAGCCCGCGCCGCGCGAGCCGGCCGCCGAGGCGCTCGACCGGGAACTGCTGCCCGGCCAGAAGGCCATGCTGGCCGCCCATCTGGCCGGCCATGACCAGTCGTACCACCTGATGTTCACGCTGCAGCCGCCGGACGGGCTGGACCCCGCCCGCACCGAGGCCGCCCTGCGCGCGCTCACCGCCCGGCACGAGTCGCTGCGCACCCTGTTCAGCGAACACGGCCGGGGCGCCCGCCGGAGCGTCCTGCCCCCCGAGCACGGCCCGCGGCTGCTGCACCAGCGCCTGCCCGCCGGCACGGACCCGGTCCGGGCCGTGCACGAGCTGTACGGGCGGCGCGCCGCCGAACTGCTGCGCCCCTTCGAGCAGCCGCCGGTGGTGTTCGTGCGCACCGACGCCGGGGACCGGACCCTGCTCACCGTGCTGCTGCACCACGCGCTGGCCGACGGCTGGAGCATCGGCGTGCTCTGGCGCGAGTTCGCCCGCCTCTACCAGGACGGACCCGGCGCGCTGCCCGCCGCCGCGCCGTCCCCCGAGTGGACCGCCACCCGGCTCGCCGCCAAGGACGCCGCCGGTGAGCTCACCGCCGCCACCGAGCGGGTGACCGCCCGGCTGGCCGGCGCCCCGCTGGTCGCCACCCTGCCCACCGACCGCCCCCGCGCGGAGGAGGCCGACGGACGCGGCGAACGACTGGTCTTCGCACTGGAGCCCGCCGTCGCCGAGGGCGTGGACGGGCTCGCCCGCCGCGCCCGGACCACCGTCACCGCCGTCCTGCTCGCCGCCTGGGCCCTGGCCGCCGCCCGCCGCGCCCGGACCTCGGACCTGCTGCTCGGCGTGGCCGCCGCCGGCCGGTCCGAGGCCGGCATGGCCGACCTCATCGGCCTGTGCACCCGGATCGTCCCGGTCCGCTGCCGGATCGACGACCGGCAGCCGGGCACCGCCTACGTGCGCGCCACCGCGGCCGCGCTCGCCGACGCCGTCAGCGACGCCGACCTGCCCTTCGCCCGGGTGGTCGACGCGCTCGCCGGCGAGGTCGACGCCGCCCGCAACCCGGTCGCCCAGCTCGGCTTCGCCGCCCACCACGACCTGGTCCCGGACCGCTTCGACACCGCCGAGGGCGAGTGGCGGGTGCACGAGGGCCACTGCCACGGCTCCGTCTTCGACGCCGTGCTGTTCGTCCAGGACTGGTCGCGGCGGCCCAGGCTGGCCCTGGAGTACGCGAGTTCGGCGCAGGACGCGGCCGACGCCGGCGAACTCGCCGAGTCCTTCCGGACCGTCCTCGCCGAACTCGCCGCCCGGCCGGACGCCCCGCTCGGCGAGGTCACCGGAATCTCCGACGGGCAGCTGCTCAGGCTCCACCAACTCGGCGGGGGCGGCGAGTTCACCGGAGAGGACGACCTGTGGACCCGCTTCGAGCGGCAGGCCGAGCGGCAGCCCGACGCGGTGGCCGTCGACGATCCGCACGGCGGAACCGTTCTGACGTACCGCCAACTCCTCGACCGCGCCCTCGCCCAGGCCGACCGGCTGCGCGCCCTCGGCGTCCGACCCGGCGACCGGGTGGTGCTGGAGCTGCCCCGCTCGGCCGCCGAGGCCGTCGCCGTGCTCGGTGTCCTGAGCCTGCCCGCCACCTATGTCGCCGTCGACCCCGGCGTTCCCGCCGACCGCCGCACCCGCATCGCCGAGGCCGTGGCCCCGACCGCCCGCATCGGCGGCGCCCCGGACGACCCGGCCCTCGCCGCCGTCCCCCGGTGCCCGCCGGCCGACCTCGCGGCGGACACCGCGCCCGCCCCGCCGCGGACCGGCGCACCGGCCGGGCCCGGCGCGGCCGCGTACATCTCCTTCACCTCCGGCACCACCGGCGAGCCCAAGGGCATCGTGGTCCCGCACCGGGCGGTGCTGCGGCTGGCCGACGACGGTCAGCTGTTCGCCCGCCCGGCCGGGGCCCGGATGCTGCGGCTCTCCCCGCTGGCGTTCGACGCCTCCACCCTGGAGCTGCTGGTACCGCTCGCCGCCGGCGGCACGGTGGTCGTGCACCCGCCCGGGGAGCCCACCCCCGGCGGCCTGGCCGACTTCCTCCCCGCCTCCCGCACCACCCACGCCTGGCTCACCTCCGGCCTGTTCCACCTGGTCGCCGACCACCGGCCGGAGGCCTTCGCGGGCCTGCGCCAGCTGTTCACCGGCGGCGGCGTGGTCTCGCCCGACCACGTCCGCCGGGTGCTGCGGCAGTGCGGCGGGCTGCGGATCACCAACGGCTACGGGCCGACCGAGAACACCACCTTCACCACCGTCTTCCACGCCGACGGCGCCCACGAGGTGCCCGACCCGTTCCCGATCGGCTCACCGGTGTTCGGCACCGGCGTGCGGATCACCGACGACGCCGGCCGCCCCGTACCGCCCGGCGCCGTCGGCGAACTGCGCACCACCGGCGCCGGCCTCGCCGACGGTTACCTCGGCGACCCGGAGCGCACCGCCGCGGCGTTCGTCGAACGCCCCGGTGAGCGCTCCGGCGAACGCTCCGATGAGCGTTCCGGTGAGCGCTCCGGTGAGCGCTCCGGCGAACGCGAGTACCGCACCGGCGACCTGGTCCGCTGGGGCGCCGACGGGCGGCTGCGCTTCCTCGGCCGCGCCGACCGGCAGGTGAAGATCGCCGGCCACCGGGTCGAACCGGTCGACGTGGAGCGCCGGATCCGCGAGCGGCCCGGCGTCCTGGACGCCGTGGTGTTCGTCGCCGCCGAGCGGCTGTGCGCGGCCGTCAAGGCGCCCGCCGACCTGCTCGCCGGGATCCGCGCCGCCGTCGAACCCGGGCTCGCCCCGTACGAGCGCCCGCAGCGCTGGCTCGCGGTGGACGCCTTCCCGCTGGACCGCAACGGCAAGGTCGACCTGCGCGCCCTCGGGGCGCTGTCCGCTCCCGCCGGCCCCTCCGCCCCGGTCACCGCCACCACCCCCTCCGCCGTCCTGGCCGGCGACCTGGAGGAGCTGATCTCCAAGGTCTGGGCCGGAGTGCTCGGCACCGACGACTTCGACACCGACGAGGGCTTCTTCGACGTCGGCGGCGACTCACTGGGCGTCGCCCTGGTCCGCCGCCGACTCCAGGAGCAGCTGGGCGGCCGCCCGATCCCGCTGACCGACCTCTACCGCTTCCCCACCGTGCAGACCATGGCCGCACACCTGCGCGCGACGACCACGGGAGGACCGAGATGAGCCAGGAGATCGCCGTCGTCGGCATGGCCGGCCGGTTCCCCGGCGCCGCCGACCTGGACGAGTACTGGTCGAACCTGGTGGCCGGCCGGATCAGCGTCAGCCGGCTCGACCGCGCCGAGCTGCTCGCGGCCGGCGTCCCCGCCGAGCGGCTGGACGAGCCCGGCTACGTCCCGGTGCGCGGCACCCTCGCCGACCCGGAGCTGTTCGACTCCGCCTTCTTCGGCATCCCGCCGCGCGAGGCGGACCTGATGGACCCGCAGCACCGGCTGCTGCTGCAGACCGCCTGGCAGGCCCTGGAGTCCGGCGGCCTGATCACCGACGCTCCGCCGGGCCGGGTCGGCGTGTTCGCCGGTACCGGCTACAACTACTACCTCCAGCAGCACGTGCTCGCCGACCCGGCCGTGCTGGAGACGGACGGTCTGCTCTCCGTGGTGCTCGCCAACGAGAAGGACCACCTGGCGACCAGGATCGCGTACCGGCTGGGCCTCGGCGGCCCGGCGATCACCGTCCAGAGCGCCTGCTCCACCTCGCTGACCGCCGTCCACCTGGCCTGCCAGAGCCTGCGCACCGGCGACTGCGATCTCGCCCTGGCCGGCGGCGCCTACCTCGCGCTCCCCCAGCAGTCCGGCTACCAGTACGAGCCCAAGGGCATCATGTCGCCGGACGGGAGCTGCCGGCCGTTCGACGCCGGCGCCAACGGGACGGTGCCCGGCAGCGGCGTCGGCGTGGTCGCGCTCAAACGCGCCGAGGACGCCCGCCGGGACGGCGACCTGATCCACGCGCTGATCTCCGGCTCCGCGATCAACAACGACGGCGCCGCCAAGGTCGGTTACACGGCTCCCGGCGTGGCCGGCCAGGTCGACGTCCTGGCCCGCGCCTACGCCGGGGCCGGTGTCGACCCGGCGACCGTCGGCTACCTGGAGGCGCACGGCACCGCCACCGAGGTCGGCGACGCGATCGAACTCGCTGCCCTGCAGGAGGTGTTCAAGGCCGGCGGGGCCCGCTGCTCGCTCGGCTCGGTCAAGGCGAACATCGGGCACCTGTCGGCCGCCGCCGGGGTGGCCGGGCTGATCAAGGCCGTGCTCGCACTGCGCACCCGGCAGCTCCCGCCACTCGCCGGGGTGAGCCAACCGCGCGCCGAACTGCTGGACCCGGCAAGCCCGTTCACCGTGGACACGGTCGCCCGCGACTGGCCCGCCGTCCCCGGGACGCCCCGCCGTGCCGCCGTCAGTTCCTTCGGCCTCGGCGGCACCAACGTCCATGTGATCCTCACCGAGGCCCCGCCCGCCGCCGCACCGGCGCCCCCGGCCGAAGGCCCCGAGCTGCTGGTGCTCTCCGCCCGCGGCGACGACGCCCTGCGGACCGCCGCCGAACGACTCGCCGCCCACCTGGACGCGCGGCCCGAGCTGCCGCTGCGCGACGCCGCCGCCACCGGACGCGAACACCGCCGGCACTTCCCGCACCGCCTCGCCGTGGTCGCCGAGGACCCGGCCTCCGCCGCCCGGGCGCTGGCCGTCGCTCCCCGCCGCACCGCGCTGCGCCGACCCGAGGTGGTCCTGCTCTTCCCCGGCCAGGGCGCCGAGGCCCCCGGCATGGCCGCCTGGCCGTACCGCCGCTTCCCGGGGTTCGCCGCCGACCTCGACCGGGGCGCCGACCACGTCCACGGCCTGCTCGGCGTCGACCTGCGCGACCTGCTGCTGGGCAGCGACCCGGACGGACTGGTCCACCGCACCGACCTCACCCAGCCCGCCCTGGTCCTGCACGAGTACGCGCTCGGCCGGCTGCTGCTCTCCCTCGGGGTGAAGCCCGCCGCGCTGATCGGCCACTCGGTCGGCGAGTTCGCCGCCGCCGCGCTCGCCGGGGAACTCACCCCGGAGGAGATGCTGCGGCTGGTGGTCGAACGCGGGGCACTGATGCAGCGCGCCCCCGAGGGCCGGATGCTCGTCGTCCTCTCCGACGAAGCGACGGTCCGCCGCCACCTCGCCGACCTCGACGAGCTGGACCTCGCCTCGCTCAACGCCCCCGAGGTGGTGGTGGTCTCCGGCCCCGTCGCCCCGATCGACCGACTGCGCGAACGGCTCGAAGCCGACGGCGTGCCGCACCGGCCGCTGCCCGCCCGCCGTGCCTTCCACTCCCGGATGATGGCCGACGCCGCCACCGCCCTCGGCACCGTCGCCGCGGGCGTCCCGGCCCGCCCCGCCACCGTCCCGGTGGTCAGCAGCGTCGACGGCGGCCTGCTGCCGGTGGGCGGCGTCCGCCGGGCCGGCTACTGGGCCGAGCAGCTGCGCAGCCCGGTCCGCTACCAGGCCGCGGTGGAGGCCGTCGCGGACCGCTCCCGGCTGGTGCTGGTCGAGGTCGGTCCCGGCACCGGACTGATCGGCAGCGCCCGGCAGATCCCCGCGGCCCGGCACACCGCCATGGTCGCCCTGCAGCCCCGGCGCGCCGACCTGCTCGGCGGCCTCGGGCAGCTCTGGGCGCACGGCGTCGACCTGGACTGGCCCGCCGTCCGGGCCGGCGCCCCCGCTCACCGGGCCGCCCTGCCCACCCACCCGTTCGCCGCCACCCGGCACTGGCTCGACGCCGCGCCCGCCGCCTCCGCCGCCGCCGTCGCCGTCGCCGTCGCCTCCCCCGTCGCCTCCGTCGACGCACCGCTCGGCCGGGTCCTCGACATCTGGCGCACCCTGCTGGGCGTCCCCGACATCGGCGCCGACTCCGACTTCTTCGCCCTCGGCGGGGAGTCCCTGCTCTTCATCCGGATGATCTCCCAGGTCCAGCGCGCACTCGCCACCCCGATCGACATCGCCGCCCTCGCCGGGTCCCCGACCCCGCGCGCGATCGCCGCCCAGGCGGTGGCCGGATGAGCGACCGCACCGACCTGCCGACCCTGCTCGGCTTCAACCCCGACCCGACACCCGCCCCGCGCACCCCCGTCCACGAGGCGATCTGCCGGCAGGCCGCACGCACCCCCGACGCGATCGCCCTGCGGTACGGGGACGACACCCTCACCTACCGCCAACTCCTGGACGCCGCCGCCGCCCTGGCCGGCCGGCTGATCGCCCGGGGCATCGGCCCCGGCGCGGTGGTCGGCCTCTCCGCCCGCCGCGGCCCCGGCCTGGTCACCGCCGTCCTCGGCATCCTGCTCTCCGGCGCCGCGTACGTCCCGCTGGACCCGCAACACCCGCCGGCCCGGCTGCGCGCCATGCTGGACTCCACCCTGGCGGCGCTGCTCCTCACCGACGCCACCGCGCCACCTCTGCCGGACGGGCACCCGGTCCCGGTCCTCCCGCTGACCGGCGTACCGTCCGCCACCGCCCCCGTCCCGGCCCCCTTCGACTGGCAGCGCCACCGCGCGGAGCCCGCCGTCGTCGACGGCCTCTGCTGCGTCATCTTCACCTCCGGTTCCACCGGCGAGCCCAAGGGCGTCGAACTGACCCACGCCGCCCTCGCCAACCGGCTCGCCGGGATGCTCGACCGCCACCGCCTCGGCCCCGCCGACGTCCTCCTGCAGAAGACCCCGTACACCTTCGACGTCTCCCTCTGGGAACTCCTGCTCGCCTTCCTGGCGGGCGGCACCCTGGCCGTCGCACCGCCGGACGCCCACCGCGACCCGCAGGCCCTGGTCGAGCTGATCCAGCGGCACGGGGTCACCATGGTGCACTTCGTGCCGTCGATGCTCGGACTGTTCGTCACCGAGCCCGGCGTCGAGCGCTGCACCACCCTCCGCACGGTGCTGTGCGGCGGCGAAGCCCTGCCGCCCGGGCTCGCCAACACCCTGACCGCCGCCCTGCCGCAGGCCGCCGCGCACAACATGTACGGACCCGCCGAGGCCACCATCGACGTCACCGGCTGGGCCTGCCGCCCGCACGAGGACGGGGACCTGGTCCCGATCGGCCGCCCGCTCTCCAACGTCCGCGCCTACGTCGTCGACGAGTCCGGTGACCTCGCCCCCGTCGGCGTCCCCGGTGAACTCCTGCTCGCCGGCCCCTCCCTGGCCCGCGGCTACGCGGGCCGCCCGGACCTCACCGCCGAACGCTTCGTCGAACTGCCGATCGCCGGCCGCACCGAACGGGTCTACCGCACCGGGGACCTGGCCCGCTGGTCGCCCGACGGCCACCTCGACTACCTCGGCCGGATCGACACCCAGGTGAAGATCCGCGGCCAGCGCGTCGAACTCGGCGAGATCGAGGCCACCCTGCGCCGCCACCCCCGGGTCCGCAACGCGGTCGCGGTCCTCCGCGACGGCCGGACCCTGGTCGCGTACGCCGTCCCCGCCGACGGCGCCCCGGACCAGCTCGACGAGACCGCCCTGCGCGGTCACCTCGCCGACCACCTGCCCGAGCACATGGTGCCCTCCCGCATCGTCCCGCTCGCCGCGATCCCCACCACCGCCCACGGCAAGGCCGACCGCACCGCCCTCCCCCCGCCACCCCGCCGCCGCCCCCGCCCGTGACCACGCCCGCAACCACAGCGGGGCCCCGGCACCACCGGGGCCCCGCTGTCCGCCGTCCGCCGTGCGGTGCCCGTCGGGTTCAGCCTGCACGCCGGCCTGCCGCCGCAACCTGCCAGGACGACGGTCCGGCCGGGGCCGAGGCCGCCGGCGGCTCGCGGGAACATCAGGCGGGAACGGTGGCCACCCCGGCCTCGAACTCCGAGCCCGCACCGGCCGGAGCTGGGTGGAGCATGGCGAGGATCTCGCGCAGGGTGTGCTCGAACATCGGCTCCGGGTCGGACAGGGCGAAGGCCAGGTGGCCGAGGGCCTCCATGGAGACCATCCCGAACAGCCGGGCCCAGGCCTGGACGAAGACGCAGAGGACCTCCAGGGGAGGCTCCGCGCCCACGTGCTCGCGGACCTCCTCCAGCTGACTCAACCACTGCGGGTCGAGCGTGCCGGGGGCGGGCGTCGGGATCGTTCCCGCCCTCCAGAACTCCATCATCAGGCCGACGAAGACACCCCCGAAGCGCCAGCTGGCCTCATGACAGGGATCGCCGGGGCTGCAGTCCGCATCACTGACCGGCTTGCCGAAGATCAGGGTGAACTCGGCCTTGTGCCCGAGGATCCAGTCCCGCATGGCGCGGGAGGAGGCAAGGAACCGCCCCGCGGGCGTGGAGTCCTCGGACTGGTCCCTGGCCTGGATGAGATGGGCCGCCAGATCGTCGTAGAGGGTGGCCGTCAGGGCCTGCACGAGGTCACGGTGATGCCCGTAGTAGCGGTAGAGGCTCGGGGCGGTCATGCCCATCTCGCGGGCGATGGCCCGCAGCGACACGGCGTTCGGGCCCTCGTTCACCAGCAGCTTCCTCGCCGTGCGGAGGATCTCGGCCATGGTCTCCTCGCGCAACCGGGCCCTCCGGTCCTGCAGTGCGGCGCTCTGGGCGGTCATGTGGCTCCTGTTCTCCGGACGGGCACCGGCGCGTGCCCGCACTTGACAAGATTAACGCAGATAGCTTTAGCTAACGGCGTTTGCGAACACTGTTAACTGCGCTTTCCCGGCGCTGCGTTCAGTGCCGGGGGATGGGGGTGTCGTGTTTTCGCGCTGGGGGGACCTGGTCGTCCGGCGAAGGCGGCTCGTGCTCGTACTGGGCCTCGTCGTCGTCGCCGTGGGAGTGGTCTGGGGCGGGCAGGTCGGCAGTCGGCTGAGCGGCGGGGGCTGGGACACTCCCGGCAGCGAGTCGCAGCGGGCCGCGCAACGGATCGAGCAGCGGTTCCCGGGGGAACGCACCGACGTGATCGCGCTGTTCAGCGACCCGGGGCGCACCGTGCAGGACCCGGAGTTCCGTACGGCCGTCGAGGACTCGCTGCGCAGGCTGTCCGGCAGCGACGTGGCCGCGGTCCGCACGTTCTGGACGACGGGCTCGCCGGCGTTCGTCTCCCACGACCAGCACGCGACCTTCGCCTCGCTCCGGCTCAACGCCCCCGACGCCGACGGGGCGAAGGAGCTCTTCGGCCGGATCAAGGGCTCCTTCGCGGCGGAGGGCGTGACCCTCGGCCTGACCGGCCGTGCGGTGGTCTTCGACGATGTGAGCGCGCTGACCAAGGAGGACACGTCGCGCGCCGAGACGCTCTCCGCGCCGCTGCTGCTCCTCCTCCTGGTGCTGATCTTCGGGGGTCTCGCCGCCGCCTCCATGCCCCTGGTGATCGGGGCCGTGGCCGTGCTCGGGTCCTTCACGGTCCTGCGGATGCTGACCTGGGTCACCGACGTCTCGGTCTTCTCGCTGAACATCGTGACGATGCTGGGCCTCGGCCTGGCCATCGACTACGCGCTGTTCATGGTGGGCCGGTTCAAGGAGGAGCTGGACGCGGGGCGCGAGGTCGCCGCCGCCGTGCGCAACACCATGGCGACGGCCGGGCGGACCGTCGCCTTCTCCGGTGTCACCGTCGCCGTCTCGGTGGGCAGTCTGGTGATCTTCCCGCAGGGCTTCCTGCGGTCCATGGGCTACGGCGGCGTCGCGGCTGTCGCGATCGCCATGGCGGCGTCGCTGACCGTCCTTCCGGCGCTGCTCGCCGCCCTGGGGACACGGGTCAACGCGCTGCGGATCCCCCTGCCGGGCTCCGGCCGCGCCGGGGGGCGCTCCCACGCCGGCGAGCGCTCCCAGCAGGGCCGTTGGTACCGCGCCGCACGCGCGGTCATGGCGAAGCCGGTGCTGGTCGCCGTGCCGGTGGTCGCGCTCCTGCTCGCGGTCGGTCTCCCGCTGTTGCAGGCCAACTGGGGCGGCGTCACCGAGAAGGTGCTGCCCGAGGGCACCGGGAGCCGGGTGACGAGCGAGAAGCTCGACCGCGACTTCGCCCGCAACCTGACCTCGCCGATGTCCGTCGTGGTGACGCTGAACGGCGACCGGCCGGCCGACCGGCCGGAGTCCCGGGCGGAGCTGGCGGCGTTCGCCCAGCGGGTCGCCCAGGTCCCCGGTGTCGACGACGCGCGGGTGGTCTCCGCCGCGGGCTCCTCGGCCCTCGTCCGGGTCGGATACTCGCAGTACCCGATGAGCAAGGAGGCCCGGGGCCTGGTCACCGCGATCCGCGGTGTGCAGCCGCCGGCGGACTCCGCCACGCTGGTCGGTGGGACCAGCGCCGAACTCGTCGACCAGCTCGACAGTTTGGGATCCCACCTCCCGTGGATGGCGCTGACCGCCGCACTCGCCACGATGCTGCTGCTCTTCCTCGCCTTCGGCTCGGTCGTCCTGCCGGCGAAGGCGGTGCTGATGAACGCGCTGTCGCTGTTCGCCGCCTTCGGTGTCGTGGTCTGGGTGTTCCAGCAGGGGCACGGGGACTCCCTGCTCGGCTTCACCGCGACCGGGACGATCGACGCCAGCCAGCCGATCCTGATGCTCGCGGTGCTGTTCGGGCTGTCGATGGACTACGAGGTGTTCCTGCTCGCCCGGATGCGCGAGCAGTGGGACCGCACCGGGGACCCCGTCGAGGCCGTCGCCTCCGGCGTCCAGCGCAGCGCCCGCATCATCACCAGTGCCGCGCTGCTCCTCGTCGTGGTGGTCGCCGCCTTCTCCACCTCCGGCATCAGCTTCGTGAAGATGATCGGCGTCGGCATGGCGGTCGCGATCGTCCTCGACGTCACGATCGTGCGGCTGCTGCTGATGCCCGCCGTCCTGCGCCTGCTGGGGCGCGCCGCCTGGTGGGCCCCGGCCCCGATGGCCCGGTGGTGGCAGCGGCACGGCGTGCGCGAGAGCGAGGACGCGGAGCCCCCGTCCGCGTCCGTCGGCGAGCGCGTCCGCGCCGGCGTGTAGGCATCGGGGAAGCGGCGCGGCCAATCGTCCGAAAAAGGGCAATGGAAAAGGCACCCGACGGGGCGCGGGAAGTCAATTTTTCAACGGCTGCTGCGTGCACGGAGATCCACCCGTAAATCGCTTGGGACCTTCCGCTTGGTGCGGTATGGTTTCCTCATCGCCAGGGGGGGCGAGAGCGCAGACCCCAGGCGCGTCACGACATTTCCCTGGGGGGTGAGAAATGTTCGCGGAACCCATCGAATCCGCAGAGTTCCTGTCGCCGGCCACGCTGGCCCTGGGCCTCTTCGCCGCTTCCGCCGCACCGCGCGGGCCACGTGGGCCACGTGGGCCACGTGGGCCACGTGGGCCACTGGCCGGGTGGCCGGCGAATCAGCACGTCAACGCCACCGAGCACGGCCTCGACGACATCACTGTCGCCGCTCTCCAGTGATGGTCGGCGGCGGCTCACCCGGCAGCGACCCGGAGAGATCCTCGCTGCCGCATCAAGAAACGCGCACATCAACGGGGAGATAGAATCTCATGAGAATTCTTCTGTCTGAACGCGGATCAACATGGTGGATGGAATCCGCCAAGCTCGTCCAGAAGGTCTATTCCGACAGCTTCGGCGCAAATGTCGAAGTGAACCCCGAATTCTTCCTCTCCTATCTGGAGAAGGATTCCGAGTCCGGTGCCGAAGAGGTTCTGGCCTGCACCGGGATCACCGTCGCCGGCGCCGACCCGCTCTTCCTGGAGACGTACCTGGACGTCCCGGTCGAGAGCCTGATCTCCTCGCACCGGCAGGTCCCGGTCAACCGTGGCGAGATCATCCAGCTGGGGTCCGTGGCCTCGGTCCGCGCCACGGCCGGAGCCGAACTCTTCAAGGCACTCGCCGTCGTCCTGTGGAGCCGGGGCTGCCGGTACGCCGTCATGACCTCGACGCAGCGCTCGCTGGCCCTCCAGCGCCGGCTCGGCATCATCTTCAACCCGGTCGGCGAGGCCGACCCGGGGCGCCTCGACCCGGAGGAGCTGAAGAACTGGGGGACCTTCTACGACCAGAAGCCCCTGGTCGTCTACGCGGTGATCGCCGACCAGACCTCGTCCTTCGTCAACGGCGTCGGCCGCTACCACTTCAACTCCATCGACATGAAGCTGATCCCGAGCCGCAGGGAGCTCGCCGGTGTCTGAGCCCCGCGCCTCCCTCATCGGCGGGCTGCTGGCCCGCGCCGAGAGCGACCGGACCATGGTGGAGGTGCTCTCCGCCACCGGCGGCGCCTCGCAGACCTGGACGTACCGTCAGATCATCGGGGCCGCACGGGAGCTCGCCGCCGAACTGTCCGCCCTGGCCGCCCGCATCGGTCGCGCCCCTCGGGTGGGCCTGCTGGCCGAGAACTCGGCCGAATGGGTCGTCGCCGACCTCGGGCTGCTCTTCTCCGGTGCGGTGGAGGTCCCCGTCCCGACCGCGTTCTCCGCGGAGCAGGCCGCCTCGCTGCTGGCCACGGCCGACGCCTGCCTGGTCGACGGGCGAGGCCGCGAACGGCTGGCGCAGTGGGGCGCGGAGAACGTGTTCACGCGGGACTGCCCGGTCCTCCCGGTCGACCTGCCGGAACTCCTGTCCGCCGCCGACCGCGGCGAGCGCGGGCCCGCCGCCCCGCCCTCCGAGGACGAGGACGCCGTCTTCAAGATCATCCACACCTCGGGGACCACCTCGGTCCCCAAGGGTGTGATGATCAGGCGTCACGGGGTCGAGTCGCTCCTGGCCTCGCTGGCCGCCCGCACGGACCCCCAGGTGTTCCACCGGTACCTGTCCATCGTGCCGCTCAGCCTGCTCGTGGAGCAGGTCACCGGTCTGTACATGCCCTTCCTGGCGGGCGGATCGGTGGCGTTCCTGCCGCCGGGCACCGCCCTGGTCGGCACCTCGGGCGACGCCGCGCCGCGCATGCTCGCGCTGCTGCGCTCGGCCCGGCCCACCGCCATGGTGGTCCCGCCGACGATGGCGGCCCTGCTGCTCGCCGTGTGCGACGCCCGGCCCGACGAGAGCCTGGCGCAGCGACGCGAGCGGCTGTTCGGCCACCCGGACAGCGTCTTCATCGCCTGCGGGGGCGCCCCGGTGCCGCCGGAGGTGCTCGTCCGGCTGCAGGAGTACGGGCTCCCGCTCTACGAGGGCTACGGCCTGAGCGAGAACAGCTCGGTGGTGGCGTGGAACTTCCCCGGGAACGTACGCCCCGGCACCGTCGGCAAGCCGCTCGACCACGTCTCGGTACGCCTCGCCGAGGACGGCGAGCTGTACGTCCGCAGCAGTTCGCTGTTCGCCGGGTACACCGTCGAGGACCCGTCCAGCTGTGCGGTCGACGAGGACGGCTGGCTGCACACCGGCGACCTGGCGGAGATCGACGAGGACGGCTACATCCGGATCGTCGGCCGCAAGAAGAACATCATCATCACCGCCGGCGGCCGCAACATCTCGCCGGAGTGGGTCGAGGGCCAGTACCGGCAGCTCGGGTTCGTCCGGGAGGCCGTCGTCCTGGCGGACGGTCTGGACACCGTCCGGGGCCTGTTCGTCGTGGACGACGACGGCGACCACGACGAGATCCGTGACCGGATCGCCGCCTTCGGGCAGGAGCACCTGTCCGACGTCGAACGGGTCACCGAGATCCGTCTGATGCGGGAGTCCGACCCCCGCTACCTCACCTGCTTCACCGTCACCGGCCGCCCGAAGCGGCCGGCCGTCCGCGAGTTCCTGCTGCAGCAGGACCTGATCGAGGAGCACGCATGACCACCGCACTGCTGACCGCGCCCTACGGCCACGGCCGGGGCCTCGTGATCACGCCGGCCGGCCCCGGCTCGATCGCCGACATCGACCGGGACCACCTGCTGAAGCTGCTCGCCGAGTCCGGCTTCCTCCTGCTGCGCGGGTTCGGCGCCGACATGGAGTCGTTCACCGCACTGGTGAAGAACACCAGCGTCTCCACCACCATCGACCCGGCGCGGGACTTCTACTCGGAGGTCGCCCAGAAGGTCGACGCCGGGACGGGCCCGATCGGCCTGCACACCGAGAACGGCAACAACCCGTTCCGTTCCCACCTCGCCTGGTTCTTCTCCGAGAAGGCCGCCCGGGAGGGCTCGCAGACCACCGTCTGCGACGGCCACCGGGTGTGGGAGGCGCTCTCCGACGAGGCCAGGGCCGCCTTCTCGGCCCAGGACATCGTCTACTCCCGGTACGTCGGCGAGAAGCAGTGGCGGGCCATGGCCTTCCACATGCTCCAGCAGCGGGTGCCGCAGGAGGAGATCACCTTCGACCACCTCCTGAGCCTCGCGGCCGCCGCCCCGGGCACCGAGGTCGCCCTCCAGCAGGACGGCGGGATCACCTACGCGTTCCGCACGCCGGCCGCGGCGTCCACCCTGTTCGGCGACCGGATCGCCTTCGCGAACTCGATCCTCGGGCCCTCCACCAACTACGAGAAGCCCCGCATCACGTTCGCCGACGGCACCGAGTTCGCCCCCGCCCTGCTGGCGGAGGTGGAGGAGGTCACCGAGCGGCTCACCGAGAACCTCGAATGGCAGGACGGCGACGTCGCCCTCATCGACAACACCCGGGTGATGCACGGCCGTCGGGAGATCGTCGACACCGCCCGCACGATCTACAACGCGCTCAGCTACATCGAGGTGGAGGCCGCGTGACCGCCCAGGCGCTGGAGCGGGTCAACGAACTCGCCCACATCAACACCTTCCACCCCAACGCCCTCCCCTGGGAGAAGGCGCGGGGCGAGGCCGAACTGGCCTTCCTGTCCCGGGTCTGCTTCGCCGAGGAGGGCCACGAGCAGGCCGCCGTCGCCTACGCGGTCAAGGAGCTCGCCCAGCTCGCGGAGATCGAGCGGCACGTCTCGGCGGTCATGTCCATCGTGCTGTCCGAGGTCCAGGGCAAGGAGGACCCGTTCACCGAGGGGCGCGGCCTCCACGACGCGCTCTCCTGCTTCGCCTCGGAGGAGCTCAACCACGCCAACGCCTTCTACCGGTACGTGCGCGAGCTCGGCGGCACCGACTTCACCCTGCCCGACAACCTCTTCGCCGAGCGCCTCGCGCTGTTCCTGGGCGACGAGTCCCCGTACGTCAAGCTCGCGGCGCTCTGCTGCACGGCGTACATCGGCGAGTCGCTGATCACCGTCATCGAGCGCCGCACGCGGTCCCACGACCCGCAGATGCAGTACTTCCTGTCCAAGCTGCTCCACCTGCACAACCTGGACGAGGAACGTCACATCCGGACCGACCACTGGGTGATCGACCAGCTCATCCCGTCCTTCGACGCCGAGGAGCACGCGGCGATGCGACGCATCATCACCGCGACGGAGGAGCTGAACTTCCGCCTGGCCGGGCTGTTCGAGCAGCAGGCGAAGACGGTCTTCGGCCTGGACTACACCGAGGGCAACCTGATCCACGAGATGCAGACCCAGCTGGGGATCGCCTTCTCGAAGCACGCCCTGTCCGGGCCGATCACCAAGCTCGACGATGCGATCGACGAGGAGACGCGCGCCCTCCTGGAGAGGTTCAGCGGCGCCACCTCGATCCACGTCTGACAGAGCTCCACGGCTCCGGGGCCCGTGTCCCCCGACGGGTCCCGGAGCCGTGGCCCCACCCGCAAGACCCCTGAAGTCTCCTGAAGTCCGCTGAAGTCCCACAAGCGAAGGATCCCCTGATGAAGTACGCCGTCATCCTGAAGTACTCGTTCACGCCGGCCTGGCTGAACCTGCCCCGCGAGGAGCGCGGAGCCCTGGAGGCCGCCCACATCCACCCCGTCTTCGGCAAGTACGCGGACCGGGTGAAGGCCCGCTTCTTCGACGCCGAGGCGTTCCACACCACCTTCACCGACTTCGCGCTCCTGGAGACCGAGGACCTCAAGGCGTACTACTTCCTGGTCGAGGAACTGCGGGACTCCCCGCTCGTGGCCCAGGGCTACCTCGTGCTCAACGACATCCACATCGGCATCGAGGACGGGTTCCAGGAGTTCGAGCGCAGCCTCAAGTCCGACGGCGGGGCCCGGTGACCCTCCTCGACGAGGCGCCGGAGACGGCGAAGACGGGAGGCGGCGCCCCGGCGGGGCGCCGCGCCCTGATCGCCGGCGCGCTCCTGGCGCTCTTCCTCGCCGCCGCGGACTCGACCGTCGTCGGCTCGCTGCTGCCGACCATGGCCCGCACGCTCGGCCACGAAGAGCTCTACCCGTGGCTGGTGTCCGGCTTCCTGCTGTGCAGCGTGCTGGCCACCGCGGTGGCCGGCGCCGCCGCCGACCGGTTCGGCTCGAAGGCGACCATGAGCGTCGCCCTGCTGCTCTTCGCCGCCGGCTCGGCCGGCGTGGCCGCCGCCCCGGACATGCCGTTGCTGATCGCCGCCCGGGCCCTGCAGGGGCTCGGGGCCGGAGCCGTCGTCACCCTGTCCTACGTCCTGGTCGGCCAGCTCTTCGACGCCGCCGGGCGCGCCCGGATGCAGGGGCTGCTGTCCGGCGTGTGGGGGCTGGCCGCCGTCGTCGGGCCGGCCCTCGGGTCGGCGGCGCAGGCCACGGTCGGCTGGCGCTGGGTCTTCGCCCTCAACCTGCCGATCGCGCTCGGCACCGCCCTGGTCGTCGCACGCCTGGCACCGGGCGCGAGCCGTGGCACACGGGCCCGGGCGCGGCTGAACGTCCCGATCCTGGTGACCTTCTCCGCAGGCCTGACCGCGCTGCTGACGCTCCTGGTCTCCCCGGCCCTGCCCGTCCTGGTCCTGGCCGGTGTGGTCCTGATCGGTGCTGCCGCGCTCCAGATCGCCCAGGTACGGCGCAACCCGGCGGCCTCCCTGGTCCCGGTGGCGTTCGTGCGCCGGCGGGAGATCCGGGCCGCGGCGGTCGTGTCGATCGGCGCCTCCGTCGTGCTCTACGCCTCGGTCACCCAGCTCCCGCTGGCACTCACCCGGAGCGGCGCGACCGGGGAGACCGCGAGCGGTCTCGTGGTCATGGTCGGCGCGCTCGGCTGGGTCGGCGGCGCCGCCGTCTGCGGAGGCCTGATCAGCAGGTTCGGCGCCCGGACGGTCGCCACCTCCGGAGCCGTGCTGCTGGCTCTGGGCCCCTTGCTGTTCATCACGACGACGCACCCGTCGCTGCCGCTCGCGGTCGTCACCCAGCTCTGCGTCGGGCTCGGCACCGGCTTCACCACCGCCACCTGCCTGGTCCAGGTCCAGAACACGGCCCCCGCCGAACAGCTGGGCTCCTACACCGGCGCCGTGACGCTGTGCCGCAACGTCGGTGCCGCCGTCGGCGTGAACCTGATCGCGACCATCCAGCTGAACGCCGCCGAACACCTCGGAGGCGCGGAGGCCCAAAGCGCGTCCTACCGGCTGGCCTTCGGGGTCCTGGCGGCGGCCGGAGCCCTCACGCTCCTCGCCTCCCGTCAACTCCGTGCGGACCCGGCCCGAGCAGCCGCGCCCGCACCACAGCACTAGCGCCCCCGTGACAGGACGGGGCCGGACCACGAAGATCGGAGAAACGCAGATGGCCCACACACGCGATGCCGCGCCGGCATCCGTTCCGGCCCGAGCCGAGTCTCTCGCCCGACAGGCCCTCCTGGTGACCGACGCACCCCGGTCACCGTGGGTTCGGGCAGTCACCCTGTTCAGAGCCGTCTCCGTCCTGTTTCTCCTCGACACGCTCTTCCAGGCGGCCCTGGCTGGTCTCTTCGTCACCGGCGACGTCGAGTTCCTCGCCTGGCACGCGGCCAACGCGCAGCTCCTGAGCGCGCTGGTCGTCGTCGAGGCCCTCGCCGCCGCCGCCGTGTGGCGGGCGCTGCGCGGACCGCTGTGGCCCCTGCTCGGCGCGGTGGGCCTGCTCGGCCTGCTCAGCGCCCAGCAGGGGCTGGGCGCAGCCCGGATGCTCGGAGGCCACCTCCCCCTGGGCATGGCCATCTTCGGGCTCGGCGCGGCGCTGACGTACTGGGCCTTCACCTTCCGCCCGGCCCGGCCCGGGCCCCGGAAGCCCGCCTGGGAGGACGGCCGGTGACCTCCCGCCGACGGTTCCTCACCCTCGCGGCCGGCGCCGGCGCGGGCCTGGCCGTCCCCCTCGGCGCGGCCACGTACGCCGCGGTGACGGGCGAGAAGACCGGCAAGGTGCTGACCAGCGCACTGCGACCGCCCGAGGCCTTCACCGTGCCGCTGGCCCTGCCGCCCGTCGCGACCCCGGTCCGCACCGTCAACGGCACGGACTACTACGACCTCACCCAACGCGAGGCCGCCGTCGAGATCGTGCCCGGCACGAAGACGACCGTGTGGGGGTACGACGGCATCTTCCCCGGTCCGACGTTCGTCGGCCGGTCGGGGCGGCCGATGGTCGTCCAACTGGCCAACAAGCTGTCCGTCCCCACCTCCATGCACCTCCACGGGGGTGTCACACCACCGGACTCGGACGGCTACCCCACCGACCTGCTCCTCCCCGCGCAGTGCGGCGCCGAGTTGCGCAACGGAAGCTACAAGTCGCACCAGGCGGACCACGGCATGAACGTGGCGGCCTCCGACTGGAACGTCATGGAGGGTTACAAGTCCTACGAATACCCGCTGAACCAACGCGCGGCGACGCTCTGGTACCACGATCACCGCATGGACTTCAGCGCACCGCAGGTATGGCGCGGACTGGCCGGCATGTTCCTCGTCCACGACGACGAGGAGGACGCCCTCCCCCTGCCCAAGGGCGAGAAGGACATTCCCCTCCTCCTGTGCGACCGGGCCTTCGAGGAGGACGGCTCGTTCCGCTACCCCGCCGTCTCACCGGGCTGCGTCGGAACACCCGGCGTGGACGAGGCGTACATGGACGGAGTGCTCGGCGACGTCCAGCTCGTCAACGGCGCCCCCTGGCCCGTCCTGGAGGTCTCGGCCACCCGCTACCGGCTCCGGCTGCTCAACGCCTCCAACGCCCGCCGCTACCGCCTGGCACTGGAGCGGGAACACGGGGACGACCTGCCGTTCGTCCAGGTCGGCAGCGATGCGGGCCTCCTGCCGGCGCCGCGGACCCTCAGCGCGATACCCGTCGCACCCGCCGAACGCTTCGACGTCGTCGTCGACTTCGCCGCCTGCCCCGTCGGCAGCCACGTCACCCTGGTCAACACCCTGGCCGACGGGAGGATGCGCCAGGTGATGCGCTTCCGCGTCACCCGCAAGGAGAACGACACCAGCCGGATCCCCACCCAGCTCTCCGGAACCCCCGCCTCGCCCGACCCCAGGACCGCCACGAAGACCCGCCGGTTCGACTTCCGCCGCAGCGGCGGGGACGACGGACACGCGATGTGGACGATCAACGGCAAGCCCTTCAACAGCGCGGAGTCCCTGGCGAACCCCCGCCTGGGAACCGTCGAGCGATGGCGCTTCAGCAGCGACTTCCACCACCCGGTCCACCTCCACCTCGCCCACTTCCTGGTCCTCTCCCGCGGCGGCAGGCCCCCGGCCCCCACGGACGCCGGCTGGAAGGACACCGTCGACGTCCGCCCCTACGAGGTCGTCGAGGTCCTCGTCCGCTTCGACGGCTACCGAGGCCGCTACATGCTCCACTGCCACAACCTCGAACACGAGGACATGGCCATGATGGCCAACTACGAGGTCCTCTGAGCCAGGGCCTCGACACCCCTCGCCACCGGTGCCGCTCGGATCCCCCTCCGAGCGGCACCGCCACGAACCCCCTCGGTCTCCACCGCCGAAAGGGGCTCGAACACCCCGCGCGCCGCGCCCCCACCGCGAAGCGCCGGTAGCCACGCGGCGCGTGGGACGGCACGTGGGAACCCCGGCCCCGGGCCCCAACCCTTGTCGGGTTGGGGCCCGGGGCCGCGTGTCAGGACTCGTCGGCGCCCTCACCGGGGTGGCGGCGTCGGCTGCGCACGACCATCCAGCCGCCGAACCCGAGCAGCAGGGCTGCGGCGAGTACGGCGGCCGAGATCTGGGCACCGGTCCTGGGCAGGATCCCACCCGGCCCCTCGGACCCCGGCGTGGCCGACGGGCGGGTCGGGTTCTCGGTGCACAGGGGGTTCTGCGGGACGCACGCGGTCGGCGGCTCCTGGCCGGCCGGGGCGAGGAAGTTCCCGAGGCGGTGGTCGCCCTGGCCACCGTGGGCCTTGACCTTGACCTGATACGTCACGGTCGCGGTCTGACCGGGTGCGACGGTCCCCTTGATGAGCAGGGTGCCGTCGGCCGGTCCGGTCACGGTGAGCCCGTCACCGGCGGTGACGGGGTGGGCGTGGGGAACGCGTTCGACGACGCCAGCGCCGTCGGTACCGGAACCGAGATCTTCGCGTCGTCACACGTTCCGCTGCCGCTGCACGTCCACTGCACCCGGAATGACGCGCCCTCACCGGACTTCACGGTCCCCGGGACCGCCTCCACCGACACGTTCAGCGAGCCGCCGGCGGCCTGCGCCGGCACGGCGGCGAGGAAGAACGGCACGACGAGTGGCAACCGAAGGCGCTGGACGGAATGAACACCCGTCCCCGCCTGCCGGAGCGCTGCTTGGCGCTTCCCCGCTTCCTCTCGCCGTCCCCCCATGCGCAGGGCTCCGGTCTGCTCTCCAAACCCGCTGGCCAGAAGCCTCGTTCCTCCCGGGACTGACCGGGGCCACGCCCGTCGTCGTAGCCGGCGCCGCCGTCGGGGTGCCCTCGGCGCTGGTCGAGTTGGCGGTGGCCGTCATCACCGAGGGCCCGGTCACCGCCGAGTTGCCCGTCACCGTCTCGGGCCGGTTGAGGACGATCAGTTCGGTCAGGCTGCGGCGTTGAGCAGGGTGCCGAGCTGCGGGGCCCGCCGCCAGGGCGGGCCGGTGAGCGGGAGGCCCTGGTGGCCGGTCTCCGCGAGCGGGATCGAGCCGGCCCGACAAGGTGGTCCTTCCGGTGGCGCTCAGGGGTGGCGGACCCCGTTGGCCTCTTCCAGCAGGGCCGCTGCGGCGAGCAGCAGGTCCTCGCGGTAGTGGGGTGCGACGAGCTGGACGGCGCAGGGCGGCCCCGCGGCGCCGGGGGCGGGCCCGGAAGGCACGCTGATCGCCGGGTGTCCGGTGTCGTTGAAGACGGACGTGTAGGCGATCGGGATGGTCCGCTCGCGCAGGGCCTTTTCGATGTCGGGGCCTTCGGCCGGCCAGGCGGTGGTCGGGACGGTGGGGGTGAGCAGGAGGTCGTGGTCGGTGAACAGGGCGGCCGCCCATCGGTCGAGGCGGGTTCGGTGCTCCCAGTACCGGGCGAGTTCCTCGATCGTGACCGCGCGGCCCTGGTCGAGGGCGGCGGCGAACCACGGCTCGAAGTCCTGCGGGCGGGTGGTGTAGGTGTCCAGGACGCTGGTGAGCCGGGCGCGGGCGAGGACCTTCTGCCGGAGCTGGGCGAACAACGGGAAGTCGTCGGCACCGGGCAGCGGGGCGTCCTCGTCCACGACGCGGAAGCCCAGGGCCCACAGGGTGTCGACGGTCCGTTCGAGGGCGGCGAGCTGCGGCTGGGCGGGTTCGGCGACGCCGAAGGTGCGCATGACGCGGACGCGCAGTTCCTGCGGGCGCCGGACGGGCCGGTCGAGGGCGTCGAGGTAGGGGGCGGCGGGCGCGGGCAGCGAGTACGGGTCCGCCGGGTGGTGTCCGGCGGCGACGTCGAGGTGGAGTGCGGTGTCCCGCACGGTGCGGGTGACGCAGCCGAGGACGGTGTTGCGGGGCCAGTGGGTGGTGCGGGCCAGCCCCTGCGGGATGCGACCGCGGCTCGGCTTGAGGCCGACGACCCCGCACAGGGCGGCGGGGATGCGGGTGGAGCCGCCGCCGTCGCCGGCGGTGGCGAGGGCGACGAGTCCGGCGGCGACGGCCGCGGCCGAACCGCCGCTGGAGCCGCCTGGGGAGAGGGTGGTGTCCCAGGGGTTGCGGGTGGTGCCGAACGCCTCGTTGGCGGTGTGGACGCCCGCGCCCATGGGCGGCATGTTGGTCTTGCCGACGATGATGGCGCCGGCCGCGCGGAGCCTGGCGACGTGCAGGTTGTCGTGTGCGGCGGGCGGGTTGTCGCGGAAGGCGCGGGTGCCGTGGCTGGTTGGCAGGCCGGCGGCGTCCTCACCGTCCTTGACGAGGACGGGCAGTCCGGTGAGCGCCCCGAGTGCGGCGTCGTCGCGGGCGATCCGCTCGGTGGCGTCGGCGGCCTCGGCGAGCGCGCGTTCGGCGTCGAGTCGGACGACGCTGTTCAGCGCGCCGTCGTGGGTGCGGATCCGGTCGAGGGTGTGGTGCATCAGCTCGACGGGCGACAGGGCGCGGCGTCGCATGAGGGCGAGGAGTTCGGTGGCCGAGGCGTAGGAGAGGTCGGTGACGGTCATGGGCGGGGTGCTCCTGGGTGCGGATGGGGCGCGGAGTGCGGGGTGCCGGCGGACGGGGTGTGGGGTTCGTCGTGGGCGGCGGCTTCGAGGCTGAGTCCGGTCGTCCGGGGTCCGACGGTGACGGCGATGACGCCTCCCGCGGCGGCGAGGCAGGCCAGGAAGACGAAGACGGCCGTGTAGCCGACACCGGTGTAGAGGAAGGCGATCAGCGCGGGCGCCGCGAGGTTGACCACCCGGGACAGCGCGTTGGCCGTGCCGGAGCCGAGCGCGCGGATCCGGGTGGGGAAGACCTCGGCGGAGTACACCTGGAGGAACGGAATGGCCATCTGGAAGAGCAGGTTGACGGCGCAGCCGAGGACCAGGACGGCGGCCGGGGACCGGACGAGCGCGAAGAGCACCAGGGCGAACGCGGTCAGCAGGCCGAGGACGAACTGGCTGACGCGCCGGTCCCAGCGGTCGATGAGCGGTGCGGCGAGCAGCGCGCCGAGCGGAGCCGCGGTGGCGAGGACGGCCGACAGGAGGAGGGTGTCGTCGAGTTCGAGACCGTTCTCCGAGAGGAGGGTGGGCGTCCAGGTCTGAAAGGCCGAGTACGCGAGGAGCCCGGCCGTCCACATCGCCGACACGGTGAGGAAGGTATGGCGGCGGGTGCCGGCCAGCAGGTCCCGCAGGCGCGCGGGCGCGGGCGCGGCGGGCGGGGACCCGGCCGCCGTCGCGGCCTGGGCCGCGGGCCCGTGTTCCGCCGTGTCCACCCCGCACTGGCGCTCGATCTGGCGGACGATCGTCTCCGCGCGCACGAGGTCGCCCCGGGCGGCCAGCCAGCGCGGGCTCTCGGGCACCCACCGGCGGATCAGCCAGGCGAAGACGCTCCCGAGAAGCCCGAGCGCGAAGACCGCCCGCCATCCCCAGTCCGCGTACGGCACGAGCAGGTAGCCCGACCATCCGGCGACGGGAATGCCGAGCGAGCCGATGACCACCTTGTAGGTCTGCAACCGTCCCCGGTGGGCCGCCGGGACGAACTCGGTCAGGACGACGATGGCCACCACCGCCATGCCCTGGGTGCCGAAGTGGGCGGCGAAGCGCGCCACCACGAGCTGCCAGGGATTCTGCGCCAGCACGCACAGCACGGTCGCCGCGCAGTAGACCGTGACGAAGACGAGCATCGTGCGGCGGCGCCCGGCACGGTCGGCGAGCCGGCCCGCGAGGATGCCGCCGGCGAACGCGCCGAGCGAGGCGACGCCGGCGACAGCGGCGATGTCCCCCAGGGACAGGCCCCACTGAGAGCGAAGCGCGGGGGCGACGAACGCGAAGGAGTAGGTCTCGACCCACTCGAAGAGGATCATGCCGGCCAGGGCCAGGACGAGCCGCCGGTGGAACGCGCTGAGCGGGAGCCGGTCGAGGCGGGCGCCGAAGGCCGCCGGTTCGACCGCTCTCATCAGATCACTCCCCCGGCCCGCAGGGCCGCGAGGTCGGAGGGGCCGAGGCCGAGCAGGTCCCGGTAGACCTCCGCGTTGTGCTCACCGAGCGCCGGCCCGGTGCTGCGGATGCTGCCGGGGGTCCGCGACAGGCGCGGGAAGGGGGCGGGCATGGGGAGCTCACCGAACTCGGCGTCCTCGACCTGGACCACACTGCCGCGCTCCCGGTAGTGCGGGTCGGCCGCGATGTCGGCGATGCTCATGAGCGGCGAGGCCGGCACGCCAGCGTCGTTGAGCAGCCGCGCGAGGTCGTCGGCGGTGTGGCCGGCGACCCACTCGGCGATGATCGCGTAGAGGCCGTCGGCGTGCTCGCTGCGCGCGAGGCGGGTGGCGTACTCGGGCGCGTCGGCCAGCTCCGGGCGGCCCATGACGGCGGTCAGCCGGCGGAACAGCGGATCGGTCCCCGCGTGCAGCGACAGCCGGCGGCCGTCCGCGGTGGTGAAGTCGGAGGCGGGGACGATCAGCGGGTTGCGGTTGCCGAGCCGCTCACGGACCCGGCCGGTGGTGGCGTACGCCGCCAGGGCGTCCTCGGAGGCGCGGAACCCGGCCTCGTAGAGCGCCAGGTCGACGACCTGGCCGCCGCCGCCCGCCGTGTCGCGGTGGTAGAGGGCGGTGACCACCGAGAAGGCGCCGAGGTAGGCGGCCATGTAGTCGATCGTCGAGTACCCGCTGCGCACCGGCGGGCGGTCGGGGTCGCCGGTGACGTGGGTCAACCCGGCGAAGGCGCTGGCGATCCGGTCGAAGGAGCCGCGGTCGCGGTACGGGCCGGTCAGGCCGTAACCCGTGACGTACACGAGGATCGCGTCCGGCGCGAGGACGCTCAGGGATTCCGGGTCCAGGCCCCACTTCTCCAGGGTCGAGGGCCGGTAGTTGGTGATGACCACGTCGAAGTGCGGGACCAGCCCGCGTGCCATTTCCTGCCCGCGGGCGGTGCGCAGGTCGAGCGTGACGGACTTCTTGTTGCGGGCTTCCTGGGCCCAGTACGGGGTGCGGCCGCCGCCGGCGCCGCCCCGGGTGAAGTCGCCGTGCCCGGGCTCCTCGACCTTGATCACCTCGGCGCCGAAGTCGCCCAGGAAGGTCGCGGTGACCGGCGCCGCGAGAACGGTGGACAGGTCGAGCACGCGGATGCCCGCGAGTGGAAGAGTCGCCATGCGATGCCCCTAAGCTTTACGTAACGTTCCGTTATTAACGGAACGTTGTTAGCGGGACCCTAGGCTAGGACCCGCGCGGGGGCAAGACCCCGGAAGCACATCGCGGCGAATGGAGACAGCCCGGCCCATGGACGAGAAACCGGACGCGAACGACACCGGCCGGCCACGGCGACGGCGCCGCAGCCGGCAGGAGACCGAGGCCGACCTGCTCGACGCCGCGCGCCGCCTGCTCCAGCGCGACGGCGTCCTCGCGGGCGTGAACCTGCGGGAGATCGCGACCGAGGCCGGGGTCAACCACGGGCAGATCTACCAGTACTTCGGCAGCCGGCAGGCCCTGCTGCGGGCCTCGGTCGCAGACCTGGTCGACCGTCAGGCAGCGGACAAGGAGCCGCAGTTCTGGGACCTGCCGTTCGCCGAGCGCAGGGCCGCGATGTTCCGGCACCGGCTGGCCGAGCCCGAGGTCGTCCGGCTGGAGGCCCTGCTGGCCCTCGACGGCGACGAGGGCGTCAACGCGCTGCCCCGGTTCGCCCGGACCCGCCGCAGCCTGGAGCGCGACCAGCGCGAAGGCGCACTGCCGCCCGACGCCGACGCGGTGGCGGCCCACGTCATGGCGGCATCCGCCCTGGTCGGCTACGTCATCTTCCGCGAGGCGTACGCCCGCGACACCGGCATCCCCCTCGACGAGCTCGACGAACGCGCCGAACACGCCTACGCCCGGATGATCTCCGGCCTCACCGGCGACACACCAACGGAGGCTCCGGACGACGAATGACCGACCGGCGCCCACCCGACGCCGACACCCGAACGGCCGCCCTGCGCCAGAAGCGCAGCCGCGAGCGCTTCGCCCAGCTCGTCCGTGAGACCGCCGCCCACCGCGAACCGCTCATCTGATGATTCCAGTAACGCTATGTGACCAATTTGCGGATGGAGGGGCGCTCGAAGGCCGCACCACACACCTCCAGGTCGGCCCATCTCCCTATCCCAAACACGGCCATCCGTCAAGAGTCTGCACTGCGGGCGCAACCCGCGCAGCCTCCCGGCCACAACCCCAGGACGGTTACACAAGGTAACGAATCTGGGCGTCCGCACTCCCTTCCGCAGGCAGCCGAACAGCCGAGAAAGGCCAAGCCAGAGCCTCCCGCACATCCGGCCCGCCCAGGTGCGGATCCTCACCGCGAGCCGCAGGTCAGGGGCCTGATTCGGCGTTGGTGATCGCATGGTGGTCGCATACGACCCTCCGGCCCGTTGCACCGGTAGCCTCCGCGAGCCGATCAAGAGCCAATGACCGCTGGAGGGGCAAGAAGTGCGCAAGTCAGGACGGCCAGGCCGGGTCTACCGCCGCTGCGGGTGCCGGGACGCCGACCGGCGCCAGCTCGGAGCAGCGTGTCCGCGCCTGGCCGAGGAGAGGCACGGTACATGGACGTTCGCCGTCGACATCCCCTCCCTCACGGGCCGCCGGCGCACGATTCGTCGCGGCGGCTTCGAGGACGAGTGGTACGCCGAGACGGCGCTGCGGCGCTTCCTCGAAGGCCGGAAGCTGGGGTTCGACGCCGACCCGCACGCGACGGTGGCCGC
>NZ_JBHVGL010000033.1:60512-60607 GCF_042800875.1 Kitasatospora sp. NPDC057595 | reverse complement strand
GGCCTCGGCGGCGTCGGCCCGGCCGGCTTCCCGCTCGGCCACGGCCTGCTGCTCGGCGACGGCGGCGGCGCCGGCCTCCTCGACCGCGGCGAGCT
>NZ_JBHVGL010000033.1:39693-60414 GCF_042800875.1 Kitasatospora sp. NPDC057595 | reverse complement strand
CTCCACCCGGTGTGCCTCGCGCGCCTGCGCCAACTCCTGCTCGACGGCGGCGAGCTGCTGGCGTGCCTCGCCGGCTTCCCGGTGTGCCCCGGCCGCCTGCTGCTGTGCCTGCTCGGCGAGCCGGACGGCGGCGGCCCGCTCGCCCTCGGCACGGCCGTGTGCCTCGCGGGCCTCGGCGGCCTGCTGGTGTGCGCGGTCGGCGTCGGCGACGGCGGCGGCGCCGGCCTCCTCGACCGCGGCGAGCTCCACCCGGTGTGCCTCGCGCGCCTGCGCCAACTCCTGCTCGACGGCGGCGAGCTGCTGGCGTGCCTCGCCGGCTTCCCGGTGTGCCCCGGCCGCCGCGGACGTCGCGCTGGTGAGCTGCTGGCGGATCTCGGCCACCCGCTCGGCCGCCGCCCGCAGCACGTATTCCAGCTGCCCGGCCCGGCGGAGACGGTCCTCCGCGGTGGCCAGTCGGTTACTGAGCTGGGCGGAGCGCGGTGGCGGGACGGGAACCGGGGCGTGGGTGGCGCGGGTGGCCAGCAACCGGCCCGTGTCGGTCTCGGTCATCTCTCCCCCTTCGGGTGAGGCCCGGGGCACACACCCGTGCGCCCCGGGCGAGCCTCTGTGTCAGGCCCCGCGCTGCTGCGGGTCGTCCTCGTCGGTGTCCTGCCGACTCGCGTTGAGATCCTGCTGCAGGGTCTTTACCAGCTTGCCGGCCGCGCCGCGGTCGTAGGTGCGGCCGTAGCGCTCGCCCATCACCTCGTTGAGCTGGGTCACGATGGCGTTCGCCGACCGGTCGTCGCCGGGGCGGATGAACTCACCGAACAACTGGGTGAACTGGTCCTTCTTCGTCGCGTGCTCGGCAAGCTCGTTCACCGTGTCGTGCCCGTCCTCGCTGTCCGCTCGCACCTCCGGCACACGGACGCTGATCCGGACACCTGCTGTGTCACTGCGCTGGGCTGCGGCGGCCTCCCGGGCCTGCCGGGCCGGTTGGTCGTCCACCTCGTCCTCGTCGGCGTCCTCGATGCACTCGGCGGCCTCGTCGGCGGGGTCCTCCGCCGGCTCGTGTGCCGCGGGGGCCGCCTGGCGTGCAGAGACGGACACCTCGGCGGGCGCTGGCTCGGTGCGCGGTGCCGGGACGGCTTCGGCGAACTCCGCCAAGAACCGGTTCACCACCGCGTCCTCGGCAGCGTCGGCCTGTGCCTCGACAAGCGCGGCGCGCTTCTCCAGCGCGGTCAGCTCGGCCTCCACGGTCTCGGCGGTGCGGACCTGCTGCTGGGCCGCGGTGTGCAGGACGTGGCCGAGGGCAAGCTGAGGGCTGGCCACTCCACGCTGACCGGCCGCCGCCTTGGCCTGCACGTAGGGCGCCAGCACCGCAGCCACGGCGGTGGCCGGCACGGGGGTGTGCCCGTCCACGGTCAGGGTGGGCTCGGCGGTGGTGACGACCACCTGACGGACCTGCCACCACCGTGCCGTTGTGCCGGCCTTCGCGGTGGCCTTCGCGGTGTGCCGTGCCGCGCGCTCCTGGCGGCGGATCGCCCGGCGGGTCCGGACGGCGGCCAGGGCCTCGGCCTCGGTGCTGATGGTCGGCTCCTCAATGGCCATGCGCATCATGGCGGCGGTCTCCACTGGGGCGCTGAGCCACCGCAGCACACCGACACGCGGCAGCGGGCGGCGGGTGTGCCCACTGGCCTTGTTCGCGGCACGGCGCACGCTGACCAACCCGCGCTCGAACAGCAACCCGGCGGCAATGGAGATGCCGGAGAAGAACTGCGGGGCGCCTACGTGGTCCGCGCCTCGGGGGGCCTGAATCCAGTTGAACCACGCCGAGGCCAGCGCGAACACCCACACCAACAGCCGGTTGACGGTGGCGCTCTCCTCGCGGTCGACGTCCTGAAACGCCAGCATCATCAGGTACATGGCGGCTTCGTCCAGCGCGAGGGGGACCAGGTACTGCATGCCCCCGTCCAGGCCGAGCGCGGTCTGTGCGTAGTCGATCAGGTGCGCGTACGACAGGGACGCCGGAACGGCCGAGAAGACGAACAGAAACGCCAGGTTGACCAGCTTCCCGCGGGCATTGACCCTGGCCCGGCCGGCGGCTTCGGTGTTGGCTCCGGCGGGCCGCATCGCCCGCCACTGGTCCAGCACGTACCGGGCCACCCGGATGCCGAGGGCGGCCGTCAGGCCGAGGCACGCCAGGGCAACCACGACCAGCAGCACAACGCGCACAACGGGGTTGTTCATCGTCCGGCCTCGCTCTCGGCGGAGCGAGTTCCGGCCACGTCGGCCGCTCTGGTCAGCGGCAAGGTGGCCGGGGCCTTAACGTTGTACCTGAACATGGGGGTTTCTCCTGTGTCGGCCCGGCCCCGGACTCTCGCCTACCAAGCTCTGTCCGGGGCCGTGCGTGTCTCTGCTGATGGTGCCGGGGCCTTCGGTTGTGCCAGAGGTGGCACAGGCACACTCTGTGTCGGATGTGCCGGAACTGCTGCCTGTGTCAGAGGCGACACAGGCACAGAGTGTGCCAGAGGTGCCACCTTCAACAGAGGTGTTTTCTACCGGGCCGGCGGCCGGCCCGTACGCATCCGTCGGGGCCGCTGGGCGAACGGCTGGCCGTTGTTGAACTTCCGCTGCAACTTCGTCAGCTTCTCCTTGATCGCGTCTTCGATCAGATCGCTCAGGGAGTGGTATCCGCCCTCGTAGGGGGTGGTGGCCACCACCGCATTGCGGGCGGCCTCGGCCACCGCCTTGGTGATGTAGGGCTGCAGCTTCTCCTTACCGGCCACCTGCCCGCGGGGCACGGGCTCGGGCGCCGGCTCGGCCTTCGCCTTCGTGGCGGCCGGGGCCGGTGTCGGCTCCGGGGTGGGCTCGGGCTTCCGGCTGCTGGGCTCCGGCTCGTGCTCCTCGGGCGGGTCGTCGGTGTCTTCAAGGTCTACGCGCGGCATGCTCAGGCTCCCGTCCGGCTCGATGCGCTCGCCAGGAACTCCAGCGCGACGCCCGCGAAATCGCCCTTGGCCAGGGCGAAGCTGACACCGGAGTTGGCCCGGGTGTACTGGTTGACCGTCAGGCCCTGGGCAGGCGCGTCGGTGTGGCACTCGTAGGACCGGACGAACGTCCGGAAGTAGTGGAATCCGCGCTTGTCGGCCCACCCCTTCATCGCGTGGACGTCTCGCAGATCATCGCTGTCCGCCACCTTGGGGCTGCGCGGGTTGGTCCGGCTGAACAGCAGCCGGGCCGGCTTCCCGGTGGGGATGATGTAGTTCTTCATGAACGCCAAGGTGGGGTCCTGGGAGAGGTACGCCGCCTCCAGCGGGATGATGAACTCGTCCGCGAGCTCGTCAATGATCCACCGCTGCAGCTCCTCGTTTTCGAGCGAGCCGGGGGTGTCGATCAGTACATCGTCGTACCCGAGGCCGCGGAGTTTCTGCAGCTTCGCCGGGTCTACCTCGTAGAGGTAGTCAAACGGCAGGTCGCCGCCGCGCTTGACTGCCTGTCGCGCCCATGCGGAGCTCGCCGATTTCTGGGGGTCCGCGTCCACGACCAGTACGCGCCGGCCGTGCTGTGCCAGCGTCGCCGCCAACTGAATGGTGGTCGTGGTCTTACCCACTCCACCTTTCTGGTTGGCGACGGCGTAAATCCGGGTGATGACGAACGTTCGCGCCCCGATCGGGGTCCTGATCTCCTGTTCGGACACAGCTGTGCCCTGCTCGGGCAACGCCCTGCCGCTGAACACCGCTGTGGGCTCAATCGGCTCTGCCACCTGTGCCACCTCCTCTAGCTCTGTCGCCGCTTCCGGCTCTGACACCTCTGTTGTTGCTGTTGGAGGTGCTGAAAAACACGCAGGTGGCAGCTACGGCACAGGTGCCGCAGCTGTTGCCTGTGCCGTAGCTGACACAGGTACCGACTCCGGCACAGGTGCCGACTCCAACGGCTGTGCCATCTCCGACACCGGTGGCAGCTCCGGCACCTCTGCCGCCTCTCCCACCTCTGCCCGATCCGGCACCTGTGCCACCTGTGGGTTAGGTGGCAGCTCTGGCACATGTGCCGTGTCTTGCAACTCTGCCGCCGCTGACACAGGTGCCGACGGTGGCAGACACACAGTATCGCGTGGATCTTGCACAGGTGGCGTGTCTGGCCCATCCGACACACCCTCAAGACACATTGGCGCTAACACCTCTGTTTCGGGAAACAGAGGTGTTATGTTGGGCACACGAGAGGGGCCGGGCTTCCTACGGCTTCCGGCCCCTCGTGGTTTCCCTGCTCACCTGGTCGCATGCGGCCGGGTGGCTGGGCTCGATCCTGTGGGAGGGATCATGGCAAGGGTAGTGGACGGTGCCGGCGCTGATCGGCGGCGGGTGGTCGACACGGTGTCGCTGCCGGCCGGGACGTCCGGGCCGGTGCGGGTGCTGGGCGGCCGCTGGTCCTCGTCCCCGCGTCCGCCGGCGCCGCGCTCCTCGTCCGAGGACCTGGTGGCCGTGGCCGCCGCGGTGGGGGTGCTGAGCCGATGACGGGACTTGTTGACGACGAGATCCGCCCGGTGAGTCTGCGGGGCCTTCTGCCGGAGACGGCGGCCTCACCGGAGCGCCCGACGGCTGAGCCGGTCCGGGTTCCGCGGTGGCTGACGGCCGATCCGCTGAACGTCGCCCGGGTGGCTGCGGCGGCCCCGGATGAGCTGACGGCGGTGGCGGCCGGGCTGAACGACCTGGCGGCCGGCCCCGGCGGCGTCGTCTTCCGCGACTACTGGACGGCCGCCCGCGTGGCTTCGCTCTGACAGCGGGCACGAACAAGGGCGGGCCCCGGAGTACTCTCCGGGGCCCGCCCCTTGTGTTGTTCGGGTTGCTCAGCTCGGTGCGCTCGGGGCTGGCGTGATGGTTCCCTTCCCCCCGGGGGCCTGGGCGTCGGGGACGGACAGCCGTACGGCGGTGCTCATCAGGTTGGACTCGTCCGCCGCTAGGTCGCGGATTCGAACATTGAGCCCTGTCCTTGGGGCCTCAATGATCTTCATCTTGGGCCCGCCTTCCAGCACCATGGCCACGTGGTAGATCCCCTGGGGGCCTGAGAACCAGAACACGAGATCGCCGGTGGTCACCTCGCTGAGCTTGATGTGGGTACCGGCGTCGAACTGGGGGGTGGTGGTCCGCGGGAGGTGGACATATGGCCACCATGCGTACTGCACCAAGCTGCTGCAGTCGAATCCGGCGTGGGTGGCGGCGAAGCACTGGCCGTTGAGCCACCCTGTGTTCGACCCGCAGAACCCGGTGGTGGGCCCGCTCGGGGAACCGCCGCCCCACACGTAGGGGAGGCCCAGCTGCCCCATCGCCCTGTTCACCACGTTGGTGACGGCCGGGCCGGACAGTGTGGCCGGCGTCTCGTCGGTGCACGTGACGGTGGTTCCGGTCTCACCCCCATACAACGATTTGGCCAGGATCTCCCCGAACCTCGCCCACTTCTTGTACTGGAAGCCGACGCCGGACACTTGGACAGCCTCGGCTGCGTCCGCCATGTCCATCCGCTCCCACCCCTGGATGGTGGTCAACCCGGGAATCCCCTTGGACGGCACACCGAGCAGGAATGCCCCGGTGGCATAGATCGGGTCCAGCACCTGTTCAGGGGTTCCCCACCCCACCACCGACCGCTGTTGGAACAGGCCGGCGGCGTCGTGGCCGGTGTACGCCTTCACCACTCGCAGGGATGACTCCTGCATGGCCGTCATCAGGGCAATGGCGGCCGCGCGCTCAGGTAGGCCGTGCTCCTTGGTCACCTGGACGATGGTCTTTGCGGCCGCAGTCTGCTCGGCATCCAGCTGGGTGCCGGCCGCGGTGACGGCGCCCTGGGCCCCGCCGCCGCTGTCGCCGGCGCTGACGGCCACCGAGCAGTACGCGCCGCCTTCGGCGTGTCCACTCCCTCCTACGATCAACACAATGGGCACGGCGACCACGGCGGCAACGGCCGCTACCAGACCCTTTTTCAATGCTCTGTCCCCCTTCGGTAGGTGTCAGCCCGTCGCCACCACCGCGTCCACCCTCCACTCGCCGGCCACCTGAACCAGGTGCAGACTCCACGCCCGGCCGTTGTCCGCCGGGGTGCCGTGATTCGTCAGGTGCTGGGCGTAGGACACCGAGACGAACGCCTCGTACTCGGTGCTGGGCGGGGCGTCGGCGTCCACGGCCGCGGTGCGGATCGTGGCAACCGACGTCTCCTGAGCTGCGGTCATGCGGGCCGGGAATGCTTGCTGGGTCGGTCGGAGCGTCACCAGGTAGGCATCCGTGGCGTAAGGGCGCACGCGCTCGACCGGATCGAGTGTTTTCGGCTGCTGCCAGTCGTACGAGTACGACGCAACCGTGAACGCTGAGGCGACGTCCACGGGGCCGAGGCGAACCACCCCGGGCGCCGGGGCCGTCGGCGAGCTGGTGGTGGTCGCCGTCGTCGGCAAACCGGTGTCGCGTGTCGAGCCGGCGGTGGTCGCCGTCGCCGGCGAGCCGGCCGGGGCCGTCGGCGAACTGGTGCCGCCCGCCGAGCCGGCGGTGGTCGGCGTCGTCGGTGAACCGGCCGAGGCCGAGGCCGGGCCGGACGGGCTCGCGGCGGCCGCGTCGGCAGCGTGCGCCGCGCTCGGCGGCGCGGGTTCGCTGCTACAGCCGGTGAGCGCGGCGACGACGGCGGCGGCCAGGACGGCGCCGAGGCCGAGGCGGTTGTGTCGGTACCTCATGCTGTCCTGTCCTCCTTGATCGGGGGTTCACCATGCTGTCCGGCTGGCTGGGTGCTTGGTCCGCACAGCGTGCGGAGGATCGCGGCGCGGGAGAAGCGCCTGCGGCGGGCCTCGCCCCAGTGGGGGAGTGCGGATTGACGGGCAAGCCGGCCCACCTTGTCCGGCCCCATCCCCAACAGCGCGGCAACCTGATAGGTCGTCAAGGTCTCGTCCTGGAAGTCGAGTTCCGCCCACGAATCCCCACGCACCGCAGCGTCCAGCGCCGCGGTGGCGAATCTCCAGTCCCCACCGAGCTTCAGGCCTGGCAGATCGCCGGCGCGGGCCCGCTCCATGACGGTCCGGGGGTGGAGAGAGAGGCGGGCGGCGGCCTGCGTACTGGTCAGCACGGGCCCCGCCGGGTCCAGGCGGTCCGAACAAGAGCCGCCCCGCCGGGGGCGGCCCTGTCGGGCCCGCGTCTTGTTGTCGTCCGTGTCCACTGCCTGTTTGTACCGCACAGAGCGTCACCGATCCTCCCTCCTTGGCATGCCCTGGCGCATCGGGGTGTCCTCACCCGCGACCGTGCGTTGATCACGGATGCACCACGGGTAGTCGGTACGCTACTCTAAAAACGCCCCCAGTACCGAGAAAAGGGGTAGGGTACTTATGTACGGAGCTTGCGCACGGGGGGTGACGCGATGACCGAGGCTGAGGAGATTGACCGGGATCGTCCGGTGAGCCTGCGGGGTCTGCTGACGGCGGAGAGCGGCACGGGTCAAGGGAGCGCGCGGGGGAGGAGCCGCCCGGCGCGCAAGGGGCGCACATCTGTAGACGCACCTTCACATTCGGAGGCTCCCGCGCACAAGGACTTTTCGGCCACCGGACCAGAAGTTTTCTCTTCTGGCGGTCCGTCACCTGCCGTTCCGGCACTTCCGTCAGCGGCAGCCGAGCCTCCTGCGGTGGCCGAATCGCCTCCCCCGGTCCCTCCGGCGCCGCCGGCTGCCGTCCCCGCATCCGAGGCTCCGGCCGCCGCGGGGCTCGCCCTCGGCCCGGTCACCCCGCCGGCCGCCGCGGCACCTGCTCCCGTTCCGGTTGCTCCGGTACCCGCGGTGGCGCTGGTGCCGATCGCTCCGCCGAAGCCTGAGCCTGCGCCCGGTCGCCGGGGCCTGTTCGGCCGTCGGCGTCCTCGTCCCGCGCCGGTCCTAGCCGCTCCGCCTCGGCGGGCGATCATGCCCCCGGTGGTGGATCGGGTCCGGGACCACGTGCTGCGGCACCGGATCACCGGCGCGCTGAGCGGACACCAGCGCATCGCGGTAGTGAGCCTAACGGGCGGCAGCGGCCGGACGACGGTGGCACTCGGACTCGGCGACGTTCTGGCGTCCGAGCGGCGCGAGCCGGTGGTGGTGCTGGACGCGGTGCCCTACCGGGGGAGCCTCGCCGGGCTCGCCGGCGGCGGGCGTCCGCCGGTCAACGTCATGGATCTGCTGGCGAAGCACGGGGCGTACGCCCACGGAGCGCCACCGCCGGCCTTCCGCCGGGCCTCCGGGCTCGCGGTGCTGCCGTCGGAGTCTCGGCCGGACGCGCGGTATGTCCTCGGTGCCGACGGCTACCGGTGGCTCGCCGAACAGCTGCTACCGCAGCACTTCGCTATCACGGTGACCGACACGGCGGCCGCACTGACCGACCCGCTGTCGGCCTCGGTGCTGTCGCTCGCGGACCTGGTAGTGGTCACCACCACCGCCACGGCCGACTCGGCGTCGGCGGCCCACGATGCCCTGCTGTGGATGATCCGCGCCGGCTTCGGACGGCTGTCCCGCCGGGCCGTCCTCGTCCTCAACGCCGTACGGGAGGGTGACCCGGGCGTCCCGCTCGACACCCTCTCGTCCTACTTCGGTCCCAAGGTCGGCGCGGTCGTCACCGTGCCGTGGGACCGACACCTGGCGAGCGGAGGGCCGATCGACACGGCCGCGCTCGACCCGGGTACCCGCACCGCCTACATGACTCTCGGCGCCGCCACCGTGGCCGCGCTCACTCGCACGAAGTAGGGGAGACACACCGTGTCGTTGATGCTCGACCTGTTCAGCCAGGCTCACACCCTGGCGGCGGGTGCCGATCCGCACCACCTGGTCCTCGCCGCGGACCCGCCGAAGCCGGGGGGCGGCGTCGTGCCGAACATCGCCCCGGACCCCAGCGCGCCGGGCGGCACCGCCTTCACGACGATCGTAGGCGCGCTCATGTTCTACGGCCTGCTCGGCGGCCTCGCCGGCCTGGTGCTCGGGGCTATGAGTTTCTCGCTGGGCAAATACTTCAGCCACCACGGAGCCACCAGCGGCGGCCGGGTCGGCATGTTCGCCTCGCTCGCCTGCGTCGTCGTCATCGGCGGCGGCAGTGCCCTCGTGAACTGGGCCTTCAACCTCGGCGCTTCGATCACCTGACACGGACGAACCTCCCATCCCTAAAGGGGGATCTGAGAATGCAGATCGACCAGAAGCGCGCCAGGACGGCGGTAGGCGTCGTGCTGGCCCTGGGCTTGTTCGGCGGCGGCGTCCTGCTCGGCCACGCAAGCAACTCGACGTCCACCACCACCTCGCCCGCCCCGCCGCCGGCCGCCTCCCCCTCCGGGGGCTCGGCCGGTGGCGGGATCGGCCCGGCCCGCGTCGTCTCCGGCGTCCCGGTCGGCTACCAGCACACCCGGTCCGGGGCCCTGTCCGCAGCCGCCAACTACAGCTCGGCCATGGGCTCGCGGGCCATCCTCACCCCCGAGGGCCGGGCCGGGATCGTGTCCGCCATCGCGGCCCCGGACGCGGCCGACCAGATCCGCAAGCAACTCGACCGCGCCGACTCGACATCGCTCGACCAGTTGCGCACCGACGTGTCCAGCAAGGTGGCGTTCGGTTTCGGCAGCGTCCCGATCGCGCTCAAGCTCGACGGCGGCGAGCTCCCGGAGAACGCCACCGGTGCGACGGTGAACGTCTACGCCGTGAACTTCATCGCGTCGTCCACGGCCACCGCGGCCGGCGGCTACGGCCAGGCCACGGTCCGGCTCGCCTGGGTGAACGAGGACTGGAAGTTGGTGAGCTTCACCACCACCTCCGTTCCGGGCCCGGTGCCGGTCGGCTACTACGCACCGTCGACGGGCTGGCAGCCGGCTGACGGTTCGTCGCTGTACGACATTTCCTCGGCCTTCCGGCGCACGATGACGGACGGGACGGTGCCCAGCTATGTCATTCCGTAGCCGTCCCTGGCTGCGGCGCGGTGCCACCCTGACGGTGCTGACGGGCGGCATGGTCGCCCTCAGCGCCGCCCCCGCGTTCGCCTGGTGCGAAGACTGGTGGGAGGTGGTGGGGACGCCTGCGGCGTGCGCAGGGAAAGCCGTCGTCACTGGGGCGGCGGACAAGGCCAAACAATCCATCCTCGACTCGATCACTGACGCAATCGTTGACGCCGTGAACTGGATTTCCGGCGCCGTCGGCGACGCCATTTCGAGCAGCGGTAAGCCGGATATCGGGGCGGCCTGGTTTTCCGAGACCTTTTCGACCACGCGCGGCATTGGCGCGATGTTCGCCCTGATCGCGCTTATGTGCTCGGTCATCTACGCCGGCCTGCACCGTGACGGCCGGGAGGTCGGCCGCGCGGTCGTGCAGGTGATCACCGCAGGTGTGACGACGGGCATGATCGGCACGCTGGTCATGATGGTGAACGCCTTCGTGGACTACGTGTGTGACGTGACGCTGGGGGCCGATGGCTGGGCGGGCATCACGGACGCCCTACGCTCGGTCGCGGAGAAGATGAACGAAGCGGCAAGCCACAGCAATGACCCGAATGTGCTGCAACTGCCCGCGATGATCACCATTCTCCTGGGCCTGCTGATGATCCTGGCTCTTGGGATTGTCTGGTGCGAAATGGTGATCCGCCGCATGGCCGTGGATCTCTGCGTGGTCTTCTGGCCGCTGGCTGTCGGCGGCAGCGTGTGGAGGGGCTCGAAGCAGTGGCAGCGTAAATTGCTGGACACGCTACTGACAGTCGAACTCGCCAAACCCGTGATCGTGATCATCTTGAAAATGGCGAGCAATGCACTTAAGGGCGCCAACTCGGCGTCCGGCCTCCTGCTGGCCGGCTCCCTGTACGTCGTCGCGGCGGTCGCGCCGTACATCGTGATGGGCATGATCGGTGTCATCGGCGGCGCGGCGAACCCGGGCGGCACCACGGACGGCATGCGGGCGGCGGGCTTCGGCGGTGTCGCCGGCATGGCTGCCAGCATGACGGCCATCCTCGGCGGCGCGTCGAAGATGGGCGGGATGATGGGCGGCGGCAGGACCCCCACCCCCTCGGCGGCCGGCCAGGCTGCCGCGGCTGGTGGACCTGTCGGTGCTGCCTTCTCCGCGGGCATGACTGCCCTGCAGACGGCCGCCCGTCCCATGCTGAACGCCGGGCGCAACATGGGCGGTGCCAATCCCCAGCTGCAGGCCGGCGGTGGCGGTGGTGGTGGCGGCGGCGCCCTCGGAAGCGGAGTGATCCCCGGTCAGCTCGGCGGCAGCCCCAACCGGCCGGCTCTCCCGCCCGGCGGCGGCTCGGGCGGCGGCCCCGGTCAGCTCGGCGGCGGCCCCGGCGGCGGCTCGGGCGGCAGCCCCGGTCAGCTCGGCGGCGGCCCCAACCCGCCGGCTCTTCCGCCCGGCGGCGGCTCAGGCTCGGGTGGCGGCCGCAGCGGTGGATCGTCTCCGGCCGGCAACCGCTATGCCCCGATCGGACCGCCGACACGGCCGAACCCGGCCGTCCGCTCCTTGCCCGCCCGGAGGTCGTAGTGTCCGCACAGAACACCCCCACCCGTCGCATGTTCGAATTTGGACCGCGCGAAACCGACGGAATCGTTTTGGGCCTCTCCATGGGCTCGATCGTCGTCCTGGGCGCCGCCGCCTTCCTGATGGTCCGCATGCTCGCGTACGGCGTCGCCGGCATCCTGATCGGCTTGGTGGTCCTGCTGGTCACCGTGGCCGCGGTCTGGTTCCCGATCGCGGACCGCACGGCCGCGCAGTGGGCCCCGATCGCCATCACATTTTTCATCCGGACCGCACTGGGCTGGACCAAGTACAGGGGCGGCCCCGCGGTGGAGCTCACCCCCGCCGCCCCCCGCGAAGAAGGGGTGGAACCCATGTACCTGCCCGGCGAACTGGCCGGTACTGAGGTGCTGACCGTGCCAACGGCGGTCGGCGCTATCGGCGTCGTCAAGGACACGAAGCGCCGGACGTACGTGGCGATCATCCGCACCCGCGGCGTTGCATTCAAGTTGTTGACGCTCGCCGAGCAGGACGGCCGGCTGGCGATGTGGGCGGACACGCTCAACGCCATTGCCTACGCCGGTGACGGCATCGTGCGGTTGCAGCTGCTGGACATCACCGTGCCCGACAGCGGCGACTCCCTCACCCGGGAGTGGGCCACCAAGGGACTGCGGGGCAACGAGAGCACCGCCGGCGCTTACGAACTCCTGCTGGACGAAGCGCGCCCCGTGACCCAAACCCACGAAAACTACCTGGTGGTGATGCTCGACCCGCGCAAGGCCCGGCGTCAGGTCCGCAACCTCGGTGGTGGCGACGATGGCGCCTGCGCCTACCTGCTGCAGCGATGCGCGCAGATTGAGGATCAGCTGTCGGCCGCCGGCATCTCGGTGGAGGGGGCCCTGCCCCCACGGGCCATCGGGCAGGTGATCCGCACCGCCTACGAACCCGGGGCTCGCTGGAAGCTGGACGCGCGGGGCCCGGTCACCGACGACTCCGGCGGCGCCGCCCCCTCCGAGGCCGGCCCGATGGCCGCGGAAGCCCACTGGGGCCACTACCGCACGGACGACACCTTCCACGCCGTGTACTGGATCTCCGAGTGGCCGCGCAAGGGCGTGCCCGGCACGTTCCTGGAAGACCTCATCCTGCGGACCAACTGTGAGCGCACGCTGAGCATCACCCTGCAGCCGCTCAGCCCGCGGCACGCGGCGGACGAAGTGGCGCGGGCGGAAACCGGCAAGGCCGCGAACTTGGACGTCAAGAAGCGGAGCGGGTTCCGCATGTCGGCCCGGGACGTGCGGGAGGCCGACGCCATCGCCGCACAGGACCAGGCGCTGGCCGAGGGCCACACGCTGTACCGGTTCCTTGGACTGCTGCGGATCTCCGCCCCCTCTGAGGAACTGCTGGACCAGGCATGCGGCGAAGTGGAGACCCGCGCCCACGCGCTCGTGCTGCGGCGGCTGTACGGCGAGCAGGACGTGGCGTTCCCGGCCACGTTGCCGTTGGCCCGCGGTTTGCGTCACGGCCTGGTCGCCGACGTCGGCTGATCCGGCCGCGTACGGTGCCGGCCCCACCAGTGTGGGGACGGTGCCGTACTCGGCCGGATCACCAACCAAGGGGAGAGAGCGTTGTTCAAGCGACGCCGGGGCAACCCGGAAGACCAAATCACCGTGGCGGCCACCGCGGCCGTCCCCAAGCGCAAGCGCACCCGCACCGGACGGACCGCTGCCGCACCGGAGCGCAAGGCCCCGCGCGGCCTGTCGCTGATGGGCGACGGCTGGGCCCGCCCGGCCGGCGGCCGCACCATGCGCCGCCTGTCCCTGCCCCCGCACCGTGAGTCCACCCACCTCGTGCAGGCCCTGTACCCGTGGCAGGCGGACGCCGGTGTGGGCGCGCTCGGCCCGCTCGTCGGTCAGAACCTCCTCGGCGGCGGCTCGTTCTGCTTCGACCCATGGGAGTGGTATGACAACCACTTGATCACGAACCCGAACTGGATCATGTTCGGGGAAATCGGCAGCCGAAAGTCCACCGAGGTCAAGACGCGCATTGCCCGGTCCTATGAGTTCGGGCGGGGGACCTTCGCCACTGATGTCAAGAACGAGTACAACGACCTGGCCTCGTTTCTGGGGCACGAACCCATCTTCGTCGGCCCCGGCCGCGCCGACCGGTTGAACCCCTTCGACATGGGCCCCGGAGGCGACGAGAACCCCACCGAGGCACAGGCCCGGCAGCTGAACATGTTGCAAGCCCTGGCGGCCGGTGTTCTGCGCCGCGACTTGACCGAGGCCGAGCGGACGCTGTGCCGCATCGCGGTCGCGGAGCTGACCGGCGGGTTCCTGGAGAGGGTGAAGACAGCTGGCGGCACCGAGACGGTGGCCGCCAGGGCTGCTGACCGGCCGCGGGTGCCGATCCTGCCGGAGGTCGTGGAAGCGATGCAGGCCCCGCGGGATGGCTCGTTGAGTGAACTTCCCCTGGATCGCGGTGAGTTCAGGGCCAGGACGGCAGACCTGATCATGGCGTTTCAGCGGTTGGTGGACGGTGACCTGGCCGGCATGTTCGACGGCGAGACGACCGTGGACGTGGACCCCCGGACCAAATTCCTCGTAGTCAACCTGTCCGCCGTACTGGCCGAGCGGCGGGACGCCCTGCCGCTGGTGCGGATCTGCGCGTCCGCGTGGCTCCAATCCGCCATGACGTCGTACCGGATGCCGCGCTATCACATCAGCGATGAGGCGTGGGCGGACATGACAACCGGCACCCTGCGGTGGTATCAGAGCATGTTCAAATTGGCCCGACAGTACGAACTGTCCAACGGGCTGGTACTTCACAAGCCTGGCGATCTCCTGACGGCGGGCGGGGCCGGATCAGAAGCGGACCGGGTGGCCTCCAGCCTGATCGCGGACGCCGGCGTGGTGATGTTCTACAGGCAGAAAGCGCAACAGATCCCACTCTGCCGCGAGATGTTCGGTGTGACCGACGCTGAGGCGGAATGGCTGACCCGGCTGCAGCCCGGACAAGCGCTGTGGCAGATGGGCGCGGACCGCTCGTTCCTCGTCCAGCATGTCCGCTCTTCGATCGAAAAGACCTTCACCGTCACCGACCCGCGCTCGATCGCTGCCATCGGGACCGAGGGCGAGGGGGGAGAACAGCCCGACGGGGACGGCGGCGAACCGGCCGCCGCCGACGGCCAGGGCAACGCCGCCGCCTACGAAACCCCCGGCGCCGTCGGCGGGCGTTGGCACCGACACTGACGGGGTGTACGCCTGATGGCTGACACCCACCCGCCCCAGCAACCGGGCGGCGGCGCCGGCGGTGAGCCGGTCTACCTCCTGCTCGGTGCCGCGGCCGCGGTGGCCGCGCTGGTGTGGCTGCTGTGGCTGGCCGCGGCACTGACGGCCGGCCTGTCCGGCCACGGCTGGCACATGGACAGCGCCGGCCGCGGGCTCCCCTTCGCCGGTCACCTCTTCATCAGCCGTGGCGACATCGCCGGCGCCTGGGCCGACGGCGCCAAGGGCGGCGAGCTCGGGGCCACCTGGCTGTTCTGGGTCCTGCTCCTGGTCCTCCTCGTTGTCGTCGCGGTGCCGCTCGTCAAGGTGGCCAACCGCCGCAACCGGCGCCGCAACCGCGGCGCACAGTGGGCCCGGCGTGACCAGGAACGGCCGATGGTCGTACCCGCCGACCCGGCGAAGCGGCCGTGGCGGCTGACGGCCGGCTGGTCTCGGCAGTCCCGCCGCCTGCTGGCCGGACACGACTGCATGTCGGCCATCGCATTCGGCCCCAACGGCTCCGGAAAAACCGTCAGCCTCGCCGTTCCGAATGCCCTGGAATGGCGGGGCCCGGCCATCATCTCAACGGCCAAGGGGCCGGACGTTGAATACATGCTGGCGGCCCGCCGAGCAATCGGGGGCGTCCACATTTTCGCCCCCGCCGGAATGCCCGGGTACACAACCAGCGGTTGGTCACCGGTGGACTACTCCACGGATGAGACGACCGCCGCTCTCATGGCCCGGTGGCTGTGCGAGTCGGCCGGAATGGATGACCCGTCGTCAAAGCCCTGGATGATGCAGGCTAGGCAATTCGTCGGCCCGCTCCTGCTCGCGGCCAACCGGTCGGGACGGGGAGTTGACGCCCTGGTGGAGTTCGTCCAGCGCGGAAAGTCCGCCGAGGCGGACGTCCGTCAGATCCTGCAGCAGCACGGCTATAAAGAATTCCTCCGCCAGTACACCGGCATCTGGGCCAACCTGCACGCGGACGGCATCGGCTCCGTGCTTTTCACCGCCAACCTGATCATTGACCCGTACCTGAACCCGGTGATAAGGAATTCGGCCCGGCAAAGCGATTTCACCGCCGAGGACATCCTGTCGAAGAACGGCACCGTGTTCATCGTGTCCCCGCCGTCGGAGTCCAAGGCTCTGGCGCCCGTCTGCACAGCCCTCCTGGCGAGCATCCTGCACGCCGCGGAGCGGGAGTACGAACGTGGGAACGCCAACTGGCGCGCGAACGGTGGCCAGCGTCACCGTTTCCTCTTCTGGCGGCGGACCAAGGCGGCACCCAAGCCTCTGGAAAACCGCCTTCTCCTTGACCTGGACGAAGCGGGGAATGTGTTCAAGTACCCGGATCTGGCCAAAGTCTCGTCCACGGCCCGCGGTATGGGAATCCAGCTTCTAGCGATTTTCCATGACTTCTCGCAACTGGTTTCGATGTACGGGGAGCACGATGCCCGGACGATCGTCTCTCAAGCGAAGATGCGCATTCTTCTCCCCGGTCTCGCTGACGACATGACGCTCAACTATTTCTCGGAGGGCTACGGCCCGACGGTGACACAGCGGACGTCGTACACCACCGGGTCGGACGGCCGCGGATCGGCGACCACAAGCGACCACGAAATCCCGCTGATCGCCCCGTATCAGATCCGCGAGCTGGAAAAGGGCCAGGCCCTTGTCCAGTACGACAATTTGCCGCCCATGCGGGTCAATCTCCGCAATGCCGAGGCGGACCGGCGACTGCTTGCCATGGCCAACCAGTAGACCGAACGAAGTGGAGCACGTCCTGTGAGTGGAGAATTCGACGCCGCGGCGGTGGAGCTGCTGGACAGCCGGGCGGATCTGCGGTGGGTCCTCTCCGCGATGGCGCCGGCCGAACGCCGGCAGTTGCTGGAACGCGTGGGGGAGTGGCTGGAGTGGCTGGTGGCGGAGTACGACCACCTGGAGCTCGGCACCCGCATTCCGCCGTGCTGGTACCAGCACAGGGGCGGCCGGGCCGTCCTCCTCGCGCTCTACGTCGGGTGGGTCCGCACCTACGTGGAACCGACGGAGAATCAGAGGGAGAACGCGTTGATCGAATGGGACGACGCCCTCAACCGGGTGGCCGCCCGCCTAAAATTCGCGGTGGAGTGCCTGGAGAACGGGGAGCACGTGGAGCCGCACACCGCGCGGGCACCGTGGCAAACGGACGACCGATTCCGGGTATGGGCCGCCACCGACCCGCTGGCGACCGGCGAGCCGGCCCACCCGGCCCCGTACTACCAGACCCGGCCCAAGGCGGGGCCCGGCGGACTTCCGCCGTCGACCCCGGCGGCGCGGGCCCCGAAGCTGCCGCCCGCGCCGACGCCCGCCCCGGCCCCGGTGGCCCCGCCGACCCCGGCGGCGGCCGCCGCCTCGCCGCTCGCGCCGTACCTCCCGAGCGTGCTGCCCATCGCTGAGATGCAACAGCGAATCGCCGATGGCTCTGCCCGGACGGTGGAGGGGATCGGGATGGGAGCGGCGCTGTTCTCCGGCTCCTGGTGGCTGGCGGCCGGCGACGGCGCGCAGTACATCCGGCTGGACCCGAGCAACCCGCAGCACGTGGACACCATCCGGAACCTGGACGCCGCCAGGGCCTCGCTGGTGTAGTCGAGTGCCGGCCCGCCGCAGCCGGCAGGAAGTAGGTAGACGTGAACGGCTTCGTTCCCGCGTTCCCCGTCCAGCACACCGCGCCGACCGTGCACCCGGCCGTGGCCGCGCTCGCCTTCGCCTTCAAGGTGGCCGGCTGGCTGCTGCTGGCCGCCGCCGCCGTCCTGGTCCTCATGGTCGTGGTGGCGGTCCGTGCCTTCGTCCCCATCCTGCGGGCGTCCAGCACCAGCCACCGGCGGTGGTGACCAGCACTCGACCACGCGAAGCGGCCCCCCCTCCGGCTCGACACCGAGAGGGGGGCCGCTTCGCGTCGGTCACCTGCTGAGCCCCTGCCCCGTCTCCGCCTCGGCCTCGATGCCGGGTACGGGAACCGATGCCTCGGCGGCCCGGCCGGCGGACGCCGAGGCCACCGCCGCGGCCGCCACCGCCACGGTGGCCGCGGCGCTCGCCACATCCGAGGCGGCGGTGGTCCGCTCCTGTTCCTCCGCCGTGCCCCGCTCGGGTGGCAGGCCCCGCCGGGTGCCGGCCTCCGTCTCCAGCCGGTCGTACTCCTCGGCCCGGTCCTCGGCCCACCGGGTGAGCCGGTCCGCGTCCGTGTGACGCTGGTGGGCGTCCTCGATATCGCTTCGCCTGGCGGTGTCCACCATCTGCGGCAGCTCGCGGTCCATCACCAGCCAATCGCGGTACGCGGATTCCCTGGTGGCCACCGGCCCGGCTGCACGCTCCAACTCCGCCCGCCTGGAGTCGAGTTCGGCTAGCCGGGCGCCCGTCTTCTCCATGTAGTCACTCAGTTGGTTGACCTCCTGCTGCAGCTCGCGCCGCTCGCTTCCGCGCACGGCCGGCAGCAATCCGAGCCACCGGCGCTCTCGTAGCTGGGCCTCGGCGTCGGCGAGCCGGCCCCGCAGCGTCTCCGGCGGCTGATCGCCGAATCCGCCGGTCTGCCGCACCTGGTGGTACTCGCGGTCCAGCGCGGCTAGGCCGTCGATCGCCGCGGCCTGGGTACGCACGGTCTCGTACCGGACCTCAACCGCGGTGACCCCGGGGCCCCGCCGGGAGCGGGCTACCTCCAGCGCGATGGTGGCGGACTCCCGCGCACCGCGGGCGTTCACGGCGGCGCGGGTCGCCTCGGCGCGGGCCTCGGCGGTCCGCCGCTGCAGGTCCGCGTTCGGCACCGCGCCGTGGGGCCGGTCCTGCCACCGCGGTACCCCGTCGTCTCGCGGGGTGACTCGTTCCGGCCTGGCGGCCGCCGACCGCGCTGCCGCCGCGGCGGGCGCTGCTGCTGCCGGGGCGGCCTCGGTGGGCCGGTTCGGCAACGCCTGGTTGATACGCCATGCCATCAGCGCGGGTACGGACCGGACGTTGGCCGTGGGCGGGCCCTGGTCGACGGCTCGGCCGAGGACGGTCACGGGGTCGTAGCCGGCCCGCTCGACCCGGGCGAGCGTCGCACCGAGGGCCGACCACGCCGGATCGCCCACCACCGCCTCCGCCCGCGGTCCGAACACCGCCTGGGCCACCTGACGGTACTGCTCGTACCGGTCCTCCTGAGCCGCCGTCTGCGACCCCGCGGCCGCCGGCGGCTGAACCGGCGGCGGCGCCTGCGGGACGGAGGCCTGCGGCGGGACCGCCGCCGACCGCGCTGCCGCCGCGGCGGGCGCTGCTGCTGCCGGGGCCGCCGGCGGTGCTGCCGGGGCGGCCTCGGCGGCGGGCCGGTTCGGCACCGCCTGATTGATGCGCCACGTCATCAACGCGGCCACGGACCGCACGTTCGCGCTCGGCTGCCCCTGGTTGAGCGCTCCGCCGAGGACGGTCACGGGGTCGTAGCCGGCCCGCTCGACCCGGGCGAGCGTCGCACCGAGGGCCGACCACGCCGGATCGCCCACCACCGCCTCCGCCCGCGGTCCGAACACCGCCTGGGCCACCTGACGGTACTGCTCGTACCGGTCCTCCTGAGCCGCCGTCTGCGACCCCGCGGCCGCCGGCGGCGGCTGGACCGGAGACGGCTGGACCGACGGCGGCGCCTGCGGGACGAAGGCCTGCGGCGGCACCGCCGCCGCGGCGGGCGGCACTGCTGCCGAGGCGGCGGCTGCGGCTGCGGCTGCGGCCAGTTCTTCCCGCGTCACCGGAGGGGCGAAGATACTGCCGGCCTGCTCGACCTGGGCCCGGATCGCCGCCGCTGTCGGGTCGGTAATTCCGGCGTAGGCGCTGAGGAGAACCGTGTCAGGCCGGGTGCCGAAAACCTCAGCTGCCGCGAGCGAGGCGCCGAGACTGGGCCAGTCCGGATCAGACAGAATCCGCTCGGCGGCGTCTCCGAACGTGGCTCGCACAATGCGGTGGTACCCCTCGTACACTGCGTGCCCCCTCACTCAAGGTGGTGGTTAGAGACTGCGGCCGCGGTCCTCTTCGGCTGCCCACTCCTGTGCCTGGTCGTAGCCGTATGCCGCAGCGTCGTACTCGCTGCTGGTGCGGGCCTGGGTGGCCACGCTGAGGCGGGCGGCCGTGCGCTGCACCTGCTCGGTGAGCGAGTCGGCGGCGGGCAGTCCCGCCCGGATGCGCTGTTCGTCGGTGAGCGTGCCGACCCGGCCCTGTGCCTGGACGGCTCGCTGCTGCAGGGAGCGCGCCGTGGCGGCGGCCAGGGCGGCGTCCTGCTGATCGCTGGTGCGGGCCTGCGCAAGCATCTGCGGCAGTGCCTGGGCGGTGCTCTGCCACTGCTGGGCGGCGCCCGCCCGGCTGCCGACGGGGCCGGCGAGCCGGTCCAGCTTGTCCCGCTGAATGTCCAGCTCGACCATACGCCGGTTGGCCTGCTCCAACTGCGCGCGGAGCTCCGCGGCCTCGGCGGCCGCGCGCTCGCGCGGGCCTCGACGGCGCGCGTCCATACCGGCCTCCGCCGCGGCGAGTCGCGCCCGGAGCTCGACCGTGGCGGCGCCGGCGTCCTCGTAGATCGGCACGAGCTCGGCCAGGGCCTCGACGGCTGCGGCCCGCTGCTGCAGGGCATCGGCCTGGGCCTGGACGGCCTGCGCGGCGGGGCCGATACCGGCGGCGGCCTCGGCCTGCTTCGCCTCGGCCTGGACGGCCGCGGCCTCGGCCGCCGCGGCGGCCTGCTGAGCCTCGTTCATCGCCATGGTGTGCGCACTCTGCAACTCCTCGTCGGTCAATTCACCATGCACCCGATCGCGCCACGTCGGGCGGCGCTCGGCCTGGTCCTGCTGGGGCTCGACGTCGGCACCGTCGGCGCTCACCGCGGCATCCGGCTCGGCGAGCTGGGCGGCCTGGTCCTGCTCCTCGGCGACGGCCTGAGCGAGCTCGTGCGCGGTTTCCAGCTCCTCGTCCGTCAGCTCGGCCACCGCAGGCTCGACCCGGAGCGGGCGGCGCTCGGGCCGCTCCACCCCGGCCTCGGCCT
>NZ_JBHVGL010000033.1:162-39595 GCF_042800875.1 Kitasatospora sp. NPDC057595 | reverse complement strand
CTCGACGTCGGCGGCCGCCTCGATGGCCACCGCGGCGTCCGGCTCGGCGAGCTCGGCGGCCTCCTCGGCGGCGAGCCGCGCGGCCTCCTGCTCCGCCACTTCCTGCTCGGTGTCCACCGCAGGCTCGACCCGGAGCGGGCGGCGCTCGGGCCGCTCCACCCCGGCCTCGGCCTCGACGTCGGCGGCCGCCTCGATGGCCACCGCGGCGTCCGGCTCGGCGAGCTCGGCGGCCTCCTCGGCGGCGAGCCGCGCGGCCTCCTGCTCCGCCGCCTCCACCTCGCGCTCGACCCGCCACGCGAGCACCGCCGGCAGGTTCTCCACGTCCGTCAGGGGTCGGCTGGCCACCGCGCGGTCCAGTGTCCCGGCAGGGTCCACTCCGGCTTCGGCGGCGGCCGCCAGGGCCTCGTCCAGCACCGCGTACGCCGGGTGGTCCAGCACGTCGTCCGCGTCCACGGCGTGCTCGGCCAGGGCCTCGCGCACGGCCTCGGCGAACTCCGGCTGAGGCTGCGTCGGCATCGCGGCGGGCACCGGTCCGGCGGTGGCCGCGGCGGCCGGTTCGCCGACGGCGGGCGGAGCCGTGAGCGGTTCCAGCGTCTCGCCAAGCTCCGTGATGATCAGCGGCTCTTGGCCGTTGTTGGCGTCCAGCTGGGCCGCGAAAACGGCCACTGCGCGGTCCATCGCCGCGGCGTCGGTCTCCGGTTCGCCGAGGGTGACGCGGGTCTGCTCGTCCTCCATGTCGGCCCTGGGCAGGAACAGCCGGGTGGACGCCTTGTCGCGCGACATGGCCGTATAGGCGCCGTTCGCGGCCAGGCCCGGCCCGTACACCAAAGCGTCCGCGACGGTCAGACCCTGGGCCTTGTGCACGGTCATGGCGAGCCCGTGGGAGAGGCCACCGCCAGCGATGTACTCAGACTCCAGCCACTCGCGGACAAGGCGGTGGCCGCCGTCGTTCGTCTTCTCGCGCCACTCGACCAACGCGCGCCGCTGGTCGTCCAGCTCGACCACCACGCCGCGGAAACCGTTAAGGACGTCGGCGGCTTCGCCACCGCGCCACGACCGGTAGTCGTTGCGGCGGATCATCACAATGTCGCCGGTGGTCAGGGCGAGGGTGCCACCGCCGGCCAACTTGTACTCGACGTCCTGGCCGGTGAGCTCGCCAAGCTCACGCCGGATCGCGCGGGCGGCCACATTGAGCTCGTCCACGGTCGCGTTCGTCGCGGCCAGCATCAGGGTGCTGGCGATCTGGTCGTGAACGCCTTCGGCGGGGTTCCGGAGCTCCTGCCAGGACACCAGCATGGCCGCCATGGCCTCCTGCCGGGTGTCCGTGACAGTGATGCGGCCACGGTCCGCGTAGGCGCGCAGAGCCTCGCGCCGCTCGCCGTCACGCCACATCTGCAGGGCGGCCCGCTCGACAGCATCGCGCTGCCGGTAGTTGGTGGACAGGGTGTGCCCGCCGACCACCTGGTGAACCGCCGCGAACGCGCCGCCGACGCCCGGTGACTGCAGCTGCAGCGGGTCACCAATACCAACGATCTTGGTCCCAGTGGTGGCCGCGTGAGTGAGAAGTTCGGCCAGCTGACGGTCATCGACCATGGCGGCTTCGTCCAGCACCAGCACGTCCACCCCGACCAGTCCGAGGGTGCCGCCACTCTGCCGGATGCGCTGCAGCAACAGCGCGACGGTGCTGGACTGGATACCGGCTTCCGCCCGCAAGTTCGCGGCCGCCACCGCCGCGGTGGATGCGCCGAGGACGACCCGGCCCTGAGCCTCCCACGCCATGCGGGCGACTTCCATAATCGTGGTTTTGCCCGCGCCGGCGACACCCACCACGGCATCCACGCCGTGCCCGTCCACCAGGATGCGGCGAAGTACGGCGAGCTGTTCGGCGGACAGCGCGAACTCGGGATTGTCGGCCCGCTGGATCGTCTGGTAAGTGGACACGGCCATGGCGAAAGTCGGCTCGTCCACCACGGCGGTGCCGGAGTTGAAGCGGCCGCGGGCCTCGCCGAGAATCGTCCGCTCGGCCACCACAATGTCCGCCGTGGTGTACCTGGCCGTGTTGCTGAGGTGGCCGGGCAGCTTCTCGTCCAGCCGGATCGTCAGGCCCCGGTGGGCCATCACCCGGTCCGTCAGCTCCTCGACCTGGGCCAGGCTCTGCACGCCGTGGGACACAGCGTCGGCGACGGCGGCCAGGGCCTCCGCGCGAGTGAAATCCTTCCGGTGGCTGGTCAGTCCTTCGTCGGTCCGGAACACCCATCGGGCGACGGCATCAATGTCCGACGGATCGCGGGGCAACTGCACCGCCTCGGGCTCGCCGGTCGGCGGCGTCGGCGGGGCCAGGACGGCGCCGATGATGGCGGCGGGGTCCTGGTCGGCCGCCCTGGCCTCGGCCTGCCAGTAGCTCCGCAGCGTCGAATCCGCTGCGGCCACGGCCTGCTCGTCCTTGCGCCCCGCGACGGCGGCCGCGGCCGTCTTCTGCTGGGCGCTGGTGGTCTCCTCGAACGGGATGCCGAGGGCTTCAAACAGCTTCCGGACCTCGGCGGAGCGCTTGCTGAACAGTGCCACGGTCTCGTCCGGGATACCGGTGATCTGCCAGACGTCGGTGTCGGCGTTGCGGTGCCACTCGAACCCCCACCGCTCGTGGGTGACGGCCCGGACTCGGGCCTGCATCAGGCTGTCGATCGCGCGCGCATGGCGGTACAAGTCGCGGCCGCCGGCGGCGATCGTGGACCACTGGCCGTCTTCGCCGTGGCCAAGGTTGGCGAGCGTCACGTGGCCGTGTAGGTGTGGGTCACCGAACGGCGCGTCACCCACCGGACGGGCGGCCCGGTGGAAGTTGACCCACCCCATCAAACCGGAGTTGCTGACGCGCTGGGCAGCTTCGCCGTCCCCATGATGGCCGCGCATCCCGTACGCGGTCCACTCCTCGGCGGCGCCCACCGACTCCACCAGCGAGCTGGTGAACACGCCTTCAAGCTCGGCAGCGAACTCGCCGTCCGCGAACGCCAGGGCGACGCTGAACGACTTGGGCATGGTGATGGTCAGGTCAAAGCCCTGGTTGCCGACCTGCACCCGCGCGTCCTCGTGCTGCAGGGCCTTGTCCATGGCGGCCTGCCCGTACAGCTCGATGGTGTCGAGTGACAGGGCGTCGGCGAGTTTGGCGACGTCGCCGAGGCGGACCCGGTGGGCGTCGCCGAGGCGGTGCACCCCGCGCTCCATGCGGCCGTACGCGGCCCGCTTGCGCTCGCTGTCGAACAGCTCGGCGGGCTCCACGCCGCGCTCGGCGGCAACCTGCTGGATGGCCTCGACCAGCGGCCGGGCGGCCAACTTCCCGCGGGCGTCCACGGCCATTTTCGGCTCCACCAGCGTCTCGCCGGTGAGCGGGTGCACGCCCTTCATCATGGCGCGGGCCATGTCGAACTGCTCGGCGGTCAGCTCGCTGCCAGCCTCGATGCCGAACTCACGCAGACCCGACCCGATCCACATCAAGGGACGTTCGTTGAGATCCATCCGGTAGGCGATCCGGGGATCGGCTTCCGCTGCGGCGGCGGCCTGCAGCTCCTCGCCGTAGACCTCGGCCGGGTCGCCCGCCCCGGCCGACTTCATCAGCCCGTGAATCGTGCTCGGCTTGATGCGGTACGACTCGCCCCGGGCGTCGGCCTGGGCGGCGACCCGGCCCCAAATCTGCCGCTGCCGGTCGCTGCCGAACAGCTCGGCCGGCTCCACACCGAGGGCCTGGGCATGCGCCCGAATCGCCTCGACCGTGGGGCCGGCTGGAACCAAAGAGGCGTCGGACGTCGCGCACCCGTGCAGGCCCGTTAGGCGGTATTCCACCTGGGCCTCGCTGGGTCCGATCGCCGTCACATACGCCACGTCCTCGGCCCCTCCTCTACCGGTTCTGGTCGGCGTCCCGACCAAGATCAACCACAGCGAAGCGTATCGTCACGAAGTGACGATACCTTAGCACTGTAAAGGATCTTGTCTCTTTTGCCCTTCGTCTTGACCTCAGTCATCTGGTGAGGTGTCGTCGGCCTGGTAGGAACCGTTAGAAACGGTGGGTTGACCACCACGACGTGCCGTCGGATCGGTGCGGACGGGCAGGTGGAACCTGGGCAGTGACGTCCGGCTGGTCGGCCGCCACTGCCGGGAGATGAACGCCGGTAAGGAGCCGGTGTACCTCCATCCGACGGGCGGCCAGGAATCTGCCACCGCCGGCGACCACTGCGGGCTACCATCAGCCCATGGCAGATTCTGAGGTTTTGACGGTTGCGGACCTTCGGCGCCGGCGGCGGGAAGCCGAGGCGCTGGACGCCCGCGTTAAGGACCTGGCGGACGTGCTCGTGGTCGGCACGCTCAAGGCGGCCGCCGACGCCGCCGACGCCGCCGAGAGGGCGGACCGCGCGGCGGACGAAGCGCTCGCCGTCGCGGTCAAGCTCTACGGCTCCGCGGCGACGGTCGCGGAGCTCACCGACCTGTCGCAGAGCGGGGTGGAATCCTCGGTCAAGGCGGTCCCCGCAGCCCGGGTTAAGGAACTCCTGGGAGAGCTGCGCAGAAAGGCCGAGGCCAAGGTGACCCGCCGGACGCGCCGAGGCTCCTCGGCGCCCGAGGCACCGACCGCCGAGGCGGACGTTCCCGGCCAGAATTCCACTGGCCCGGACGCCGCCGCCGACCCGGCCCCGGCAGCTTCCGTTAGCTGACCCGTGACCGGACTAGCGAACCCCCGCCGGGGCTGTTCCGCGCTGCTGCGGATCGGCCCCGGCGCCGCCGTGCTCGACGGCCCCCGCGGCGGGGGCCGCTGATGGCCGCTCTGGAGTCGTGGCAGCGACCGCCGTTCACCGACGCCGAGACATGGCGCCGTTTCACCGAAAAGGTGGTCCGGACGTCCGGCTGCTGGGTCTGGATTGGCGCGGTCAGTGACGGATACGGCATGTTCCACAACGCCGCGAACCAACTGCTCGGCCGGCGGTCGCCGACGGTCCGCGTGTCCCGCTTCCTCTGGGAGGCATACAACGGCGAGATGGCGGCCTCTCACGTCGTTCTCCATGAGTGCGATACCCCGCTGTGCGTCCGGTACGAACCGGGGGCTCAGCACCTGACGGCCGACACGCAAGCGGCCAACTTGCAGATGGCCGCCGCACGCGACCGGATCAGCAACGGGGCCCGGCTCGGACGGGCCGACCTGCGGGGCCAGCACCAACAATCCCTCGCGATCCGGGCCGCGATGCTCGCGGCCGTCGCCGAGGGCGTCACCGACCCGGACCGGCTCGCGGAAATCCTGGCCGCGGTCATCGCCAGGGGTGACCCCTTCGCGGCACAGCTCCCGCTGTTCTGAGCTGACCGCCCCGCGCGGTCACCACACCACCCGCGGCCCGCCCCGGCCGGCCGCCTCACCCGAGGGGGAACGATGGACGAAACCGCGCCGTCGACGGCGACCACGACCGCCAACCAACAATCCTCGATCGGCGGTCTAACGGATGCTGAACGCCACCTGGTCGGTGACCTGCACGTGGCGGTGACCCTCCTCGGTGACCCGCCGCCGGGATACCAGTACGTGAACGTGCTCGGGCTCCTGCTGGACGTCGGCCGGCTGTTCACGCCGCGGCCGTGGCCGGACGGCGGAACGCCGCCCGGCGAGCCGGGGAAGTGCTACACGGAATCGGTGGCCTGGGCCTGGGGCTCGCCGGACGGCCTGGCCTACGTGGAGGGGGTGGCCTGGACGGGGCGGTTCCCGCTCGAACATGGCTGGTGCAGCAGCGCGGACGGCCTGGTGCTCGATCCCACCTGGCCGGTCCCCGCGGCCGCCTATCTCGGCCTGCCGGTGCGGGCCGACGCCGCCGCGGCCTTGATGAGCGAACACGGGGACCGGCTGCTGGGCTACGGCACGGTGTGCTTGGACTGGCTGCGCACGGGGGTTCCGGGCGAGCTCCTGGTGGACGTCGGCCGACAGATACCGGCGGAGCTGACCCGCCCGACTCTGCAGGGCCTTTGACAGCCCTTCCACACCAACCGGTGAGGCACCCTTGAGCAACGACCGCACCACCCCCGCCCCGGTCTTCGGCGGTGTTCCCGTCGGTACGGCGGTGCCCGTCAGTACTCCCGCCGGCGCCCCCTTCGGCGCGGTTGCGGTAGGGGTGCCGACGCCGCCTCGACCGCCCCGCCCACCGGCTCCTGCAGCGGCGCTGGCGGGGCCTCGACCGGCGGCCGCGACCGGGCCGATTCGACGGCGGGCCGGCCTCCTCTCCATCGCCCCCGCGCTGGCCCTGCCCCTGGTGCTCCTGGTGGCCGCCGAGGCGGGCGAGCTCGACCGGCCGGACGTGCCGGTGCTGCAGCCGGTGGCGGGCCTGTGGCAGCCCCTGGCGGTCACCCCGACGTCGGCGGCCGCGCCGTCGGCCACCCCGGCCTCGACGGTCACCGCTGCACCGGTCCCGCCGGTGCCGGCCGCGCCCCCTTCGACCGCCCCGCCCGCCGACCCGCCCGCCGCGGACGGCGACGCGAGCGAGCCGGACGCCGAGGCGGCGCCCTCGACGTCGGGCAGCTCGTCCAAGCGGCCGCGGCCCGCCCGGCCGTCCTCGGCCGCCGCCCGGCCGCCGGCGGCTGAAGCGCCCGCCCGCCCCGCGCAACCGGGGCCGGCCCCGGCGCCGCCCGCCAGCGGCCCGGTGGTGCCGCTGCCGGGCGGGGGCTCGGGCGGGCTGTGCACGGCCGCGCAACAGGCCGGGAAGCTGTCGCCGAACCTGCTGCAGCTCTGCCACTCCATGTACGGCTGACCAATCGTCGCGTCGCCTTCGCTGGGCGGGACCTGCGCCGCGCCCGGTGAGCCGGACCCCTCCGTCAGCTTCCGTTAGATCCGCGCCCGGGAATGCGAGAGGGCCAGCCACCGCACTGGGCGGTGGCCGGCCCTTCGCCGTGACGCCTGGGACTACGCCGCGTTCCCCTCGCTCGGCAGCACGCGGGCGCCGACGTCGCGCGCCGCCGAGGCGGCGCGCTCGAACTGTGCGGCGGCGCTGGCCGCCTGGCCGACCAGGAACGCGACTTCGGCGGCCGACAGCTCGTCGGAAGTGGTCCGGGCCACCAGCGTCAGAACGTCGTCGCTGTCGGCGGTCAGCTGCTGGGCCTGGCGCCACTCGGCGAACCGCGCATCCGCCTCGGCCACCTGCTCGGCGTAGGTCTCCAGCCCGGCCACCCGGCGCTCGATCCCCTGCCGCGCGGTCGCCAGGGCGGCGGCGCGGACGTCCGTCTCGTCGGCGAGCCGCGGCCCGGCGGACTCGGCAGGGGCAGCCTGGGCTAGCCGGCTGTGCTCGGCCAGGGCCTCGGCCACCGCCCACACCTGGGCCGGCAGCATCACCGCGTTGCGTCGGCTGTCGATCACGTCGGTGCAGTGCACGGCGCTCGACAGAACGGCGTCGGCCGCGGCCTGGGCCCGTCCCAGCATCGCCCGGTCCGCCTCCGTCAGCTGCTCGGGCAGCACGTAGTGGCCGGCCGCCTTCGCGAACAGCTGGTGGTCGTCCGCCTCGGCGCGGCGCCACTGCTGCACCGCGCGCCACCGCCACGCCAGCCACCCCGCGACCGCCAGGAACAGCAGCACCAGCACGATGGATACTGCGGTGGTGGCCGCCGATGCGACGTCCTGGGCGTGCTGGGTGATGCTGCCGGGGCCGGCGTCCACCTCCTCCTCCCCGGCCAGGATCGGGATCACGATGCCCGCGGCCGCGGCCGCGGCGACGGTGGCGGCCACCGGGCCGACGACCGACGGTCCCACCACCTCGACGGCGGGGGCCGACGACGGGCGAAGCATGCCCGCCGCGGCCTGGTCGCTGACGAACTCCCGAACCTCGGTGTCGGCCTGCGGGTCGATGGCCACCGACACCGCCGGCGGCCGGTCGGGCTGAGTACTGGTCATGGTGGGCTCTCCTGGGTCGGGTTCTGGTGGGTCATGCCGCGCCGAGGGGTGCCGTACTCCTCGGCGCGGCCGGTACGGGGTGCGACGGTAGCGCGGGGCTTCGTCACGCGCCCGGAATTTGCGCCGGTGCGCCCACCGGCCACTCCTCGTCGGGGAGGGGAACCTGTCCGGGTACCGCTCCGATCGTCGGCCCGATGGGCGGCAGGCCGTTGTCGGCCGTCCTGGGTTTGGTCGGCTGCCGCCGCCGGACCGCCTTCGTCTCGCCGGTGTAGGTCTCCAGCGCGCCGCGCAGCCGGTTCCCCGCGGGAGTGTCGGGCAGCCTCATCGCGTTGACCCGCAGCGCGCCGACCGCGGCACGGGCCTGCCCCACCGCGTCCGGCTCGCCGGTCTCGACCGCCCGCCGGAGCTCCTGCAACCGCTCGGCGGCCTGCTTCGACAGGCCCGGCTCGGCGCCGCTCAGGAACGGCTCGGCGGCGGCCAACACCGGCGGCCCGTGGCTGGGCCGATTCGTCGGCAGGCCGGCCTCCTCTCCTTCGTCCCTGTGCTGGCCCTGCCCCTGGCGCTCCTGGCGCCCGGGACTACGCCGCCTGCTCGCCCGTCGGCGGCGCGAGGGTGCCGGCCTCGCGCGATGGGCCCGAAATTCTTCGGGCCCATCGCGCCCGCGTGGCCGTCTGCTGCAGTCTCCCGGGAGACCTATTCCCAGTCCTCGTCAGGGTCGGCCGAGCCCGCGCGGTGCATAACGGTGGTGGTGTCCGAGGGCAGCAGGATTGCCAGGTCACCGAGGATCGCGTCCAGGGCATCAAGGCCCATCGTGCGGCCCCAGGTGACGGCCAGGACGGGGGAGTTTTCGTCTTCGGTTTTCTCGGCCCCGGCGTAGGCCTGCCGGGCCTCGCGGACGACGGGCAACATGGTCTCGCGCGCGGCCTGCAGGGTGCCGCGCATCGCGGTGACATAGGCCTGGTAGGCGGCACCGTTGAACTGGCGCTCAGCCACGGGGGTTCGCGGGTCGGTGGCCCCGTCCCTGTGCTCTCGCAGGAAGTCGTCGGCCTCGCGGATGCCCGTCCACAGTCCGTCGGGCTTGCCCAGCGCGCGGTACGCCCCCACCTGGTGACCGAGCCGGATGAGCCGCCGCAGCATCTCGGCGCGGGTCACGCCCGCTTCGCCGGCCTGCTGGTCGACCGCGTCCAGCAGGGAATCCGGCAACTTGACCTCCGTGGGTCGCTTCTTCTCGCCGATCCTGGGGCGGCCGCCCTTGTCCCGCTCGCCGAAGAACCGGCGGACGGCGTCCTCCTCCTCGTTGTGGCGGAGCCACGTACGCGCCTGGCTGTCGTCAACGAACTGGTAGCGCGCCTGGTCCTCCGCACCCTCGCGCCAGCGCTGGAGCACCCACTTGCCGCCAGCCGTCCGGTAGAGCGCCTGGTGGCCGTCCGGCCCCGTCCAGCTGTTCACCGACACGTGCCGGTCCAGCCGCTTGTCCCATCGCGTGTTCTCGGCGAACTTCTCGGCGGCGTCGGGGTCGAACTGGCTCACCACCGGCGGCTCGTCCACCTTGGGGTCGTAGTAGTCGTGCACGTCGACGCGGGCCATGGCCGTCTCCTCGGAGAGGGGTGCTGTGCGGGGGCTCCCGCACAGCACCAAGCTAGCATGTTTTCACCCGCGAAAACCTGAATCTGAGGTTTTCACGGGCGGAAACTGACGTTCGATGGCGGGGCGTCAACTGGCCTGTCACGATAGGTGATTACCGATATATGCTGCTTATCGATAATCACAGAACGTTTTCACCGCCACACTGCATGTGACGGCTAGTGAGGAGTAGGACGATGACTGACACCTGCCCACGGTGCGTGGGTCCGCTCGCTCTGTTCCCCGGCGACCTCGGCGGCGGCTCGCGGACGGCCACCGACCGCTCGGTGTCTATCTGCGGACTGTGCTGCACGAACGAAGCGGTGCGCGACGACGCCGGCCTCGCACCGATCCCGCCGACCGAGTGGCCGGTGGACGTTGCCACCCTGCAGACCTGGCGCGCGCGGTGAGCCCGTACCGGGGCCCGGCCCGGCTGCTCGGCATCATGGCGGCGCTCTTCGCCGCGGGCGCCGTGCTCTGGCTGGGCGTGGTGCTGTGGGGCCAGGCCGCCGGGTGGAACACGGCCGGGATCCACGCCGCCGCCGAGGGCGGATGGTGGACCGGCGGCGTCGCTGCGGCGGCCCTGGCCATCCGGCTCCTGCTCCGGGCCCTGGCCGAGGGAGAGGAACGGTGACGGAGCACCAGACGCTCGCGCCGGCCGCCGACCTGCTGTCGCCCCGTCCGGTCCCGCCGACCGGGGCGACGTGGTGACTGCGGGCGGGGACGTCGGCCTGGTCGTCCCGCACAGTCGCACGGACGGGCTGCCGCTCGCCGGAGAGAGCCCGTACCCGGAGTCGGAGGAACGGGTGGTCACCGCCTCCGGCCGGGTCATCTCCGCCCGCACCGCATGGCGGGCGGCGAACTCGGTTCCGCGGGGGACGCGTTCGGCCCGGCGCTCGCGGGTCGGGGCGTTCGCACGGTGGTGCGCCGAACGCGGCCGCGTGCCCACCGAGCCGGGCACGGTGCCGGACTACCTGACACACCTGGCGGACCTGCGGCACCCGGAGTCCACCCTGGTCGCCTACCTCGGCACGCTCGGCGCCTGGCTGGCGCTGGCCGGCCACCCGCTCGACGCGGAGGACCGCCGACTGTGCCAGGGCGTCCTCAACCAGCGTGCCGCCGCCGAGGCCTCCGAGGGCACCGAGGCAGCCGGAGCGCTGCAAGCCACCCCAGTCAGCCTCGCCGACCTGGCGCTGATGGTGGGCACCTGCGACCGGTCCACCCCGCGCGGACTGCGCGACGCATACGCCCTGCTCCTGGACTGGTTCATGGCCGGCCGGTGCTCGGAGCCGGCCGGCCTCGACCGCCCGGACGTGGTGGAGCTTGAGGCCCGCTACACCGACCCGGCGACCGGCCGGCCGGTGGTGCGGCCCGCACTGCAGGTGACCATCCGCACCGACAAGACCAACCCATACGGGCGGCGGAGCCACCGGGTGCGGATCGTCGGCCAGGACGACCCGGCGCTGTGCCCGGTGGTCGCTCACCGGCAGTGGTCCGCTCTTCTGGACGACGTCGGCGCCGGACCGGACGGGCCGCTGCTGCGTCGCGTCGACCGGTGGGACCGAGTCGCCGGCGCGGGCGGCCACATTCCGGCCGGACGACACCCGCGCGATGCTCGGCGGTTGTTCGGGATCGGCGACCGGACGATCCGGAACGTGATCGCGAAGAGGGCCGAGGCGGCCGGCCTGGTGCGGCCGTGGGAGCCGGAGGAACGGGTGGTGCTCAGCACAGCGGCCGGGGATGCGGCGCTGGCGGCCCTCGACGCCTCCGACCGGGAGGACTTCCGGGCGGACCTGCGCGCCAGACGGCGGGCTCTGCGACGGCGGCGGGCCCGCTACACCGGGCACTCGATGCGCCGCGGCCCGATCCGGGAGATGCAACGCAACGGCGCCCACCGCGACACGATCGAGCAGCACGCCCGGTACCGGCCGGGCTCGCGGGCGCTGGCCCGCTACCTCGACGACGTACCGGACTGGACCCGCAACCCCACCACCACCCTCACCCGGCAGGGCTAGAACACCGGCGGCCGGCGGCAACCCAACACCGCCGGCTGCCGGTCGGACCGAGTGCCGGCGCGCCCGCCCCGGTGCCCCGGTTACTCCTCGTCGGGGAGCGGGACCTGCCCGGGTACCGGCCCGATGGGCGGCAGGCCCTTGTCCGCCCCCCTGGGCCTGGTCGGCTGACGCCGTCGGACCGCCGTCGTCTCACCGGTGTAGGTCTCCAGCGCGCCGCGCAACCGCGTCCCCCTGGGGGTGGCGGGCAGCCTCATCGCGTTGACCCGCAGCGCGCCGACCGCGGCACGGGCCTGCACCACCTTGTCCGTCTCGCCGGTCTCGACCGCCCGCCGGAGCTCCTGCAGCCGCTCGGCGGCCTGCTTCGACAGGCCCGGCTCGGCGCCGCTCAGGAACGGCTCGACGGCGGCCAACAGCTCGGCCTCGGCGTCGGCTCCGGCCGGAGCCTCGGGCACCTCGACGGTGGGCACCTCGGCAGCGGGCACCTCGGCGGCGGTGCTGTCCGTACGGGCGTCCGCAGCCGGCACCTCGGCGGCCGGCAACAGGTTCTTGGTCAGCTCGCGTCGAAGCTCGTCGGCGGCAGTGTTGGCGTCGGCGGCACGCTGGATGGCGGCCTTCAACTGCTGCTCGAACTGGCCGCGTTCCTCGGCGAACTCCTCGCGGAGCTTCCGGCGCGCGTCGTGGGCCTCGGCGCGTTCCGTCGCCAGTTCGTCAGCGAGGGCGGCGTATCGGCGGTGCAGGTCCTCGGCCCTGCCCTTCTCCTCCGTTGCGGTCTGGCGGAGCTTGTCACGCTCGGCGGCGGCCTGGGCCACTTCCTCGGCGGCCTTCTCGCGCGCGGCCACCAGTGCGGCCTTCGCCTCGTCGACCGTCTTGGACGCAGTCTCAACGACGGTGGCGGCCTCAGCCCGGACGGCGGCGGCCTCCTCCTGGACCTGCTCGACGGTGGCGGCGGCCTCGGCGTGGGCTGCGGCGATCCGCTCGGCGGCCTCGGCCCGGACGGAGGCCTCGCGGTGCAGGGCGTTGGCGGCCACCATCAGCCACAGGGCGCCGCCGGCGATGGCCTCCTCGGCGGCGGCCTCGGCCTCCTCCTTCTGGGCCGCCAGTTCGGCGTGCTCCTGCTGGACGCGGGCGAGCTCGGCGTGGGCGTGGGCGAGCTCGGCGGCGTGCGTCGCGCGCTCGGCCTCGATCTGTACGGACACCGCCTCGGGGTCGCCGAGGGTCTGCAGCTGCTCCAGCAGGGCGGCGAACACGCCGGCCTGCTCGGTGCTGGTCCGCTGCTGCTGGGCCAGCAGCCGGCCGGCCTCGCGCAGCAGGTCCCGGCCGCGGATCTCGCTCATCTCCACGGGACGCTCGGGGTCGTCGGCCGGCGCCTCGGCGGCCGACCTGGCGGCCTGGGCCCGCAGCTCCGTCCGGCGCCGGTGGGCGGAGGCCTTGGTGTGGTCGGGGTTGTCGCAGAAACCGGGCGGGCGGCCGGACGCCCCGTCCCCCGGGGCCACGGGGAGGCTGCAATCGGGGTAGCGGCACACCCCGGGGGGCTTGGGGGCGAGCAAATCGGACGGCTGGGTCACGGCAGGACTCCCTGACTCGCTGAGGGTGGGCGGCCGGGGGCCGCCGGACGGAGGCAACGCCTCGGTTCGGCATTTTAGCACGAACCAAACCTAAAGAACCGAACCAAACTTAAGTTACCAAACCAAACCTAACTTAACCAAATAACCAAACCAAACCTAATCACCAAACTAATCCAGTCGTGTACGGGTCAAAAATGGGTTGTCACGGCATGCCGTGCATTCGGGGGCGGGCCCGGCTCCTAGCGGTGCCGCGGCTCGTTGGGCCGGTCATGACGAGTGATTTCGAGTCGGCCGGCGGTGCCACGGTGTCGGGCCGGTCCTACGTGCGGACCCGGCCGCGCGGGTTCGCGCCGTGGCGGCCGCGGCCGGAGACGCTGCGGCTGGTCGAACAGGTACAGGGGGTCCTCGACCAGTACCGCGAGCACCTGCCGATGACCGCCCGACAGGTGTTCTACGCCGCGGTCGGGCAGTGGGGGTATCCGAAGACGGAACAGGCGTACGACCGGCTGTTGGAAACGCTGGTACGGGCGCGACGGGCCCGGATGATCCCGATGCACGCCATCCGCGACGACTCCAGCACGGACGCCCCCGCCGGCGGGTGGGCGGACAAGGGGCGGTTCCTGAGCTCGCTGCGACGCCACGCCGAGTACTACGAACGGGACCTGATGGAGGGGCAGGACCGGGTGGCTGAGGTATGGGTGGAGAGCGGGGGCATGGTCCCGATGCTGGCCGCCGTCGCCCACCGCTTCGGGGCCGGGGTGTACTCCGGCGGCGGGTTCGGCTCCGTCACACTCAAGTACGACACGGCTACCCGGATCGCCTACCGGGAGCGGGGGACGACCGTTCTCAGCATCGGCGATTTCGATCCGTCGGGCCTGTCGATCCTGGACGCGGCCGCCGAGGACGTCAGCGCGTTCGTCGCGGAGCTCGGCGGCCCGGCGCCCCGGTACGTGCGGGTGGCGGTGACGCCGGAACAGATCGCCGAGCACCGGTTGCCGACCGCACCACAGAAGACCAGGGACCGGCGCGGCGCCCACATGGAAGACACGGTGCAGGCCGAAGCGCTCACCCCCGACCAGCTCACCGGTGCTCTGAGCGCCGCCCTCGAAAGGGTCCTCGACCTGGACCGGCTTCGGCGGGTGCGGGAGGCCGGCGACCGTGAGCGCGCGGAGATCATCGAGCACCTGGACCGGCTCGGCCTGGACAGCTGACGGCCGGCCGGTCCGTGCGGGCCGGTCAGTCGGCCTGCGGCTCGTCCAGCAACCGGGCGAGCCGGACGCTCCAGCTCGCGCGGGCGCGGTCGGTCTCGGCCTGGCGGTCGGCGGCGGCGCGCGGGCTGGGCGTCGGCGGGTTCAGCGGCCGGCTCGCCCGGTCCAACCGGGCCCGCTCGACGGCGGCGGCCTGGACCTGTGCCATGTCCAGCGGTCCGGCCTCGGTGGCACGGGTCGGCACGGGCGGGCGGGCGGCGAGCTCGGCGGCCACCTCGGCCCGCTTGATGCCCCACCGCTCGTACTCCGCGCGCCGGCGGGCCTCGTCCTCGGCGGCCCGGCGTGCGGCCTCGGCCTTCGCGGCCGCGCTGGCGGCGTGCGCGGCCGCGGCCCGGTCGTCGCGGGGGACCGGCTGCTGGCGCGCCTGCAGGCTGAGCTCGGCGTGCCGCACGATCTCGGCGGGGTCTAGGTCGTCGTTCTGAATCCGGATGTGCTCCATGGGTCGGGGCCCGTAGCCGTGGGCGTCACGGCGGGTGTTGATCAGCTTCCACAACCGCCAGGCTGCGAGCCGGCCAAGGTTCTCCGCGCTGCGGATACCGCCGGTGAGCAGGAACACCAACTCCTGCTCGGTGGACCGGTGCAGGGCCATCACGATGACCCGATGCAGGTCGGCCCACTGAGTGCCGGAGTCCTGCAGCCACTCACCATCGGCCCCCCATGCGCCGGAGGGCAAAATCTTCCGACCGCGTCCCAGTTGCAGCCTCCAGGACCGCCAGCAGGCCTGTAGGACCCTCTGTGCAACGGCGTGGTAGTCGTCCCCACCACCCCAGGGCAGGCCCGCGCCCCTTTGGCGCGTCCTTTTTGCCTGTTCCATGCCGTTTCGCGACATCAGCCCCTTACTACCGTCAGACAAACAACCCACATGGGGAAATACGCCCCTCGCGTATAGGGGAGACGTTTCGGGTTGTACTCCGGTGAACACAGTGAGTCGGTCGGTGAGCCGGTCGCCGGTGCTCTTGGGCGCCGCCGTGGCGACGCACCGCACGTCCCGGGGCCGGTCTTCCTCGGCGGCCCTGCGCATGGCCTCGGCGAGCCTCACAGCGGCTTCTGCGGCCGGGGTTCCGGCCGGGTGCTCCCACCGGGGGGCGGCCTGCAGATCGGCGGCCTGGTGGCTCGTCAGCTCGACCACCACCGGCTCGGCGTCCGGCTCGGTCCACGCCGGGGCCTCGCCGGCGGTGAGGCGGCCCACGGTGGTGTCCTCGTGCCCGCTGGACTCGACGTCGGGCAACTGCCAGACCTGGAGTTGCTGTGTCAGGTCCTCGGGCAGTTGCTGGGGGATCGCGGCGGGGGCCAGGCACAGCGCGTAGACGGCCACGCGCCCGGGGGCCGGGGCCACCACCCGCTCGGCCAGGCCGGCGGCCTTCACCAGCCGCAGGTCCTCCCAGAACGCATCGAGTCCGAGGCCGTGGCGGTCCGCGTAGCGGCGGGCGAGCTCCATCCCGCCGTCACCGCCGAACTCCGCACGGCCGACGATCCGGCCGGTACGGCCGCAGACGTCCTGGCACGTGAGGAACCGGGCGAACCGGCGGCCGCGCTCGGGCAGTTGGCCGCGGGCAGCCAGAATGCCGACCACTCGGAACCACGCCCGCGGAGAGATCGCGGGAACGCGAAGAACGGCCGGGCGAACTGCGGAAATATGTTCGATGCGCGGGGCGGAGTTGTCGATAAATAGACCCCCCTTTGACACACCGGTGCCAGGGATGGGGGTACCGCCGCCGCTGGTCTGCGCTACTATGGCAGGGCTCCAGGGCGTAAAAGGGCGCCAGTCGGACGGCCTAGGAACCGACCAACTGTTCGTCAGGAATGCGCTGCTTGGTGATGTAAGGGTTCTCAGCTGCCAGACGGTCGCCACAACCAAGAAGCTGAGACCCTGTGAATTCGTGCCTCGCGCACCGCGACCCGGGTAGGACCACCGGGAGGAGACGGTGCCGGGGCTGGTCGCGTTTACGACATAGCCGCCCCCTTCGGCGGGGTCCAGCCGACCGGCCGGCCCTCTTGGTCCACCGGCAACGCGCTGAGCGCGAGCCGAAGCACCTCGGCGCCACTGACGCCCGTAGCTTTCACCAGCTTCTCGAACTTGATTCGAAGCGGGTCGCCCGGAGCGAGTTGGACGGCAGCCGAGATTTTGCGGTCAGCGTCGAACCGCGCGGAGCGGTTCGCCTGCTGCTTGCCTCGGGGTGCTCCCATGCGCGCGCCGCGTCCGTGCGGCTGCGCTTGCGGGTCTCCTGCCATACGGTGATCATAGCCACACAGAACCGAGATGTAATCACTAATCTGTCGTGGCGTGGGTTTTTTCTGGGCGGGTTTATTGGGCTGCTTCAACCCCCGTCACCCGATCGGGTGACGGGGGTTCAGCGTGACGGGGGTTCAGCCAGCCACCGGGGCCGTCTCGGCGGGATGGCGCCGGCCGGCTACTGGGGGTGCCGTGTGGGTCGGTGGCCGAGAGCGGGCCCTGTCGCTATGCCTCCCGGAGGGGCCAGTCGGTCGGGGGGATCGGGGGCAGGCTCTGGTGGTCGCGAGCTGCTTCGGCGGTGCCGCACGGTCGGCAGATCGGGCGTTCACGGGCGAGGGTGACCCGGGACCGCGCGGCCAGCGGGCCGGGGCCGGTGCAACGGGGGCAGCGGTCGGTGTTCACGGGGTCTCCGGGTGGGTTCGGGCGGCCGTGAGGATCTGGCGCCACGTGTCCTCTGCGGTGTCCTGTCCTCCCTCGCGGTGGGCGCGGGCGGCAAGGTCGGTGATGGTGCTGCCGGGGTGGTCGGCGAGCAGCTGGCGGGCGAGGGCCAACCGCGGGTCGCCCTGCCACGGGTACGACTTGGTGCGCTTGCGGCCGGCGCCGCGCGGTCCGCCTCCGCGGCCGCGGGTGGGTGCGGCGGCGGCGGCCTCCCAGAGGCGGGAGCGGCGGTAGGCGGGCTGCAGCTGGCCGCGGTAGAGCACTTCGCCGTCCGGCTCGCCACGGAGCAGGTCGCCGATCGCGCCCGCTGGCGGGCTCTTGCGCCAGCCGGCCACGGTGGTGCCGTCCTTGTGGCCGAGGATCCGGCCGAGCTCGCGCAGGGGCACCAGCTCGTCCGGGTCGCCGTCGCGGTGGATGCCGCCGGCCTCGGTGTGCACCTCGCGGACGGTGGCCTCGGCGAGGGCGGTGTGCCACTGCTGCCACTGCGGCAGGCACCAGTGCATCACCCCCTCGACTTTGACGGCCGGGGGGTGGCCGTTGTTGTCGCGGTCGGCCCACAGGCGGCCGAGGGTGGCGCGGCTGACTCCGGTCTCGGCGGCGAGGGCCAGGCGGTCGCGCAGCCCATCGCGGGCGGCGGTGACGACGGGCCGCCAGACGCGTTCGGATCCGCCGTGGCGCTGGTGGGCGAGGGCGACCAGTTCGGCGGTGTCCGCGGTCGGCTGTTCGGCGAGCAGCTGCACCACAAGGTCGCGCCGGATGTCATCGAGTCTGGTGGGCGGGGCGGGGCGGGGGGACACGGGGGCCTCCTGGTGCTGGGGGGCGCCCCGCTGGGCCGGCAGCAGCGGCCGGGCCAGAGTCAGGGTCGCCATGTGCGGGTGCCCTCCTGCGCGTCGGTCCGCCGGACCCGGGACATGTCGTGCCGGGTGACCACGCACGCCCAGTCCTCGTGCCGGGGGTGGCAGGCGGGCAGGGTGAGCTCGTACAGGCCGCTGCCGTCGCCGGCGTAGTGGTCGGCGACGACGAGGTGGTGGGCGCCGGCGGGAACGGCGGCGGCCCGGGCGGCGTCGGCCTTGAGGATGACCTGGTCACCGGAACGCGGGTCGTCGGCGCGGGTGTGCGCGGTCGCGGTAGGGGGCTGGTTGTCGGATAGCATGGGGTCCTCTTTCTTCTTCACCCGGTGGTGGAGATGGAGGGACGGTGTCCGGTGGGTTGCCCAACATGCCGGCCGTCCCCGCGAGGGCCCGCCGTTTTCGGCGGGCCCTTCGTGTTTCCCGGGGCCGAAGCCCCAGGAATGGTGACGCAATTAAACCACGCTTTCGGCCGGCGTGGTGTCGGCCGGCGCGGAGGCGCGGCGCTCGGCGTGCTCGGCCTCGATGCGGCGCCAGTGCTCGTCCTGCTGTTCGCGCACCCGGCGCTCGGCCCAGCCTTCGGGGATCATCGGCAGTTTCTCGGGCGCTTTGCGGGTGGGCCAGCCGGCGGGCAGGGCGGTGTCGGCGAGGGCTTCGACGGCGAGCCGGCCGTCCGGGGTGGGGGCGAGGGGGCCGCGGTTGCCGGGGGCGCGGTGGTAGAGGTAGCCGGCCCGCTGGAGGAGGAGAACGAGTTCGCGGCGTACGGGGCGTCCGGAGCGGCGGGCGTTCCTGGGGGTGCCGGCGGGGATGATGCGGTAGCGGGTGCGGCCGTCGTAGGTGATGCCGTCGGCGCGCTCGGGGTTGGCGGCTGCGGCCAGGACGGCGTACAGCTCGGCGCTGAACACCGGGGCGAGGGTCGTCACGGCGTCCTCGCGCTGCCTCTTCGCCATGGCGGCGCGGATCTCGCGTTCGTGGTGGCGGGCGTGCTGGACGGCGGCGAGGACGGCGGCCGGCTCGGTCTCGTGCTCGCCGAGGCCGGGCGCGTGCCACTCGGGGTCGGTCAAGCGCGCGCAGTTCGAGCATTCGACGTCGCGCCAGCGGTGGCCGACCTGGTGGAGGGTGACGGGGCTGTCGCCGCGTAGCCCCCACGTGATGACGGGTCGCGGGCCGAGGGCGGCACGGCCTTCCTCGCCGCCGGCTTGGCCGTGGGCGGTGGCGGCTTCCTCTACCTGGTGCCACCACTGCAGGCCGGTGGCGAGGGCGGGGCCGCCGTCGGCCCGGTACAGGGCGATCGGCTGGTCTTCGGCGGGGCGGCGGGCGACGTAGTGGTGTCCGTCGTACTCGATGCCGCGGGCCTGTTCGGTGCTGTTGTCGGGGGCGCCGTACGGGCGGTACCAGTGGCCGGTGGCGCGGGCGAGGGGCGGGCGGGGTGGCGGGTCGGCCTTGGCGCGCTCGTTGGCGGCGGCCCGCTCGGCGGGGAACTCGTCGCGCAGCATGAGGTACTGGTCTCGCTGGACGTCGGTGACGCCGGCCTCGGTGTCGGTGTCGGCGTGCTGGAGGAGTTCGCAGCGGCGGGCGTGCACCCACGCGGCCCACAGGGTGCGGCCGGTGTCGGTGAGTGGGAGCCGGCGGCGGTAGTCGTCGCTGTCGGGGGTCCAGTGGAGGAGACCGCGGGCGATGAGGGTCCGCACGCGCCGGGCGTCGTAGGCGCGCGGTTTCCAGTTGCCGGCGTCGGGGGTGTGGTAGCCGTTCAGGTCCTCCCAGAGCTCGCCGCGGTAGGCGGTGTTCAGGATGTCGGCCTGGGCGCGGGAGAAGCCGGCACGCTCAGCGGCGGCGAGCTCGGCGGTGGTGAGCAGGTTGTTGCGCGGCAGGTGGTGCTCGGCGTGGTCGAGTGCCCAGTAGTCGGCGGTGGCGGCGTCGCTGCTGACGGTCCGCACGGTCCGCCAGCCGTCGGTGTCGTCGGGGTCGGCACAGTCGCCGTCCCCGTGGCCGGTGCGGCGGCACTGGATGTGCCAGCGCTGGCCGGTGGCGAGGGCGGGGACGGCGCGCACGAACGCGGGCACCACCAGGATGTCGTCCTGGTCGTCGGGGTCGGTGGCGGGTTCAAGGTGGCGGGCCTGGACGGCGGCGGTCCACAGGGCCGGCTGCTGGGCGGGGCGCGTGCGGCGCCTGGGTGCTTTGGCGGCGGGCGGCGCGGGCGCGCGGGGCGGGGAGGGGCGGGTGTCCAGCTGGAACTCCAGCTGGAGGGTGGAGGGGTAGAGGGAGGCGCGCCCGTACGGGTAGGTGCGGGCGATCACCGGGTCGGTGCGGCCGCCGGAGGCGGGGGCGCCGTGTTCGGTCCAGCGGTCGGCGAGCTGCTGGGCGTGAGCGTCGCAGGCGAGGGCGTGGTGGCCGGCTTTCAGGTCGCGGGTGGCGAGGCGGTAGCCGACGACGCGCAGTGTGGCGTCGGCGTGGCAGGGGACGGGGGCCTGGCAGGTGGGCGGGATGTACACGGCGTGGGCACCTTGCGGGGTGGGGCCGGGCCCCGGAGCGGTGGTCAGCGGTCTGCTGACGGCGGGTCCGGGGCCCGGCGGGCCGGCGGTCGGTCAGTGGGCGGGGCGCTGGCGGGGGACGGTGCCGAGCGGGCCGGGTCGGCGGCCGTCGTGGCCGGTGGCGGGCTCGGGGTCGGGGCCGAAGGGGCGGGCGCCGCCGGCGCCGGGGGTGCCGTCGCGGCGTTGGCCGGGCAGGTGGCTGGTGAACCGGGGGATCGCCCGCTCGTTGCCGTCGGGGGTGCTGGACATGGGTCTCCTCGGTGGTGGCGGAGCGGTTGCCCTCGCTCCGTGGGTGGTGCCGGCCGCCGGTCGGCGGCGGCGGTCAGGTGGCCTCGGCGGGTGCCGGGGCGTCGGCAGGGCAGGCGGGGTGCTGGCGTTCGGGACCGGCGCCCGTTGGGGGCCGCCCGCGGCCCCCGGCGGGAACGCGCCGGTCCACGGGGCTGCCGCCCCGGAGGGGCGTCGATTTCCCGCGCCGGCGGCGCGGGGCCGGCGGCCGGGCTCTCCCGGCCGCCGGTCCGGCCTGGTCAGCCGGTGGTGAGGGCGACGGCGAGCGCGGTTCCCCGGTGGTCGGCGGCGTCGTCGTCGGGGTGCGTGGTGGTCCAGCCGCAAAGGCAGGCGGTCCCGGCCGCCGGGGCCTTGGTGGTCCCGGGGCGTGGTGCCCCGGGACCGTGGTCACGGCTGCGCGGGCGAGAGGCGGGCGTGGGCCTTGGCGCTCTCGGCGGCGAACAGGACGGTGCCGTACTCGTCGCCGACCCGCGCCAGTTCGGCGGCGGTGACGTGGTGGAGGGTGTATGGCCCGGCCGGGGCGGTGCGGGTGATGGTGTAGTGCTGGTGGGCGACGGTGAGCCACCAGCCGTTCGCGGACACGCGCAGCAGAACGGAGCGGTAGCGGTCGGCGTCCTGCTGGTAGGCGGTGAGCGCGGGGGTGATCTCGTCCTCGGTGTCGACGTCGGCGATCGCCGTGTTGCTGCCGCTGGGGTACAGGGTGATCGGCTTGCCCGGGGCGATGCGCACGGCGTCGTAGGCGCGGCCGTCGACCATGACGGTTCGGACCTCGTAGGGCAGGTCGATGCCGTCGTCGTGGTGGTGCCACTCGGTGTGTCCGGCGGGCTGGGGTTCGGGGGTGGTCATCGGTGCTCTCCTCGGTGGTGGTTGGCCCTGGTGGGGCCGGGGGTGCGCGGGGTTGCCCTCCCGCGCGGGTTGGTGGTGGTGCGGTAGGTCCGGGGCGGTTTGCCGTGCGGGGCGTCAGCCCCGGTCCGGGGCGGCTCGATGCCGCCCCGGACCGGTCCCCGCCGCCGGGGCCGGGGGCCGGTCCCCGGGCGGTGGTGCCCGGGGACCGGCGGGTGGTCAGACGGTCGCGTAGCGGGCTTCGGTGAGGCGGTCGGCGTGGTGCTTGAGGACGTTCACGGCCTGGGTGAGGCTGGTGAAGGTTCCGTGGGTGCCGCCGAGGCGGTGGGCCGGGAGTCCGGCGACGAGGTGGTGGACGACGTAGGCGATCCGGCCGGGGCGGCGGCGCACGCGGTAGAGCTGGCCCCGGTAGGTGACGTGCCATGTGCCGGTGGTGACGCGCTTCATGGTGTAGGTGCCGGTGGTCTGGGCGTGGGCGAGGGGGCTGGGCTGGGCGGTCTCGGCGTCGGCCTCGGGGTAGGCGTCGTGGCCTGTGGTGTCGGCGGGGTGTGCGGCCTCGCAGACGGTGCACGCCTCCTCGCCCTGGGGGTTGGCGGTGTGGCAGGCGGCGCACTGCCACGTGGCGGGGGCGAGCCCGAACGCGGTCCGCTCGGCCGGGGTGAGGCGGCGGCCGTGCTCGTCGGCCCACCGGACGTAGGCGGTGGCGGGGTCGATCGTCGACACGCGGGCGTACTCGTCGGCGAACTGGGCCGGGATGTCGATGTCGTGGCCCCACAGCATGTCTCCGGCCCATGCGGTGGCGGCGGCGCGGCGGGCGGCGGTGACCTGGTCGTGGACGGCGCGGACGATGGTGGCGCGCTCGTCGTCGGTCAGTCGCCAGTAGGGCAGGTCGGTGGCGGGGCGGCCGGTGATGCGGGTGGTGCACCCGCCGCACCGCTTGGTCAGCCACCCGTCGGCGTCGGGGGTGCTGTAGAGGCGGACGCCGGTCACGGCGTCGTCGCCGTGCCACAGGCAGTCGCCGATTCCGGCGGGCTCGACGGGGGTGGGGCCCTCACCGGGGTTGCCCTTGATCACCGTGGTGAGCTCGGTCACGCTGCAGGGCCTCCACTGGCCGTCGGTGTGGAACGCGGGGCTGCTGTCGAGCGCCCACGGGGTGGTGGCGGTGCGGGCCCAACTGGCCTGGAATTCCTCGCCGTAGCCGTTGCCGCCGGTCAGGACGTGGACGCGGCGGGTGTCGTCTCCGCAGGTGTCGATGCGCACGGTCCAGTTGGCGGCGGTGGCGGTGGCGGCGAGCTGGGCAGCGTCGGCCGGAACAGCCGGGACGGCCGGGGCCTGCTCGGCGGGGGCCTGCTCCTGCGCGGGGGCGGTGAGGATGTCGGCAAGGGCGGTGAGGGTGGCGGCGGCGATTCGGCTGCCGATCCGGACGCTCGCCTTGCCGGTGGGCACCCAACGGGCGCGCTGGCGGGTCCAGCTCGCGGACACCCGGTCGGCGCCGCGCTCGGCGTGCACGAGGTAGGTGGCGTCGGGCCCGGCGGCGTCGCTACGCGTCTGGGTGACGGTCCAGCCGTTGGCCTCGGCGGCCTTGGCGAGCTTGGCCGCGCCGGTGGGGATGGTGCTCATGTGGGTTGTTCTCCCGGTGGTGGTGTTCCTCCCGGCCGGTTGGCCGGGGGTCTCGGCGGGGGTTGCCCTCCCCGCCTTGATGACTCAATTAAACCATGGTTCTGGGGGTGGTGTCCACTCTGGGCAAGGTCTGAATGGGGGTGTTTTCGCTGGTCGGGGGCCGTGCCGGGGGCGGGTCCGGCGGCCGCCGGTCCTCCGGCAGGGGTCGGGCTGGTGGGCGGTTCGGCTCCCCCGTCGCTCGGGCAGGCTCTCTGCCCTGCCACCGGTTCTCCGGGGGGTCAACTCGCCGTGCTTTTGGGCGAGTTGACCCCCCGGGGGTTCGGTGGCTGCCTCGGGTGCCCGGGTGACGGGGGAGCCGGGCCGACCACCCCGAGGCAGCAACCCCCCACCCGCCCGCACCCACGGCACCCGCCCCCGCCACCCACCGGCCGGGGGCCGGGCTCCCTCGGCCGCCTTGGCGCCCCCCGGAGGGCCCCCGGAGGGAACCGACGAAACCGGACGGCTCCACCGCCGGCGGTTCGCCGGACCGGCCCGCCGGCCCCGTGGGGCCGGCGGCGGCCGGGGGCGCAGGGTCGCCCTCCCGCGAGGGCTTGCGGGTCAGGGGCGACGGCGGCTCGACTTGGTCACGATGGTGCCGCTGAAGGTGTTGTTGTCGCCGTTGAACGTGACGCCGCCGTTGCTGCTGGCGTTGATCTGAGGGCCGTTGCCGGTGTTGAGCGGGCCGGTCAGGGTGCCGATCTGCACGATGCTGCCGTTCGTCACGGTGGTCTCGGTGACGTTGTTGTCGGTGTTGTCGTTCGCCATGGTGTCTGCCTCCTGCTGGAGGCCGGGGCCGTCCCGGCGCTCCCCTGCCTGCCGGTCGGCCTTCGTCGGGCACGGGCCGGCGGGCAGGGCAATTCCGGGGTGTGCGGCGGGTGCCGGGCGAACGACACCCGCCGTGATGACTCAATTAAACAACAGTTTTGATGGCTTGTGGCGGCTACGCGGGCTGCGGGTCGACGGCGGCGGGGCTCTCGCCGCCGGTGTTCTGGGCGGGGCGGTGGCCGGTCACTTTGTCGTAGGGGGCGCGGTCGTTCCAGGCGAAGCCGCGTCCGGCGACGGTGACGACGGGGCGCATGTCGGGTCCGCCGGGGACGGTCAGCGATTTGGCGTTCACCCTGATGACCTCCCACCAGCGGCCGCCTCCGATCTGGACCAGATCGCCGGGGCGGAAGTCGCCCGGTCGCCAGAGCTTGGCGCCGGCCGCTTCGGCGTCGGCGACGACCCTGCGCCAGTGCGCCAGTTCCTCGGCGCGCTCGGCGGTGCGGCGCTGGAGCTCGGCGCGGTACTCGGTGACGGCGGGGTCGTCTTTGCCCGCGAGCTTGGCGAGGGCGCGGGCGTCGTGGCGGTCGGCGGCCTGGAGCGTCTCGATTCGGCGGAGGGTGGTGGGGATGTCGTAGCGGTTCTGCTCGTAGGCGGCGGCGGCCTGGGCGCGGTTGTCCCAGTGCTGGCCGCGCTTGAGCTCGTCGCGGCCCCGCCGCTCGGTGGTGTGCAGGCGCTCGCGGTGGTTGCGGTCGCGCTGCTCGGAGTGGTGGCCGATGAGGATCGGCTGGCCGGGGGGGATGCGGCTGAACCCCTCGTCGGCGCGGGCGATCAGAGCCTCGCCGGTGGCGGTGGCGCGGTTGGCCCGGTTGGCGAACCGCTCGGCGCGGGATGCGGCGGCGGCCAGGCGCTCGGCCTCGGCCTCGGCGAAGGGGCGGGCGGTGTCCTCGTCAATGATGATGTCGACCTGGTGGCCGGCGGAGCGCAGTGCCTCGGCAGCCCGGTCGATGTGGTAGCGGTCGGCGGCGCGGTCGCGGCTGCTGGGGATGTACCAGCCGACGTTGCCGGAGTAGCGGAAGCGGGTCGGGTGGAGGATGGCGGCGGTGCCGTCGCCCCGTTCGGTGCCGGTCAGTAGGGTGCCGTCCCGGCGGGTGTGGTGGATGGTCAGCTGTGCCACGGGTTGTTCCTCTCGGTGGTGGCCGGCCGGGCCGTGGTGGCCCGGCCGGGGTGCGCGGGGTTGCCCTCCCGCGGGGGTGGCGGGCTAGGCGGGGTGGTGGCCGAAGGTGGCTCCGCGTCGGCGCATCGCGGTCCGCAGGCGCTCGCGGTTGAGGGTGTGGTGGTCCCTGAGCGCTCCCCAGCGGCCACGGAGGGGCGGCCACGTGCCGTACGCGGTGGCGGTGTCGGTCTCGATCTGCCAGTCCATGCCGCCCTGGGGGTAGCAGCGCAGGTACAGCTCGGCGTCCTGGTCGTCCAGCGTGATCGGGACGGCGACGGACCAGTCGTCGCCGAGGTGGCAGGCCTCGGCGGGGATGCCGACGCGGGTGAGGCGGTCGGCGAACAGGCGGTGCACGGTCTGCGTGTCGAACCTGGGCATGGGGTTCCTCGGGTGGTGGTGCGGACGGGGGCGGGGCAGGCGGTAGCCCGGGGACGGGCGGCTCGATGCCGCCCGTCCCCGGATCCCGCGCCGGGGCCGGCCTGGTCGGCCGGGCGGGCGGGGCTGCGGGGGGTGGTGTCCGGCGGGGCGCGGGTGGTGGCCCGCGTCCCGCCGGGGCGGGCGGTCAGTCCTCCTGGGGCCAGGTCAGCTCGGGGAAGAGCCTGCGGATCTGGGCGTCGGCCCATGCGGTGACCTGGTCGTGGGCCCGCTCGCCGGGGCCGTTCATCGACTGGTGCCAACCGTCGGCGCAGTCGTCGGCGAGCCGGCCGACGATGTCGAGCACCTGGTGCCGGGTGAGGGTCGGCAGGGCTTCGCCGTCCTCGCCGGTGCTCCAGTAGGCGTCATGGAGCTTGGCGGCGAGCGCCTGGGCGTCCATGCGGACGGTGGTGGTGACGGTGAGGCTGGTCGTGCGGTCGGCGGCGCGGTGGAGCCGGGCGGTGGTGCGGGTGTCGCTGTGGGCGGGGGTGAGGCGGTCGGGGTCCAGGCGGGGGCGCACCCACAGCGCGCGGGCCTCGGCCTGGTGGTGGCAGGCGATGATGACGGTGGCGAGGGTGTCGATGTGGGCGATGAAGCGGGCGAGGGAGTTGCCGCTCTCGTCGGCGGTGGGCGAGCGGTAGACCTGGGTGGCGTAGTCGGCGGCGTCCTCGTGGCGGGCGGGCTGGTAGATGGCGCGCAGACGGCCGTACTGGGCGAGGGTGCCGGGGAGGTAGCCGTGTCCGTCCTCGATGGCGATTTCAGCGCCGTCGGGCAGGCGGGTGGTCAGCCAGTGCCCGAGGCTCCCGCCGGGGCCGTGGCGCTCGACCTGGATGCCGTGGTGGGCGAGGGCGGTGGACACCGCCTCGGTCAGGGGCTGGTCGGGGTGGTGCTGGGGGGTGGCGTTCATGGCGGGGTGGTCCCTCTCGGTGGTGGTGGGTGGGGGCCCGGCGGGGGCGGGTTGCCCTCCGCGTCCCGCCGGGCGGCTGGTGAACGGGTGTCAGCTGGCGATCGGGGCGGCCGCCCGCGTGGTGGCGGCGACGCGGGCGCGGGTGTACTCGCCGAACGCCCTGACGTGCTCGGGGGTCGGCAGGCGGCGGGGGGCGGCGCCGGCGGCGGGGGTGGCGGTCCACCCGTCGGGGCCGTAGGACACGGCGGTGATCTCTCCGCTCAGCAGCAGCTCGGCAAGGTCGAGTCCGGCGGCGAGCGGGGCGGCGAAGCGGTAGGCCCTGGCGTTCATCGTGTTACTCCTGTCGGTGGTGGTGGGTGCCCGGGGCCGGTGGGCCCCGGGCGGTCGGCGGGGGTTGCCCTCCCCGCCTTGATGACTCAATTAAACCATGCTTTTGGTCGTGGGTCCAGTCACCATGCGGCGTCGGACGGGGACAGGTCGTCTAGGTCGCACGCCTCGTACTGGGCCTGCCGCTCGGACTCGGTCAGCATGCCGCACCGTCCGGGCCTGCCCTCGTCGCGGGGGCACCGGAACCGGCCGTCCTCACAGGTGAAACAGTCCATGGCGATTCCCTTTTCTGGTAGTTGAGTTGGCGCCGTCGGCCGGGGCGGGCGGGGTGCCCGCCCCGGGCTGATGGTCGTCAGACCTTGGGCTTGTAGGGCTTGTCGTCCAAAACGGCCCGCTCGATCGGTACGGGCTCGTAGCCAAGGTCGGCCAGGATCCGCAGGTACTGGCGCGTCTTGTCCCGGCGGCCCTGGTTGGCGCCCGGGTCGGTACGCCATGCCTCCTTGGTGGCGTCCATCTCCCCGCACGCGGTCAGCCGGGCGAGCCCGAGCGCCGTCACGCGGGCGGCGGTGGCCGTGTCCGCGAGCTTGGCGAAATCGGCGTCCGTCAGATGCGCGCCGTTGCCGACGGCCGGCACGCCGAGCAGTTCACCGAGCACGCGCAGGGTGCGGTGGTCGCCGTACCTGCCGGGGATGCTGGCAAATCCCCCGATGAGCGCCATGCTGACGGCCCGCTGCAGCGCGGCGGCCTCCTTCGCGCTGTACTTGCGGCCCTTGGCGAAGAGCGCTTTCAGCCATGCCCGGCGGGTCTCGGTGGCGGCCTGCCATTCGATGTTCCCCGCCTTGATGGCGGCCGCCTCAGCAGCGGTACGCCGGGGCTTGCCCTCGTTCGGCAGGACGATTCGGTGCTCGTAGAGCGCCCAGTTGACGCAGAACTGGGTGTAGCGCTCGCTGCCGTAGGAGCGGACCCACACGGCGCCCCGGCACGTGGCGGCGTGGTCCGCCGGGTCGATGGCCCTGCCGTCCGCGTCCCGCAGGTACGTCAGCCGGGACGATTTCTCGCTCAGCTCGTCAGTCTCACGGATCCGGGCTCCGGCCTCGGCCAGTTCGGCACGGTGCTCGGCCGCCGCGCGGTCGGCCCTCTGACGGGTGCGGGCGTGGTTGATCGCGAACGTCAGGTTCCCGCCACCGGCGGCTACCTGGGCCAGCGACTCCATGGTGGCGGGGTCGTCCTCAAGATCGGCCATCGCCTCCATCTGGTCCAGGGTCAGCGCGATGGCGGGCACGGCGGAGCGCAGGGCCTTCACGGGGTTGATGCCGCTGGCCGTGACAACCCGCTTGACGTCTTTCTGGGTGCGGCCGGACGCGGTGGCGATGTCGGCGGTGCTCGCGCCGAGCTCGGCGGCGGAGAAGAGGCCGGCGAGCTGTTCGCTCTCCTTCAGCGGCTCGCGGTGAACGGCGGTGCTCAGCATCTCCAGCCGCTGTCCGGCGGCGTCGGCCCTCACCCACTCGTAGGGCACGTGGCTCAGTCCGGCCCGCTTCGCTCCGGCGAGTCGGCGGTGTCCGTCGACCACCAGGGGCCGCCCGTCCTCGCCCTGGGTGATCCGCAGCCGGATGTCCACGCCCCGGCTCAGGCTCGCGATGAATGCCGCCGTGAGCTTCAGGTCCTCGCGGAGATTGCCGGGGTGGGCCGTCAGCTCGGTGATGCGGATCTGCGGGAGCGGGGAGTAGGGGACGGACTCCAGTCCGGCGGCGGCGGCGGCGGCCAGGCGGCGCAGTCCGTCCAGGACACGCAGGGTGCCGTCGGTGCGCTCCTCGATCCACAGCGGGTCGGTGATGCCGTGCTTGGTGATGTCGGCGGTCAGCTCCGGATCGGCGGCGGCCGGGACGTTGCCGTGGGCGATGAGGTCCGCGACGAGCGCGCGCGCCCACACGGGGGCGGGGGCGGCCGGCTTCTTGCGCCTGGCGGCGGCCTTGCGTGCGGGGGTGGCGGTGGCGGTCAAGGGTTGTTCTCCCGGTGGTGGTGTTCCTCCCGGCCGGTTGGCCGGGGGTCTCGGCGGGGGTTGCCCTCCCCGCCTTGATGACTCAATTAAACCATGGTTCTGGGGGTGGTGTCCACTCTGGGCAAGGTCTGAATGGGGGTGTTTTCGCTGGTCGGGGGCCGTGCCGGGGGCGGGTCCGGCGGCCGCCGGTCCTCCGGCAGGGGTCGGGCTGGTGGGCGGTTCGGCTCCCCCGTCGCTCGGGCAGGCTCTCTGCCCTGCCACCGGTTCTCCGGGGGGTCAACTCGCCGTGCTTTTGGGCGAGTTGACCCCCCGGGGGTTCGGTGGCTGCCTCGGGTGCCCGGGTGACGGGGGAGCCGGGCCGACCACCCCGAGGCAGCAACCCCCCACCCGCCCGCACCCACGGCACCCGCCCCCGCCACCCACCGGCCGGGGGCCGGGCTCCCTCGGCCGCCTTGGCGCCCCCCGGAGGGCCCCCGGAGGGAACCGGAAGGCTCCGAGGCCGGCACTTCAGCGAACCGGCCGCGCGCCCTGCGGGGCAGCACGGGCGAGCGTCCGGCCCGGTCGGCATCATCCGGATGAGCCACCACCCCCAGGAGTTCAAGATCACCTTGCGGTGGTCAGTACCACCACCATTCGGTGATCCGCTCGCCCTTGGACCCGTAGTCGGGGTTCACCCGGGTTTCCTCGCCGAGTACGCGGTGCACGGCCGCGACCAAGTTGTGGTCCATCTGGCCTTCGGCGTGGATCGCGCCGGCGTCCAGGCGGAGCTCCAGCGTCCCGTCAGCGGCGACGCCGACCAGGATGATTTCGGTGTCCAACCACGGCTCGAACCCGGAGGTGGTCAGCATTTCGTGGGCCTCGATGATGGCGGCGCCGTCCGGCTCCTGGTCGTAGTAGCCGTTCACCAGTTGCACCGGGTGCTCGCGCACGATCCGGGGCCAGTCGATGAAGTCGGGCACCTTGCCGAGCGTCAGCGTCGGAATTTCGCCTTCCCGCAGCCGGCCGTCGAACTCGGTCCGGGCCCAGTCCGGGACGGGGGTGTTCGGTCCGAAGGTGCGGCTCCGGTCCGGGTGGTGGACCATGTCGGCGGTCGCGGCTACCCATGCGTGGCGGCGCTCGGGTGACCACCGGGTGGAGTACTGGTCGTCGCTGAACTGGTCGACGTACCGGACCAGCCGGTCCAGTTGGTCCTGGGCCTCCTGCACTCGCGTCATCGCTTGGTGCTCTCCTTCGTCGTGGTGGTGGCCGGCGGCAGCTGCGGAAGCCCCCGGCCCTGCCAGCATGGCGGCGTGGAAGCTGGTTGGTCGACATCGCCGGTGGCCGCTCGGTAGTGCCCCTGGTCGGCGACGCGTGGGGTCAGGCGGTGGCGCCGCCGTCGTAGATCGTTTTGACGTCGCTGCGGCGTTCCTCGCGTGCCTTGGCGTCGGCGGGCAGGCGGACTTCACTGCGCTTCAAACCGTTCCACTTCCACGCGATGTAGGCCATCCGGGGGTGGTCGCAGCGGTTGTGCAGGTAGACGGTGGTGGTCAGCCATCCGTCGTCGTCGTAGCTCCAGGCGATGCAGCCGTCGACGCCGCGGTGCATGGTGCGGGTCTGGGCGGCGGCGGTGGTGGCCAGCATAGTCAGGACGGTGGCGGCGGCCGTGGTGGCGGCGGCGAGTCGGCGGGGTGTCAGCACGGCTGGGTCCTCCGGGAAGTCGGCTCCGGGCCGCGGGACTTGGCGGCGTACTCGGGGAACCGGGGTCTGCCCGCTCGGGTTGTCCGGGTTCACCCGGATGGCGCATGGCGGCGGGGGTGGTGTGGGATGCTGGCGCGGTGGAGGATGACCGCTATGTCCCGGATCTCCTTGTCCGGCTGGAGCTGGCGGCCGGCGGGTGGCTCACGCCGTCGTCGGGGCCGCTGGCGGTACGCGACCTGCTCCCGCTGATACGGCGCGCTCGGGATTCGACCGCGGGCCCGGCCCGGCGGTCCTGGGACGTGGCTCTGCGGGTGACGGACGCCCAGCTCTGGTTCCTCGGTGGCAGCGAGCTCGATTCCGACCGCGAGCTGTGGGAGCGCGTGCACGATGCCGTCAGGCGAGCGGCCGCTGAACAGCCGCTCCTCGCCGGCTGACCCCTCGGCCTGGTGCCCGGCGTCGTTCCGAGTTCCGAACGCCGGCAAGAATAAAGGATGTCCTTTAATGCAGAACAATTCGTTGCCGATTACCGTGTGGGTTCAGTTCGAGTCGGCGAAATTGTTGTCGAAAATGGCGGAGAACCAGCGTGGAGAGGAGGCTGATTTCGTGGCTGACCTCGTGCGCGGGGGAATGCGAAAACGTGACGCGCGCGTGCGGGCGGCGGCGGTGCGGGCCGAGCGGTGGCCGTCGATCAGCGCGGTGGTGGGCCGGGCCCTGGAGGAGAGGCTGGCGGAGGAGGACCTGGCCGGCCCCTGGAAAGGGCTGACGCCGGCGGAGCTCGCCCGGCTCTCGCTGTCGGGAGCCTGGCCGGGCCCGACGACCGGCCAGCGGTTGGTTCAGCGCCGGTACTCCCTGCCGTCGGCCATGGTGCTGCGGCTGCGTACGATCTCCTGGCGGCTGAGCGAGGGGCCGCTGACCGCTCTGGAGGAACGGGGCCTAATCGGGCAGCGGGTGCTGAGCCTGAGCGATGAGGAGCACGCCGAGCGGCTGCGGCTCGCGGCCCAGCTGTATCCGGTGGGCCGGATCGTGCGGGAGGCGCTGGCCCGGTACGGGCCGGTGCCCGCCGGACCGCAGTAAAGGATGTCCTTTACTGTCTCCGGCTTGCTAGCCCTTTCTCCGAAATGCTGTTTGATTTCGTGTTTCGGTTGCGTGCGGCTTTCCTTTGGTGTATTTGTGTGGTGCGGTCGAATTACTCTCTGGAAGGGAGATGGAAATATGCCGCGTGATCTTGGTGATGTGCTGCATGAGTCGGCGGACGGCCGGCACACCTACCGGTCGAACAGGGCTCCGGCGCATCTGCTGACCCGTGCCCAGTTGCGGGCGCAGGGGCTGAGTGAGGCGGGTCTGCAACCGGCGGGCTGGCTGCACTACAACGAGCACCACGGGACGTGCCCGCTGTTCGATCCGGCGACGGCCCGGCCGGTGCGGTCGTTGACCGAGCGCCAGCGGGAGAACCTGGCGAGGGGCCGGTTGCTCGCGAACACCGCGCCGTGTGTGGAGTGTGAGGTGGCGCGGGTGCGCTGGTACCCGTCGTGGGAGGGGGTGCCGGTGTGCGACGGCTGTGGGCCGGCTCGGTGGGAGCGTCGGGAGCGGGAGGCGGCCGAGCGGCGGCAGGCGGCCCGGCGGGAGCACGCGGAGATGCTGGTGGAGGCGAAGCGGTCGGCCTCGCGGTGGGCGGCCGGCTTGCTGGAGCTGGTGGACGGGCCGGTGGGTCTGCCTCTGGAGGGGGCGGCCGGGTTGCTGCCGGTCGTGGTCGACGCGGAGACCACGGGGCTGTCGGGGTACGTGGTGGACCTGACGGTGATGCGGCTGGACGGGGAGGTGCTGCTGGACACGCTGGTGGACCCGCAGATGCCGATCCCGGAGGAGGCGACGGAGGTCCACGGGATCACGGACGAGATGGTGCGGGGGGCGCCGGTATTTGGCGACGTCGTGGCCCGGTTGGAGGAGGTGCTGCGGGGCCGACGGGTGCTGATCTGGAACGCACCGTTCGACGTGGGCGTGGTGGGCCGGGAGATGTCGCGACTGGTGGACGTCGACGGGCCGCAGCGGCGCCCGGAGGGGGCGGGGCCGGAGTGGAGTCCGGACTGGGAGGCGTTCTGGGCTCGGGAACGGCAGGTGGAAAAGTGGATGGCCTCGTACCTGCCGCAGGACAGGGTGTCGTGTGTGATGCGTCAGCACGCGCGGTGCTTTGGGGCCTGGGACGAGTACCGCGGGGATTTCCGGTGGCAGAAGCTGGGGGGGCCGCACCGAGCGCTCGGGGACTGCCGGCAGGTCGTGGTTCGGCTGAGGGAGATGGCGGCCGACGGCGGTCCGTCCGAGGGAGAGGTGTAGGTGATGGTGCAGGTGCGGGTGATGGGGGATGACGCCGCCAGGGTGCGGGACGTCCTGGCGGTGCTGCTGCCCTATCTGGAGCAGTGCCCGGACCTGGTGGTGGGCGACACCACCGAACTGGGTCACCGCGGCGGTGGCGGGCGGGTGGTGTTCGACCTGTCGTTGCCCCGGTCGGCGGCGGCCTCGACGGCCGGCGGGTCGGCGGACGACCCGCCGGGGCCGGTCTGGGCCTGCTCGGAGCGGGCGGACCGGTCGGCCCGGCCCGGCCGCCAGGGCCTCAACGACGGCCGCCGCGCGCTCCCGCCCGGCGGCTCGCGGTGAACGGTGCGGTGCGAGTTCCGCTGCTCGCCGACTCGGACGTGACCGTGCTGGATGCGGACGCTGCCCATGCCCGCCGGGTCCTGGCCGCCGCCGCCGAGGCGGCCGGCCTGCGCGGCGGCCAGGCTGACGCCCTCTTCGACCTGCTGGCCGCCGCCGCCCTCGACCGCGCCGGCCGGCGGGTCCTGGCCCTGGCCGCCGACGACGACGCCCACGACGCGGATGCGGTGAGCAGGTGCGCCGCTCTTCTGCAGCACAGTGCCGACGGCCTGGCCGCCCGCGCGGCGGCCGCCGGCGTCGGCGACGGCCAGGCCCTGTTCGGGCTCGTCCCGCTGTCCATCCCGGTGGCCCGCGGCTCCGTGCGGCACTGGCAGCGGGGCCGGGCGCCGGCCTACATGTGGACGGAGGAACGGCTGCGGCTCGCCGGGCTCGGGCTGGCCCCCGGTCAGTCCGCGGTCGGCTACGAAGCGGGCCGGCGGGCCGGTGAGCTGGTGCCGCTGTACTCCCCGGCTCACGCGCGCGCCCTGCGCGCCACCGCCACCGAGCGGGCGCTGTATGCCGAACGCCGGATCTGCCGCCGCTGCGGCGCCGACTCCAGCGTGACCCTACCGGGCCGGCTGTGTGCACCCTGCCGTGCCGAGCAGGCGGACCGGACGTGCTCCCGCTGCCTCACGGTGTGGTCGGCACGGCTCGCCGACCGGTGGGAGGACTCGCCGGTGTGTCCGGCCTGCTCCGCCGTCCTGGCCGCTCGCCACGGTGACCTCGTGGCGGTCTTCGACCCACCGACCGCCGTGGGCTACCTCGCGCCGTACGCGTCCCTGGACTGGTCGCGCGGATGAAGGGCGACGGCCGGCCCTGGGGAGGTTCCGGGGCCGGCCGTCGCCGGTGCGCGGGTGGATCAGCTCGCGGGCCTGCTGAACAGGACGTGGGGGCCGCCCCCGGTTGGTGGGTGTCGCGCCGGTGCTCGCCGGCCCTGCACGCTGTGCACTTCGGCGGCGGGGACCGACGCGACCACTCGGCGGCGCTGTGCAGGGGCCTCCGCGGCCACCGCGGCGGCGGCCGCGTCGACCTGGCGGTGCCCCGGTCGGCGGCGGCCTCGACGGCCGCCAGGGCCTCGGCGGCGGCCGCCGCGCGCTCCCGCCCGGCGGCTCGCGGTGAACGGTGCGGCGCCCGCCCCGGCGGCGGGCGCCGCTTCCCGCCTTCTTCGGCGCCGGCGTTCTGGGGAGTCGGTGACCTGCAGCACCAAATGCGCGCCGCCCTCACAGACGTGTCAGTGACTTGGGCGGCCGGGGGCGTTTTCGGCGATCGTCTCCACCATGGCGGCCCACTCGGGTCGTGCCTCTCGGGTCCGTTGCCAACGCAGTTCCTGCAGCAGTGGCCAGTAGGCCTCGGTGTGGAGCTGGGCGGCCCGCAGCCGCTTGGGCGTCGTTGCGAACGCTGGGGCAGCCCGATCCTCCCACTCGATCCATTCGTCACGGTCGGCGTCGTAGTGGGGGCGGAGGCCGTGGCGTCCGGTGGTCTCCCACCGCCGATAGGTCTCCTCTGCGATGCCGAGTACGTGGGCCATCTCGGCGCCGCTGCGGCCGGTGAACGCCCTCAGGTGGATCAGGCGCAGGCGCTCGTGTTCGACGGTGCACAGGTCGGCGGGGGCGACGCCCACCGCTTCCGCCAGGCGCGGTAGCAACTGCAGCTCCGGCGCACGCGTCCCGGCCAGATAGCGCGTCACGGTCTGGGCGCTGACACCGACCTCGTGGCCGATCCGGGCGACCGAGATGCGGGCAGCTGTGCGCGCGGTCCGCAACTTCGCCGGGTCGAAGTCGTAGGCGTTCAACGGGTGGGCTCTCCTCTGTGGACGGAACGGACGCGGGGGTGCCAGAGCGGCGGGCAGAACAGCGGGCCCCCGAACGGGCGCTACGAGCGGGCGTCGATTCCGCTCGTGCTGCCCGGTGTCCGGGGCGTCGATTCCGCTCGTGCTGCCCGGTGTCCGGGGGCCCGGGGTCTGCCCGCGGGCTGGGATCAGCCGGCTGTGCCGTTGCTGGTCCTGAGGCGGGGATGGGCGGCGTGGTGAGTCTCGCCGGTGAATTCGCCGGTCTCCGGGTCGGGGTACGAGACGGTGAGGGTGAGGCAGACCTGGGAGGCGCCGGGGCGCGGGCCCGGGACGCGGGCGATGGCGAGGGCATGCACCTCGGCGGTGGTCGCCTGGCGAGCCCAGTTCGTCGCGGACTGGAGGGCGTCCGCCGCGGTCGGGCCGGTGCAGAGGATCGCGACATGGGCCACGATGGAAACGTCCGACTCCTCGGTGTCCATCGAGCGGATGCTCTGGGACGCCCTGATGAGGTCGTTCGCCAGGGTGCGTTCCACTGGGTGTGGAGCGACTGGGACAAGAGCCTGGGGGGTGGCGGCCGCGGGCAGGTGCTCGGTCATTGGCTCTCCATGGGGTAGTTGCTGAGCGGGTGGCAGTACTGGCAGACGAGCCGGCTGGCGGGTGGCCGTCGGCTCGTGGTCCCTCGGGCCAGGCAGGCGGCTTCCTCCTCGACCCGGCCCAGCACTGCGGCCGGGTCACGGTAGTAGGTCCAGCGCCAGGCGAGGGTGTGCACGACGTCATAGAGCCGGCGGGCCGGCGGCCATCGGGGCACCCGGGGGATGGAGGCGGCCGTCACCGGGGCAGGGTGACAGGACGTCCGGCCGTCCAGCCGGTGGCGACGAACGGCGCGTCCGCGGGGGCCTCCGGCGGCTGACCGATCCGGCACGTCATCTCGTCGGCACCGGGCCGACGGCGAGACGCCCACGCCTGGACGTACTGCGCGACGCACTGGGCGAGCGTCAGCGTCACCGGCTCGGTGTCGGTCAGCCAGAGGCCGTCCGGGCGGACGTGCACGGTGGAGTCGCCAACGGTCAGCGCGCACCCGGGGCCCCACCCCAGACTGCGAACGGACGCGGCGGTGATCCGATCGTCTTGGCCGGCCAGCCACGCCCACAGGTCCACGTACCGCTCGGGCGTGCAGCAGGGCGGCAGGGGCTGCGCTCGCCGAGGCGGGGCCGCCGGGTCCGGCTCGGCCAGGCCCTGGCGGGCCTCGTACAGCCGGGTATCGGCGGCGGGTCGGGGGCCGGCTCCCGGCGGGTCTACGGCCAGCACGCATCCGTACAACAGGCCGTCACGCACGTCCCGGCCCACGATCACCCACGGGTGCAGGCCGCCGAGGGCCAGGGGCGCGATGATCACGCCGTCGGGCGCGAGCTGGTCAACCCAGCGCGGCGACAGGCCGGTTACGGCGGCCGTCACCAGGATGACGTCCGCGGGGCCGATGTCGGGCCGGCCCTCGACGAGATCGCCCACGACGGCGTCCACGACGCCCGCCGCGCGGCGGTGGGGCCCGAGCGGTGCCCGTACGGCCTCGACGTCGCCGAGGGTGGCGTGCACGCTCGCGACGGGCCTGCGGGTTCGGTCGCAGAGCGCGCCGGCGACCGGTCCGGGGCCGATCTGCAGTACCCGATCCCCGGCTCGGACTACGGACAAGACGGGTACCGGCAAGTCGGTCAGGCTGGCGGGTCCGGCCGCCGGACGGGGGGTCATCACCGGGTCACCGCCTGTCGGGGGTCCACGGGCGGCTGCAGCGGCCTGGCGGTGAGCAGGTGCTCAGCGTCGCCACCGTCGATCGGCAGCGCGTAGGGCTCGCCGAGGGCGAGCAGGTGCCGCACGCGCCGGTGCTCGTCGGCGTCGGCGTGCCAGGCCCTGACCGCCTGGGCGAACCTGGGCGGCAGTTGGGTCGCGAGCTGTTCGGCCCGCAGTCGCAGCCACCACAGGGCCAGGGGGTATGCCTGCATCGTGCGGCGGGCCAGCACGGTGGGCGAGGGGTGGTATCCCCATCGCGCGCTCGCCACGCACTCGAACGTCACCGAGGCGTCCGCCGTCGGCATCAGCGGTCCCTGCTCTAACAGCAACACGGGGGCTCCTGCTGGTCGTGGTGCTCTTGGTGGTGGTGGTCGTCGGGACCGCCCCCGCCCTCCGGTGTTGTGGACACGGAGCGGGCGGGGGCGGTCGGCGGCGTGTCCGGGGAAACACGCCGCGGAGCTGGCCGGGGGCGGGGGAGCCGCACCGGCCAGCGGTCTAGGTAGCCGCCACCGGAGGAGTTTCGGAGGCCGGGCCAACCGCCGCCGGAGGAGTCTCGGAGGCCAGCGGCAGATCGATTTCAAACCAGACGGTTTTACCGATGACCTTGACGTCGACGCCCCACCGGTCCGCGGTGAGCTCCACGATCCCCAGGCCTCGGCCCGACTCGGACCGCTCGGTGGCCTGTCGTCGGCTGGGCATCGCCTCGGAGAGGTCCCGGACCTCGCCGCGCAGCCGGACGGAGTCAACGTGGTAGGAAACGACGATCTGGCGCCCGGTCCCGTAGTGCACGGCGTTGGTCACCAGCTCGGAGATGATCAAGCGGACGCTCTCGGCCAGGGGTGCCAGCCCCCACTCGGTAACGGTCTGCACCGCCCTGAGGCGGGCTGCCTTGACGTACGCGGGGTGACGCTGATATCTGGCCCGACTCTCACGCATAGGTCCCCTCCGGCGGTGACCGTGGGCTGACGCACCATCAAGATCCACTACTCGTGATGAACCCATCACGGCGCGTGTCGTTGGTAGGTACTCTGCACCATCGAGCCACCACAGTGTCAAGTCCCTACTTTGTGGACCCCTTACGCTCGTTGTGCGGTCCACCGGGGACCGGGCAGACTGGCCCTCACCGGCCAAAGGGGAGGTAGGACGTGCCGATCAATGCCAATCCGACGATCCGTCAGAGACGGCTCGCACGATGGCTGAGAGACCTCAGAGTCGCGGCCGGCCTCAAGCACGCGGACGCCGCCGCAGCGCTCGGCTGTGCGGAATCCAAAATGACCCGTCTGGAGAACGCACAGTCCGGCGTCCGGCTACTGGATTTGCGCGCCCTGCTGGACCTCTACGGGGTCACGGACGCCACGGTTCGCGAGCAGTTGGAATCATTGGCCAGGAACGCGAACCGAAAAGGCTGGTGGGATCGATACAAAGACTCCATCGACTCGGCCTATGCGGCATATGTGACAGTCGAATCCGACGCGTCCGATATTTACAACGTCGAGACGCATCTCATTCCGGGACTGCTGCAGACCCCGGAATACACGCGCGCTCTGATCCGTCTGCAGGCGCCGGACGCTCCGGACGAAGCGATCGAAACTCAGGTTGCGGTCCGCGCGGAACGGCGGAAGGTCCTGGCCCGGACGGCGCCCCTACACCTGTGGGTGATCCTCTCCGAATCGGTGCTCTACACTCGGGTTGGCGGTCGGGGTGTGATAGAGGACCAGCTCAGGTTCCTTCTCGCGGCGAGCGAAGAAGCGAATATCGAGCTGCAGATCCTTCCTCGGAGTGACCCGATGAACGCCTGCCTGTATGGTCCGTTCGTCATCATGAGTTTCCCGGGGCAATCGGAATCCGACGTGGTCTACGCGGATTCCCCGAGAAGCACCGTGTATCACGAAGTTGACAAGGACGTGCAGACGTTTACCACGTTGTTCCGGCGCTTGAACGCGGCGGCGGCCAGTGTGGATAATTCCCGCCGTTTGATCTCTACGGCTCTGACAGAAATGGCGCAGACGTGACGCATATCGAATCCGCATCGGCCGCCGGGCTTGACTGGCGAAAGTCCAGCTTCTCCGGGAACAACAACAACTGTGTGGAGATCGCAGCGGCGGACGGTTCACAAGCGGTGAGGGATTCAAAAGCTCCCGACGGCCCGGCACTGGTCTTCACTAGCGTCGCCTGGGGCGCGTTCATCGGCAGTGTAAAGGCCGGGGAATTCGAGCAGTAATGACGACTGTAAACGGTTAAGGGGCCGCCGATCTCACGTACTGATCTCACGGATTGGGCTGACTCCTTAACGCTAAGCACGGAGGGGCCGACCTCGATCAAGGTCGGCCCCTCCGTGCTTAGCTCTTGGGTTCACCGGTGCCACGACGCCGGGCGGCGCGACCGGCCCGCTTGGGCTGGGTTCGTTTCTTGGTGACGGCTGCCTTCATCTCTGCCTCCGGTTTGGCCGCCTCGGCCACCTCGGCCTCGGCGGCGTCGGCCCGGCCGGCTTCCCGCTCGGCCACGGCCTGCTGCTCGGCGACGGCGGCGGCGCCGGCCTCCTCGACCGCGGCGAGCTGCTGGCGGAGCTCGGCCACCTCGGCCTCGGCGGCGTCGGCCCGGCCGGCTTCCCGCTCGGCCACGGCCTGCTGCTCGGCGACGGCGGCGGCGCCGGCCTCCTCGACC